>JAJKIV010000023.1 GCA_021154285.1 Gemmatimonas sp. | reverse complement strand
GGGCTAGGGCTGTCCGTGTTCGGCACGGGGATCGCTCGGGCACTTCCAATCTCGGCCGCGATCCCGGGCCATCACATGGCGTCGGCAGCCGACGGGCTCACGCCGCTTTTCTCCGGGCTCCGCTGGCGCATGCTCGGCCCCTTCCGCGGCGGACGCGTGGACGCCGTCTGCGGCGTGGTCGGGAGACCTAACGAGTTCTACTTCGGGCACGTGAACGGCGGCGTGTGGAAGTCCATCGACGCAGGACGCGTGTGGACGCCGATCTTTGACTCGCAGCCGGTGGCGTCCATCGGCGCGCTCGCCGTTGCCCCGTCGGCGCCCGACACCATCTATGTCGGGAGCGGCGAGTCGACGCTCCGCGATTCGGTCAGTTTTGGGAACGGCATCTACAAGTCGACGAACGCCGGGAAGTCCTGGACGCACGTCGGACTGGACGACACGCAGCACATCGGGAAGATCGCCATCGATCCGCGAAACCCGGACGTCGTGTTCGTCGCGGCCATCGGGCACCTCTACGCGCCTAACGCCGACCGCGGGGTCTTCAAGTCCGTCGACGGTGGGAAGTCGTGGCGCAAGGTGCTGTTCAAGAACAACGACGTCGGCGCGGTGGACGTCGTGATCGATCCGACGAATTCGCGTGTCGTCTATGCCTGCCTCTGGAACACCCGCCGCCCGCCCTGGTACACCTACGCGCCCACCAACGGCCCGGGCGGCGGGATCTTCAAGAGCACCGACGGTGGCACAACCTGGACGCAGCTCACGAACGGCCTGCCGAAAGAAGGCATCGGCCGCAGCGGGGTCGTCGTCGCGCCGAGCAACCCGCGTCGCCTGTACGCGGTGGTCGACTGTCTCGTCCCGGACCCTAACGCTCCGCCACCGCCGCCGCCTCCTGCCGGCACAGGCGGTCGAGGCGCCGCACAAGCTCCACAGGGGCAGGGCGGATTCTTCCGATCCGACGACGCCGGTGCGAGCTGGACGAAGATGTCCGGCGACCAGGCGCTCTGGGGCCGTGGCTGGTACTTCGAGAAGCTCGCCGTCGACCCGAAGGACGCCGACACCGTGTACGTGCCTAACGTCTCAGTGAGCCGGACACGCGACGGCGGCAAGACGTGGGTCGCGTTGCGTGGATCGCCCGGCGGCGACGACTACCACCAGGCGTGGGTCTCTCCGGATGACCCGAACACGATGATCGTCGCCAGCGACCAGGGCGCGATCATCACGCGAAATGCGCGCACCGACGACCCGCGTGAGGTCACGTGGAGCTCGTGGCTCAACCAGCCGACGGCGCAGATCTACCACCTGTCGGTCGATCGCCGATTCCCGTATTGGGTGACCGGCGCGCAGCAGGACTCGGGTGCAGTGGCGGTGCGCTCCCGTGGCAAGTTTGCCGAGATCTCGATGCGCGATTGGGAGCCGATCGGCGCTGGTGGCGAGAGCGGAATGACGGCCACAGATCCGCTCAATCCCGGCGTGATCTTCGGCGGTATCAGCACGCGGTGGAATCTCGAGACGAACACCGCGGTCCGCGGAACGACGGCACCGCAGTCCCCCGAGCAGGCGCGCGCCGATTGGACCCAGCCGCTCGTGTTCTCGCAGGCGGATCAGCACGCGCTCTACTACGCCAACCAGTACCTGTTCAAGACGACCGATGCCGCAAAGACCTGGACGCGAATCAGTGACGACCTGACGCGACCCGACCCGGGCGTGCCCACGACGCTCGACGCGACCGCGACCGCACAGGTCGACCGGAACGGAAAGCGCGGCGTCATCTACGCGGTCGCACCATCGCCGCTCCGCGCGCCGCTCCTCTGGATCGGCACCGACGACGGTTTCATCCAGCTCACGCAGGATGACGGCAAGACCTGGCAGAACGTGACGCCTAACGCCATCACGGCATGGAGTCGGGTGACGATGCTGGAAGCGTCGCACTTCGACCCGAACGCGGCGTATGCGAGCGTCGATCGCCATCAGCTGCAGGACTTCGAGCCATACATCTACCGCACGCGTGACCTGGGGAAGAGCTGGCAGAAGATCACGAACGGGCTCCCGGCGGGTGTGTACGTGCATTCGATCAAGGAAGACCCGCAGCGGCGCGGCCTGCTCGTCTGCGGGACGGAGCGCGGCGCGTTCCTGTCGTTCGACGACGGCGACAGCTGGCAGCCGCTCCAGCTCAACCTTCCGGTCACGTCGGTTCGGGACTTCGAGTTCTACGAGAACGACCTCGTCGTCGCGACCCACGGTCGGGGATTCTGGGTGATCGACGACATCTCGGCGCTGCGCCAGGCGACGGACGACGTCGCGAAGGCGGACGTCTACCTGTTCAAGCCCGCGGACGCGATCAACGTCCAGCAGGGCGGCGACAACGGGACACCGCTGCAGAAGGACGAGCCGCAGGCGCCGAACCCGCCTAACGCGGCGTACATCGACTACTACCTGCGCGCGCCCTCCTCGGCGCCCGTGACGGTCGAGGTGCTCGACTCGGCTGGCGCGGTCGTGGCGACCTACTCGAGTGACCCTACCCGTCAGCCGCAGCCGGCAGGACGTGGGTTCGGTGGCGGACGACCCGGCGGCATTCCGAACACGTCCCCCCTGTGGCGCCAGCCGCCGGAGCCCATGTCCGCCGCTGCCGGAATGCATCGCCTGGCGTGGAACCTATCGCCCGCCGGCGGCTTCGGCGCACGTGCCGAGACGCCACCGATCGTCGGCAGCTACACGGTGCGCTTGACCGCCGGCGGCCGCACGCTCACGCAGCCGATCACGGTCCGCCCCGATCCTAGACCGTAGATGCCGGACCGGTCGATGCCGGAACCTGAGAGGGCCAGCCCCTGGCGCGATTCGGT
Organism: Gemmatimonas sp.; assembly: GCA_021154285.1. Taxonomy (GTDB): domain Bacteria; phylum Gemmatimonadota; class Gemmatimonadetes; order Gemmatimonadales; family Gemmatimonadaceae; genus JAJKIV01. The sequence goes on along the minus strand of JAJKIV010000023.1, from coordinate 11,426 downwards.
GAGGACCGCGTAATGCCAGGGCGGCGGACGCAGCCCCGATCGACCGATCCCTCGGTGCGTTCAAACGATGAAGTTCGACTCTGACCCCATTTTCGATCAGTTGAAGCCCAGCCCCAGCCCGACAGCGGTGAGCCGGTAGTCCTGGCGGTCGAGATTCCATGCGAGGCCCAGGCGCGTCGAAAGGACGGCCACCATTCGGTGAAGTGGTGGGCTGACCAGCTCCAGTCGCGCCTGGCCGCCTAACGTTGCTCCGCCACCGTCCGCTCGGAAATGCGTCGGGCCGGCGATGAGGCGCGCCGCCCCGAACTGCCCGCGCTTCTCGACGCCGGCCAGAAGCCCGAGGGTATAGATCCTAGGGAAATCCGGGACGCAATCGAACCCCGGGAGGTTGAGACACGGCGGCCCGCTCGCGTGACTTCCCTGCGCGCCGACGGCGATGCCGAACGCGACGTGGAGGCCCGGCCGGCGCGGACGCGACGAGAGCAGCGCGTCCAGCGCGGGGCCGTCACGATTCTGCCGAGCCCCTCCGCCCTGGCCGTAGCTCCGTCCGTACGTGCCCTCGAGCGACATCAGCGTGGCGCTCTCCTGGGCGGTCACGCATACGGGCACGAACGCGCCCACGCAAACGGCCGCAAGAAGGATGGGTCGGCAGATCAGCTGTCGTGACTCGGTCATAGTCCGTTAGGCGTTCGCCTGACGCGGCCCACTAACGCGCGGCGATCGTGACCGGCTGTTCCCGGACCGTCGGTGGAGGAACACGCAGCCACTGGGGGCGGCCAACTGCGGTGGCTCGGAGCGTCGCCGTTCCCGGCTCGAACCCATCGAGCATCGTCGGCGTGAGCGCGACTGCGACCGACCCGCGCCGTGGCCGTGGATCGAACACCGGCTCGTGGTTCCGCGGCAGGTACACCTCGCCGAGCATCGTGACGCGCTGACCCTGCACCAGCTCTATGCGCGCGTCGGACTCAACCCGTGCCCAGCTCACGAGATTGGACCGCACCACCACGCCGGGCACGAGAGTGCTGCTCGTAGTGGTCAGCGTGAGATCCTTGATCTGCACCCACGCCCGGTAGCTGGAGAGCGCTCCGATCGGCAGCTGCAGGAGGATGAACCACAGGACGGCCCGCTTGCCGAGGCGGGACGCGCGAGACTCCTCGAACGGAGATGCAGTGATTATCGCCCGAGCCATGGTAATCGCGGACCTAATGGCGAACGCGGCAGCCGACGCGCGCTTCGGTTCAATGTGCGGCTACGGACCGGCGGACGACAAGACGCGCGCTCGGTCGCGGGCTTGTCGGGCCAGTTGCCGGTCGATCGCGGCCAGAGTGACCATGTGGTGAAAAGAATTAGCGAATCCACACGTACAATCTCGAGGCGCGCGATGCACGGGTCGGAACGAGGACGCCCGACCTGCGCCGCGAGCTCTTCTCATTGCCACCACGTCGATGGACGCCATATATCGCCGCAAAACAGACAGCAAACCGTTGGCCGATCAATGCTTGGCGCTCGCACGAACCAGGAAGTGGGATGCCTGCGCCGAGCTCGCGCGTGACTGGCTCGCTGCTGAGCCAACGAACGTCGATGCCGCGCTTTACCTGTTGAACGCCCTGAAGGCGCCCGCGACCGCTGATGCGTACCAGGCAGCAGTACGGGAATACGCCGCGCTCGAGCGGCGGCTGGAGCGCGAGTACGAGCTGGCGCCAGCGCGCGAGGTGCGTCAGCTGGCCGCGTCGATTCGGGACAGCCTCACGGAAATCACGAAGTCGCCCGCCGCGCGCTCAGCCCCCGTCCAACGGGTCACCGAGCCGGGTCCACTCGAGAAGGTATTGGGCCGCGTGACGACTTCCCGATTCGCGGCGATTCCATTTGCGACGTTTCTCTTTCTGGGGGCGACGAGCTTCACCGCGCGCAACGCGTCGTCGCTGCCCGCCGATCCGGCTGGCGTGGACCGACCGTCGGTCGCGGTGATCGACGTCCGCAACACCGCCGGCGATTCGGCCACCGCATGGCTCGAACTCGGCCTTCCTGAAATGGTCGCGGCCAATATCGCGAGGCTGTCGGGAGTGCACGTCGTGTCACCCGAGCGTGTTCGAGAGGCGCGTCAGGCGCTCGGTCTCCCGCGCGGTGCGGCACTCACCCGTGAGGATTTGCGACGGCTGGGCCTGCAGAGCGGCGCCCGATGGGTCGTGACCGGCGGAATTGTGCGGAGCGACAGGCTGTACGTGCTCGATGTGACCATGGAGAGGACGGCCGGCGGTGTTGAGCCTCGACCGTTGACGGTCACTAGCTCCAGTCTGATCGCGCTAGCTGATCAGGCGGCCACAAAGCTGGCTGATCTCGCGGCCGCAGACGGAACGTTGCTGCCGCTAGACGCGCATCGAAAATGATGGCGCGCGAACGCACTGGTGTGCCCGGTTCTTGCTTACTCCCGGCTGTACGAGATCGGGAGGCGCACTATGGAGGAAACGAAGGAAGGACGCGCGGGGGGAACACACTCAAAGGCGGATCGTCGCCGACGATACGAGCCCACCGCGGTCTACCATCTAGCGGAAACCTTGCGACGGCGAGGCATCGATCTGGCCTCGCGATCGGGCCCATGGCAAGCCATTGGACGAGCACTGCGACGACCCGGGCGCAATCGGATTCCGGTACTGCCCATTGTGACGAACGGAATGGCTCAGGTGATGGTCGACACCATGGAGCACGCGCAGGACCTCGCGGGTCTGCTCAACTGGTGCGGCATCGAGCAGCTGGATCCCGTACCCGATCTGGTCCCACCGGCCACGGTTTAGGAAATTGAGGTCAGAGTCGAAATTTCATCATCCCAACGCTCGAGCGTTGGAACGATGAAATTCGACTCTGACCCCAATTCGTGCGGTGACGCCGCCAGCCCGACAGGGGTTTCAACGAGTTGAACAGACTCGCCCCTGAACCTGGAGCTCCGCATGACAACTCGATCGTTATGGCTGCTCGCCGCCGTTAGCGTCGTGGCCGCCTGCTCAGGCGACTCGACCAGCCCCGCCGTCGGCGGCAACACCGACGGCCGGCTGCAAATCATCCCCGGCGTTGCGTCACTGGCCGCCATCGACGTCGTGGTCGACGGGCAGACCCGCCTCACGAACGCGGCCTACGGCGTACCGACCGCGCCCATCGCGCTGTCGTTAGGCCAGCATCAGGTGAAAGCAGTGCCCGCGGGGACCGCGGCGACCGCCGGTGGTGCCACGGTCACACTACGCGCTGGCGACACCACACGCGTCGTCGTGATCGGCTCGCCGGGCGCGCTCAACCCCGTCGCACTCGGCGACACCGGCGCGACCCCGGTGCCAGGAAAGGGAAAGCTTCGCGTGTCCCACCTGGCCGCGAACGCGCCCGACATCGACGTGTACCGCACGCAACCGGACTTCGGGACGTTCGTGACGTTCATGGATCCGTTCCCGTACAAGGCGTCAACGCCCTTCATCGAGAGCACGCCGGGGAACTGGGTCATCCGCGTGACGAAGAAGGGCACGGACGAAGTCCTGGCCGAGAGCGGCCCGATTCGCGTGGACGCCCTGTGGATCCGCACCATTCTCCTGCTCGACGCGCCCAACGGCGGCATCCAGATCACGCCGCTGGGCGAGCAGTAGGTGCGGCGACCACTCGGTCGTCAGCCGATCTTGATCACCGGCTGACCGAGGAGATCGAGCCTGGGCTTTACGCCGAGCCCGGGCTCGCGCGACGCGGCGAGACGGCCCTGAGCGCGCCGGGGCGCCCCGTCCGCGAACGACACCGTGACGTATGAGTTGAAGTCGGTGGCCGAGAACAGGTACCGCGTGGGCGTGCTGTGCGCGAGGTGCGAGATCGCTGCCGTCGTGATGTCGCCGCCCCACGTGTCCTCGATGGTCATCGCGATGCCTAACGACACGCAGAGATCGCGGATCTGCCGGGCCTTCGTCAGGCCGCCGACCTTCGAGATCTTGAGGTTGATGACGTCCATCGCGCGATCGCCGACGCCGCGAACGACCATGTCGATGCCGTCGATCACCTCGTCCAGCACGAAGGGCCGATTCGTGTGGCGGCGAACCGCCAGGCACTGGTCGTACGTCGGGCACGGCTGCTCGATGTACACGTCCACGTCGCGCACGGCGTCGGCGACGCGAATCGCGGCATGCTGCGTCCACCCGGTGTTCGCGTCGGCGATCAGCACGTCACCGCGCTCGAGCACCGCCGACGTTGCCCGGATGCGATCGATGTCGGTATTCGGGTCGCCTCCCACCTTGAGCTGAAACTTGGTGTACCCTTCCTTTCGGTACGCCGCGATCCGTGCGGCCATCTGTTCGGGCGACTCCTGCGAGATCGCGCGGTAGAGCGCGAAGTCGTCGCCGACGTGTCCGCCCATGAGCGTGGCGACGCTCAACCCGCTCGCCTTGCCGAGGATGTCCCAGCACGCCATGTCGATCGCCGACTTGACGTACGGATGTCCCCGCATGGCGGCGTCCATCCGCTCGTTGAGCGTGCCTAACGCCATCGGGTCCGCGCCGAGGAGCTGTGGTGCCAGCTCCGCGATTCCGGTGCGGGCGCCCGCCGCATACGCCGGCAGGTAGGCGGGGCCAAGGGGGCACACCTCGCCCCAGCCGGTGATACCGGCGTCGGTATCCACGGCGACGACGGTCGAGTCGAAGACGGTCACGGCATTGCCGCCGGACCATTTGTAGCTCCCCTCATGGAGGGGGAGCTCGATGCGATATGCGCGAAGGCCGGAAATCTTCATCGGCCGCGGGGGCCTCCGGCCTTGGAGGTCCCCGCGGACTTCGGCGTGACGTCTTTTGGCGGTCGAGGCGCTGGCGCGGCTACGTCGGACGACACCTTCTCCGGCCGCCCTTTCTGCTTGCGGGAGAAGTCTGGTATGGATCGCGGTCCCTTCTTCTTCATAGGCTCCCCTGGTAGGCCGCCGGTCGGCAGCATGCTGTTGTAATGCTGCCAAAGCTGGCCCACAGGAGCAATCGCTGCCACCTCTGCCGTCCTTTGCTCGCCCTCGGCTGTTCGCCGGGGCGTCGCATTCGTATGTTGGATCCGCGACGAGTGGCGCGCTCTGGAGGACGAAGGTGACCACCGAGCTCCGTGAACAGCTTCAGGCAACGCTAGGCCGGGGGTACACGCTCGAGCGTGAGCTTGCCGGCGCCGGCATGAGTCGCGTCTTCGTGGCCGAGGAACGCGCGCTCAGTCGGCGCGTGGTCGTGAAGATCCTGCCACCGGACATGGCGCGCGACGTCAGCCTCGAGCGCTTCCATCGCGAGATTCACCTCGCGGCCGGGCTCCTCCATCCGCACATCATCCCGCTGCTGAGCGCCGGCGACGCGGATGGGCTGCCCTACTACACGATGCCATTCATCGTGGGCGAGTCGCTGCGGTTGCGGCTCGCGCGCGAAGGCCGTCTCAGCTTGGAGGACGCCGTCCGGCTCACGCGTGAAGTGGCGACGGCACTCGACTACGCGCATCGCCAGGGGATCATCCATCGGGACATCAAGCCCGAGAATATCCTGCTCCACGACGGCCACGCGCTCGTTACCGACTTCGGCATCGCGCGGGCAATCACTCGGTCGATGCCGACATCGACTCTCACTGCCATTGGTGTCACGCTCGGGACTCCCCTCTACATGAGCCCCGAACAGGGAGATGGCGACCGCGAGATCGACGGCCGCAGCGACATCTACTCGCTTGGCTGCGTGCTCTACGAAATGTTGGTGGGGGAGCCACCATTTCGCGGGAGGTCGGGGGCGGCGATCGTCGTGGCGCACATCCGGAATCCGGTCCCACGTCCGAGCGGGCTGCGACCAGAGGTCCCGGAAACGCTCGACGACGTGGTCGCCCGCACACTCGCGAAGGAACCCGCGAACCGATTCGCATCGGGGAGCGATCTCGTTCGCGCGCTCGATCACGTGGTCCTGGGGGGTCGGCCGGTCGACGCGTCGTTCGTCCGTTCACCTGAGGTGCCGGAGGCCCGCGGGACGTCGTCGCCGACAGCCACCTATGCCAGTCGGTTCGTCGCCGTGCTGCCGTTCGAGAACATGAGCGCAGATCCGGAGAACGAATACTTCTCGGATGGCGTTCACGAGGAGATCATCGCCCAGCTCGCCAAGCTTCGCGGGCTGAGGGTGATCTCACGCAGCTCGGTAATGCGGTACAAGAAGTCCCAGCAGCCTGCACGCGAGATTGGCCACGCGCTCGGCGTCTCACATCTGATCGGCGGCAGCGTGCGACGAGCCGGCCACCGTGTGCGGATCAGCGCACAGCTCACCGACTCGGACACCGACGAGACGATCTGGGCCGAGACGTACGATCGCGAGCTGGACGACATCTTCGCGATTCAGAGCGACGTGGCGGAGCAGATCGCTGCACGGATGGAGACGCAGGTGACCCCTGGCGAACACTCTCGCCTCAACAAGAAGCCGACCGACGACGTCGAGGCGTACAACCTCTATCTGCTCGGACGGCACCACTACAACAAGGTGACGCCGGCCGACTTCACGAAGGCGGTCGACTACTACCGTGCGGCGATCGCGCGCGACCCTTTTTTCGGCCGCGCCTACGCGGCGCTCGCCGACGCCCAATTCTACATGGGAGCCGGCTACTGGGGCGTGCGGCCGCACGATACCTACCCCGAGGCGTACGCGGCGGCAACGAAGGCGCTGGAGTTCGACCCTTCCCTGGGCGAAGCGTACGGCTCGGTCGGCATGTTTCGCGGGTGGTACGATTACGACTGGAAGGGCTCGGAAGCGGCGCTCGCGCGGGGCGTCGAGCTCAATCCCAGTGGGGCGATGCTGCACGTCCTCTACGCGATGCAGCTCGCTGCGGAGGGACGTTTCGACGAGGCACTCGCCATGCGCGACATGGCTTGCCGGCTGGATCCGGTCGCGATGGCCGTTCGCGGCAATGGGAGCTGGATCCTGTATCTGGTGCGGCGAATGGACCAGGCCTTGAGCGATGGCCGCAGTCTCCGTCACCTGGATCCTTCCTCGGCATACGGCGCGTTCTCCCACGGTCTCATCTGCGCGCAGGCCGGAGAGCCTGACGAAGCCATCGCCGCATTCCGCGATGGCGTGACTCTCTCCGGGCGCGGATCGCTCTACCTGGTGATGCTGGCCTATGCGCTGGCTGTCGGCAAGCAGCCTGACGAGGCGCGTGCCGTGCTCGCCGAAGTCGAGGGGCGCACAGCCGAATTCATCTGGCCAATGGGACTGGCCTTTGCCTACGCACACCTTGGCGAGACCGACACCGCGCTCGACCATCTCGAGCGGGCGTACGAGGAGCGCGTCGGCTGGATGAACCTTATTGGCCGCGAGCCCGCGCTCGACATCCTGCGGGGCCATCCGCGGTTCGAGGCGATCGCTCGCCGCATCATTCCGCCGGAGTCCAGGGGCACGTCGGACCGCGTGTGGCGTTAGGTATCGTCTAGAAGGGCATCCCGCTCCGGAAATAGACCGCGTTGCCTTCGCGGCCGTGGGCCAGTGAGACGCTGAACGTATTGCCGCGACCAAGGAACGAGACCCACAGTCCGCCGCCGAAGGCGGTATGCCACGTGTCGCTGCTTTCTCCAGACACGTATACACGACCGGCATCCGCGAGACCGAACGCACCGAGGTCGCCTGGCAGCAACAGGAAGAAGCGCGTGAGGAAGAGTCGGAGCTCCGCGTTGCCATAGATCGACGCGTCGCCGGCGAAGCGGTCTTGTCGCCAACCTCGTAGCGTCGAGCCGCCGCCAAGCAATGCTGCGTCGAAGTAGGGATAGTCGCCCCATGCCTTCTGTCCGCCCACACGCAGCGCCAGCACCGGGTCGAGCCGAATCGGTGCGCTCAGATAGGTCGCCACCTGCCCGCGCACGTGGCCGAACGGTCCCTCTGCGCTCCACACATCCGGATACTCCGCGGCTTGCAGCGACGCGAAGACGCCACGCTTCGCGTTCGCTGCAATGTCGCGCGAGTCGAACGTCAGCCCCGCCCGCGCGCCGAACTGTTTGAACGTCCCGACGCCAAACGGCTTCGCGTCATTGATGAAGCTTCCACTGTCGAGCTCTGTCGTCGTACGCCGTACACTGATGCCGAGGTCGAATGTGAGACGGCGCGCGACCGGGACATGCAGCATCGGCTCGAGCCCGCTCGCCCGCTGCTCCACGAGATGAGAGTCCTTCGACCCGAGCGAAGGCGTTTCGTTGCCGAATCCGTAGAAATGCAGGACGTCGAGCCCCGAGGCACGGGCGACGACGGTGAGGTGTGTGTCGGAATTTTCGCGTCGCATGTCGGCCGAAAGCTCCACGCGTCCCTTGCCGGCGCCGAACGCGTAGCCTGCCAGCAAGCTCGCTCGGACCGCATAGGGATGCTGTCGGAAGCCGTAGCGCTCGAAGGCCGGTCCTCCGCCGAGGAACAACCCGGCGTCGGTCGAATACCCGAGCCACGGCACCGTTCGCCATCGCGATCCCCAATCGCGGGGTGGGTCGATGAATCCGCGCCGTGTGCGCGGCGGCACGTATGTCCGTCGGTCGATGTGCGCCTGCGTTCCCGGAGCGACGACGGTCGTGGAGTCAGTGTCGTAATACCGCAGATTCGCGGCGTGCCCACCTGCCGTGGAATCAGCAATCGCATCGCGCCCTCGTCCGCCGACCACCCGCACGATCGTGCGTCCGTTCGCTGCGCCGCGCACCACGACTTGATCTGCACCGCCGTAGAGGAAGATCCGGATCTCTCGCGTCTCGCTGGCGTCGAAGCGGCGGTGGTACCAGTCCTGAGGGTCCACGACACCAGACTTCGAGCGCTGGTGCACCGTGATGTCCGTGATCCGCGGGCCAACGCGCGTGACTTCGACGAGCTCACCCGCATCCGTCGCGTGGATCTCGGGCTCGTTGGAGAGGATGTCGTAGAAACGCCGCGCTGCCTTTCGGAGATGTTCGCGACGGCTGACGAGCGTGCTTCGCAGGAAGTCGCTGCTCGCTGTCGCGAGCCCGGTCGGCAGCTGGTGGATGGCCTCATCGATCACCGAGTCCGAGAGATTCGCCTGGAGCGCCGTTGCCACGGAATCCCAGACGGGCCGCGAAAGCTCGGACAGCAGCCGCCGATCGAGCGCGCGGCCGGTCCACGTCAGCCAGATCACATCGGAGAACGTCGCGTCGAAGCTGACGAACTGTGGATACGGGTACGCGAAACGGGCGAGCGACCACGCCAGCCCGTCGAGCTTCACGAGCGCCCAGTCACGGTCACGGGGGATCGGCAGCCATTGATCGTTAGGCGTGGTGCCGGTGCGAGCCCAACGCCACTGATCCGGATGCCGGTCCCAGTCGCCGACGAACATGTCGAAGAGTCGGGCGGCGAGAAACGCGCGCGAATCGACCCGCTCGTTGGGATGTTCGGTGATACGCTCCAGCAGTTTCTGGGAGCTGGCCACGCGCGTCATCCCGGTTCCGTCGCTGATGGCGTCATCCGGGTCGCCGGTGGGGCGCAGCTCGATCAGTCCGAGCATCCCCGCGAACTCCTGCCGAAACTCCCCGAGGCGCGGGTCGTCCGGCATGACGGCGAGCTGCGGCGTCGAGTGCAGCACCCCCGCTGCATCGAGCAGCCGCGCGACGACCAGTGAGCCACCGGGATGTTGCGCGCTGATGAGATCACGGAGGACGTGCTTGGCGTACGTGCCGCGCAACTCGGGCGGCAGACTGGGCGACGGGTCCTTGTCGATCGAGCGGAAGACGTACTCGCGGCCGTCGGCCCCGCTGAATCGGAGCGACTTCGTTTGCTGCGATCCGCCTCGCTCGAGTGGACGCAGGCCGCCGGCGTACCGGTCGAGCGACAGCACCGCGACCGTCAGTGGCGTCGTCCACAGGCTGCGATAATGCTCCCCGTAGAAGAATCGGCCTAACGCGCCGGTCCGGTAGACCGAGCCCGGCACGACCGTGACGCTCTCGACGCCCGCTGAGGGCGCGCGCGAAGGAACCTGGCCGACCACTCGGGCGGTGCCTAACGCCAGCACCGCCGGAACGACGCTCACCGCGAACCCGAGGCGCGATGCGGACTTGCTGCACCATCGCCGCCCAGTGTCCTGCTCCATCACCTCGGGGCCAGCTCGCCCTTCGACTGCGCCTCGGCCGCGAACAGGGACTGCGCAACCGACCGCGTATCGGCCGACGTCGACGTGCGGCGGTAGGTGCCATCGGCGCGCAATCCCCATGCGGCGGCGTCGGCGAGCTCACGATCGAGAATCGCGTCGAGCCGTGCCCGGCTCTCGGCGTCCACGACGGGTGCGACCGTCTCGATGCGGCGTCGGAGGTTCCGCGGCCGCCAGTCGGCGGACCCGATGAAGTACTCGGCGTCGCCGCCGTTGGCGAATCGGTAGATGCGCGCATGCTCGAGGAATCGGCCGAGCAGGCTGACGACGCGTATCCCCTCCGATAGCCGCGGGACACCGGGACGCAACCGACAGATCCCGCGCACGATCAGCTCGACGGGCACGCCGGCCTGCGACGCGCGGTAGAGCGCCGCGATGATGTCCGGATCGGATAGTCCATTGAGCTTGCCCCGAATGCCTGATTTCCGCCCCGCGCGCGCATGTTCGGTCTCGCGGTCAATGCGCGCGATGAGCGCGGGCAGCAAGGCGTGTGGCGCGACGAGCAACCGGCGATATTGTGCAGACGGCCCATGCGATGAGCCGGTGAGCTCGTTGAACAACTCGTTCACATCGGCGGCGAGCGCTTCGTCGGCAGTAAAGAGGCCGAGGTCGGTGTAGAACCGCGCTGTCGCCGCGTTGTAGTTGCCCGTGCCGACGTGCACGTACCGGCGCGACGTGGTCCCTTCGCGACGAACGACGAGGGCGATCTTCGCGTGGTTCTTGACCCCAACGAGTCCGTGAACGACATGGATGCCGGCCTTCGCGAGTTGTCGTGCCCAGTGCACGTTCTGCGCTTCGTCGAAGCGTGCCTTGAGCTCCACGAACACCGAGACTTCCTTTCCCGCCTGAGCCGCCCTAACGAGTGCGTCCACGATCGGCGAGCGCTGCCCCGAACGGTACAACGTCAGCTTGATCGTCGTGACCGCAGGGTCGTCGGCCGCCTCTTCGACCAGACGCTGCACCGAGGTGGCGAAGTCGTCGTACGGATGCTGCACGAGTCGGTCGTGCTCCGTCACCAGCTCGAATAGGGAGCGGTCTGGCGGGAAGGCGTTTCGCGGCTGAAACGGCGGGAAGTGCAGCTCAGGGAGCGACAGCGATGCCAGCTCCTTCAGCATCGTCGGGTCGAGTGGCTCGCCGATCTCGTACACATCATCGTCGCCGAGCGGGAGTAGCTGTTCGCCGCCGTCGAAGCGCAAGGCCTGGAGCAGCATCGAGCGCAGCGATGGCGGCATCGCTCGTTCCACCTCGACACGGACCACGGCACTGCCCGCGCGTCGCCTGGTGTCTTCCTCGATCGC
>JAJKIV010000022.1 GCA_021154285.1 Gemmatimonas sp. | reverse complement strand
TGTTCCGCGGCGAGATCTTCGTCTCGAGCGTCGACGGCGGTACGACGAAGCGGATCACCAACACGCCGTGGCAGGAACGGAGCGTCCACTTCAGCCCCGACGGCCGCTCGCTCGTCTACGCGGTGGAACGCGACAGCAGCTGGGACGTGAACATCACGAGCATCGCACGAAAAGAAGAGCCGTACTTCTCGGTGTCCACGGTGCTCACGCAGAGCCCCGCCGTGGCGACGGCGGCCGAAGAGTATCAGCCCACCTTCTCGCCGGACGGAAAGGAAGTCGCGTATCTCGAGAACCGTGTGACGCTCAAGGTCGTGAACCTCGCAACGAAAGCGACGCGAACGATCCTCTCCGCGGAGCACAACTACTCGTACGCGGACGGCGATCAGTACTATCAGTGGTCGCCGGATGGCAAATGGTTCCTCGTTCAGTTTGGGCTCAAGGACCGGATCTTCACGCCGCAGGTCGGACTCGTGTCGTCCGACGGCAAAGGCGAGTTGCGCGACCTCACCCACAGCGGCTACGACAACGTCGGACCGCAATGGGTGCTGGGCGGCCAGGCGATGATCTGGTTTGCCGATCGCGAAGGCGCGCGCCAGCAGGGCGGCGGGATCATCACCGGAGACGTCTACGGCATGTTCTTCTCGCATGCGGCGTGGGATCGGTTCCGCTTGTCGAAGGAAGAGTTCGCGCTCGTGAAGGAGCGTGAAGAGAAGACGGACTCGGCGACGAAAGCCAGGGCGGACTCGCTGAAGCTCAAGCCCGACTCGGCGAAGAGGGCGAAGCCCGAGGCGGCCAAACCGATCGCGATCGACTGGCCCAACCTCGATGAGCGCAAGGCGCGCCTAACGATCAACACGTCGTCGCTCGGCGGCTGGGCCCTGTCGAAGGATGGTGAGCGGCTATTCTATCTGACGGCGTTCGACAAGGGCAACGACCTCTGGGTAACGGAGCTGCGGACGCACGACACGAAGCTCTTCGCCAAGCTCGGCGCGAAGAACACGGGAACGATGGAACTGTCCCCCGACGGCAAGTTCCTTTTCGTCCTGACCGACGGAAAGCTCCAGAAGATCAACACCGAGAATGGTGAGGCGAAGCCGTTCCAGACGAACGGCGAGATGGTGCTGCGCGGCGGCATCGAGCGCGAGTACATCTTTGACCACGCGTGGCGGCAGTTCAAGGAGAAGTACTACCTCCCGGAGATCACGAGCGCGGACTGGTCGTACTACTACCGCACGTATCACCGCTTCCTGCCGTACATCACGAACAACTACGACTTCACCGAAATGCTGAGCGAGATGCTCGGCGAGGTAAACGCGTCGCACACCGGGAGCGGGTTCATCGCCTCGGCGCCGAACACCGATCAGACGGCGGAGCTCGGACTCCTGTATGACTTCTCGTATACGGGCTCCGGCGCGAGAGTCGCCGAGGTCGTGGTGGGTGGGCCGGCGGACAATGCGACGTCGAAGATCAAGGCGGGCAATATCATTGAGAAGATCGACGGCGAGGCCATCACGCCGCAGATGGACTTCTACGCGCTCCTCAACCGCAAGGTGAAGCACCTAACGTTGCTATCGGTGTTCGACCCGGCGACGAATACACGATGGGACGAGGCGGTCAAGCCGATCGACGCGCGAGCGGAGGATGAACTGCTCTACCAGCGCTGGGTACGGCAGCGTCGCGCGGAAGTCGACTCGTTATCGGGCGGTACCATTGGGTACGTCCATGTGCGGTCAATGGACGACCCGAGCATGCGCACGGTGTTCGAGGAAGTGCTCGGACGCGGCTGGACGAAGCAGGCGGTGATCGTCGATACGCGGTTCAATGGCGGCGGCAACATTCACGAGCAGCTGTCTGACTTCCTCAGTGGGAAGGCCTACTTCGATATCATCCCGCACGGCCAAAAAGTCGGAGTGGAGCCGAGCGACAAGTGGACGAAACCGTCGATCGTGATCGTCAACGAGAGCGATTACTCCGACGCACATCTCTTCCCGCTGGCGTACCGGCAGAAAGGAATCGGCAAGACGCTCGGCATGCCGGTGCCGGGAACGGGCACGTTCGTCTGGTGGGAGACGCAGATCGATCCGACGATCTACTTCGGGATGCCGATGGGCGGATGGCGGACGCCAGACGGCAAGTTCGGCGAAGGAAACCAGTTCGAGCCGGACATCAAGGTGCGCATGGATCCGGCCATCATGACCGCCGGACGGGATCAGCAGATCGAGGCTGCGGTCAAGGAACTGATGAAGAAGACGGCGCAGTAGCGTTACTGCTCGCGCCGTCATGGCCGGCGCCCTATGATGGAGTCCTGTCTCAGGGTATCGTTTGCGGGCACCTTCCTGAACCCGGACCTCCATGCGAATCGCGTCGACTGTCGTTGGCGTCTTGTGCCTACTCGTCGGATGTGTCTGGTTTCTTCAGGGCATCAACGTGCTTCCCGGCAGCTTCATGACCGGCCAGACCAAGTGGGCCGTCTACGGTGGGCTGCTGTTCATCGTGGGGTTGGGTTTGCTGGTCGTCGCGAGGCGGCGCAGGGTATGAGGTCGATTCGCCGATGTCTCACCGCCGCGGTCGTCGTCGTGTGCGCGGCGTGCCGTCACGAGATGCCGGCTGCCGCAGGCGAATACCTCTTCGTCTGGGCTGGCGATTCCGCCGGTGTGTCGAGCGACTTCCTCGGCGTGATCGACGCATCGCCGTCGTCGCCCGCGTACGGTTCGGTCGTCGCCTCGCTTCCGACCGGGATGGCGGGGACGCATCCGCACCACACGGAAGCCGTGGTGGCTGCTGACAACCACCTGCTCGCCAACGGGTTCCACGCCGGGCGCACGTGGCTCTTCGACCTGTCCACGCCGCGAACGCCGAAGATCCTCACATCGTTCGGCGACCTCGGTGGCTTCAGCCACCCACACACGTACGTCCGGCTGCCTAACGGGAACGTGCTTGCGACGTTCCAGTACAACCAATCGACGACCGACGTCGCGATGCCGGCGTCGTCGAGCGCCGCGTCACCCATGCACGACGCGATGGCCTCGAGTGGCGAGCACACCACCGGTGGTCTTGTGGAGATGGACGAGCGCGGAGCGGTGATCCGGACGGGAGGCGCGCGTGATTCGACCATTCCCGACCGGTACATCTATCCGTACTCCGTGTTGCCGATTCGCGCCCTCGATCGCGCGCTGTCGACGACCACCGACATGGACGAGGCGAACAAGAAAGCGACGTCACAGTGGGTGCAGCTGTGGCGTCTCTCGGACCTCACACTCCTCAAGAGCATCGCACTTCCGCCCGGTCCGCGCGGCGACGAACAGCAGTTCACCGGCGAGCCGTTCCTGCTGTCGGACGGCAGGCGTGCGTACATCCACACGTTCAACTGCGGACTCTATCTCGTACGCGGCCTCGATGGCGTCGATCCGCGCGCGACGTTCGTGAAGGGGTTCGAGGGCAAGAACTGCGGCGTCCCGCTGCTCGTCGGCCACTACTGGCTTCAGACCGTGCCCGAGGCGCACGCGCTCGTCTCGCTCGACATCGCAGACCCGGAGCATCCACGCGACGTGGCGACGCTCAAAGTCGGCGACGATGAGCAGCCGCACTGGATCTCGATCGACAACACGGGCCGACGGATCGCGTTGAATTCCGCGGGCGCCGGGACGGGTAATCGTCTCTTCATCATTGATTTCGATCCCGCGACCGGCGCGCTGACACTCGACGAGCGATTCCGCGACGCGGGCGCCGCGAGCCCCGGCGTTAGCTTCAATCAGAAGACATGGCCGCACGGCTTCACCGGCAAGGCCATCCCGCACGGCACGGTGTTCTCGCGATGACTCGGCGAACCTAACGACTCAGGCCCACGCGTGAAGCTCGGCATCGTCTCGGCAGGGATCGTGGTCATCCTAGCGGGTCCGGCTTCGGCCGACGCGCACGCCCAGACGGATTCGATCGGCGGTCGCATCTTCCGCGACGCGGTTACCGAGATCGCCAGGGCCAGCGATCTGCCACGGCTCGACTCGGCGGTGCTGCTACCGGGCGTGCGGCGCGAGATCCGGATCTACGAGGGCTTCGGTTTTGGGGGGAATCGCGTCACTCGTCTCGTAGAGCACACACACGGTGTGGATGGCCAGTTCGGTGTGTTCTGGCTGTCGCAGAATTGGATGATGGTGTACTCGTCGCCTGCAGATGAGCGACGCGCCAGCGATGAAGAACGCGCATGGGACGTCCGGATGAGCGCGCACGTGGATACGGCTTACAACTGTCACGCGATCAAGCAAACTCGCTGGATGCGCGTGTGTTGGCTCCCTGAGCGTCCCAATGAGAGAGGCGCATGGTCCCAACTGCTGGCGCGATTAGACAGCCTCGGAGTCAACGGAATCCCATCGACGGCACATGATCTGCCGAGTTGTGGATAGGCTATTCCGTCCAGCCATACCCGCTCTCGAGCCTGCCGGTGACCAGCATGAGCGACAAAGCAAACCAGGTGAAACGCGCGGAGGAGCTTGCGGTGCCCGCGAACTCCGAGGGAACACCACCGTACACGGACCCGCTTCCGGCCCCAGACGTGGCCACTCCGGGTGACACCCCACGCCCCGAGCTACCGCCACGCCACATGATCGACGACCCCGAACGGCCCGGCAACGATACCGCCGATCTGCGAAATCGTTAGGCGACAACTCGCCGTCCCGCCGGCGTCGTTTAGACTTGCGTCGTTCGGGGTCGCGTCGTTTGGAATTTCGCGCCTGGCGCCGTTTGTGATTGGCGCGCTGTCTGTGATTCCGCGCCCTTTGTGATTTCGCGCACTTAGGCATTCCGCGCCCTTCATGCCCTGCGCAGTTGCGGTGGTACCCTGACGATGAAGCCGGTTGGATGATAGGCTAGATGTGTCCCGGTCTCTTGCCTTATGACACAACCCAACCGCACACGCGCGCTCGCACTCGTGGGGCCACTCGAAGGCGAGCGGCGCATCACGCAGACAAAGGGGTTCCCGATCGACCCGTCGAAGATCCCCCCGGCGCCCGACGTGATCCTCCTCATCGCCGACGACACGCCGGGTGCCATGCTGTTCCGCTATACGGTGCACGGGGAGCTCGGCGGCGACACCTGGCACCCCACCGTCGAGGACGCGCGCGAGCACGCCATCTACGATTACAGCGACGCGCTGGGCGACTGGGTCGACGTGCCCGGCGAGGTCGAGGACCCCCACGCGTACGCCGTGCAGTACGCGGTCGAGCGCCTGAATAGCCGAGGGGACTGGTAAAGCGTCGGTAAGCACATCGGGCAATCTTGCGCGACGCCGGCACACGCTCCAAGTCATTGGGGTCCACTCGGAGCTGAGGGCCACCCTATGACGAAGTCCAACCGCACGCGCTGCCTTGCGCTTGTCGGACCGCTCGCCGGCGAACGGCGGATCACGCAGACGACCGGATTCCCGATCGACTCGTCACAGGTGCTCCCGGCACCCGACGTGGTGCTCATGATCGCCGGACCCGAGCCGGGAGCGATGCTCTTTCGCTACACCGCGACCGGGGAGGTCGGCGGGGACACGTGGCATCCCACAATGGAGAGCGCGGGCGAACAGGCCACGTACGAATACGAGGACGCGCTCGGCGAATGGGTCCACGTGCCGCCGGACGTCGAAGACGCGCACGGGTACGCGATACTCTATGCCGCAGCGCAAATGAACAGCAGGGGAGGGTCGTAAGGCGCCTAACGAGCTACCCGGTGTTCCTGAGCCCCTGCGCGATCCCGCTCAGGGTTGTCGACAATACGGCGTCGGCCGCCTCGTGGTCATCCCCTCCACCAGCCAGCCGTCGGCGTAGAAGCGAGACCTGGATGAGCGACAGGGGGTCCACGTACGGGTTCCGCAGCATGATCGCCGCCTGGATCACCGGCGTGTCTCGCATCAGCGCATCGCTCTCCCTGATCCGCAGCACGGCGTCGACCGTCGCGTCGTATTCCGCCTTCAGACGCTCGAACAGCCGCAGGTCGCCGCCGAGCTTCTCGACGTAGAGTCGAGCGATCTCCAGGTCCGACTTCGCGCACACCATCTCGATCTTGCTCACGAGATCGTCGAAGAACGGCCAGCGCTTCGCCATGCGTCGCAGCAGGTCGAGGCCATGCGCGGTCCCCACGTAGTGGCCTAACGCGGCGCCGACGCCGAGCCACCCGGGAAGCGTCAGGCGAATCTGGGTCCACCCGAACACCCACGGGATCGCACGAATCCCCTCGATCCCGGCTTTTCCACCGGGGCGGTACGCCGGGCGCGAGCCGAACCGCGCGTCCGCGAGCGCATCGATCGGTGTCACCGAGCGGAACATCTGGAATAGCGCATCGCCCTCGTGCGCGAGCTCGCGATAGAGCGCGAGCCCGCGCTCGGCGAGATCGCTCATCGTCTCACGAAACTCGGCACGCTCGGCCGGTGTGGGGTCGTCCGGTCCGGGACCGAACTGCTGCATGAGCACCCCGGCGAGCGTCACCTCCAGCGTGCGCTCGGCCACTGGCAGGAGGCCAAACTGCTGCGACACGATCTCACCCTGCTCGGTGATCTTGATGCGCCCGTTCACCGTCCCGGGCGGAAGCGCGGCGAGTGCTCGCGAGACCGGCGACCCGCCACCGCGCCCTACACTCCCTCCTCGACCGTGGAAGAGCCGGAGCGCGATCCCCGCGTCGGCGAACAGGCTCGCGAGGCGCTCCTGCGCTTCGTATAGCGCCCACGACGACGCGAGGATGCCGGCGTCCTTCCCCGAATCCGAGTAGCCGATCATGACTTCCTGCCGATTCCCGCGCGCGCGCAGTTGCCGTCGGTACAGGTCATCGCGCAGCAACGTCGCCATGATCGCGGGTGCGTGTTCGAGGTCGGCTCGCGTCTCGAACAGCGGCACCACGTCGAGCCTCGAAGTCGGCGGATCGTCCCCGAGCGAGACGAGCCCCGCCTGTGTGCCGAGCCGCAGTACGCGGAGCAGGTCGGCGGGCTCGGTGGTCATCGAGACGATGTACGTGCTGGTGGCGCGCTCACCCACCTCGTCCTGAATCGCGCGAATCGCGTGAAAGGTCTCAATGACGCGAGGATTCTTGCCGGCCACCGCCTCACGGTGCGAGTCGGCATGGTCACGAATGTCCATCACGTAGCCGTAGAACCCGTGCGCGCGCACCGTCGCCAGCAGTGGGTCGATCGTCGCGTGGCTCGCGCGCGCCGCACCGGCAGTCGTTAGGCTCTCACGCACGAGCAGCAGGTCCTGCTCGAGCGCCGCCGCGCTGCCGTACGCTGCCGGCTCGTTGGTGGCGTGCCCGGCGTCGCGTGCCGCAATGAACCGGCGGGTGGCGTTCACACGGGCGCGCATGAGGGTGAGCTTGAGACGCACCGGCTCCGTCGCGTTACGCTTCCGGTTCGCCTCGTACACGTCAGGCACGAGCTGCGCGTCGTGCTCGATGGACGCGAGCAGCTCGGCGCTCGGCTGTGCCAGGGCCGACGAAACCGACAGACGCTCGACGAGGACCCCCAGCGTATCGGCGTACCGCCCGAGTATCGCGTAGCTGGCGCGGCGGGCCGTCGCGATGGTCACGTTAGGCGTGACGAACGGGTTGCCGTCGCGGTCACCGCCGACCCAGTTCCCCAGTGTGAGCGGAACGGACTCCCTCAGCGACAGGGACGTCGCGTGAAATTCCTCCTCGAACGCACGCACGAGCGTTTCGCGCGCGCTCTCGCTGGCGTCCAGCAAGCGCGTCTCGAGGTACCAGATGACCGTGCTCACCTCGTCCATCACGGTGGGGCGATCGTGGCGCACCTCATCGGTCAGCCACAGCAGCTCCACCTCGGCGTCGAGCCGTTCTTCGATGGCCCGCTGGTCGGCCGGCGGAGCTCCCTCGCGCTCGAGCAGCATGTCGGCGACGCGTGTCTGCAGCCCGAGCAGCGTGCGCCGGGTGGACTCCGTAGGATGCGCGGTGAGCACCGGCCTGACATCGAGCGCGAGCATGGCGCGCTCCACGGCCGCCGCGTCGTGTCCTTCCGACCGGAGCCTGCGCATCGCCCACCGCGCGCTTCCGGGCTGCGGCACGTCAGCCTCGGCCGAGCGATACTCGCGAGCGCGGCGTACGCGGTGGACCTGTTCCGCCGTGTTGATCAGGAGGAAGAAGAGTGTGAACGCTCGCGCGACGATCGCGGTGCGCTCGATCGGGAGCGCGGACACCTGGTCGAGCAGCGCGTCGAGCGTGGGCGCGTCGGGCATTCCGTAGCGGCGTGCCCGACACGCCTGGCGGAGCGACTCGACGCTCTCGAATGCCTCCGTGCCTTCGAGACGCAGGATGACCTTACCGAGCGACGCGGCGAGCCAGCGCACGTCCTCGTGCAGCGGCACGTCCTCGCGTCGTACGGTGGGCCCAGCGCTCACGCCGGATGTCACGCTGAAGGGTTCATCCGGAGAAACTGTTACACTCGAGCCGAGAGCACGAGGTGGAAACTCGAGTTGGCGTCCGTCTACCCCATGGCTACGGACCGCGACTCGAAGAGGTGCTCTCCGCCGATGGACGCACGGTTACTGTCCCACAGGGACCGGCTCGCTCAATCCAGGTCTGCTCTCGAAGACGTCGAACACGTCGCACCCGGTGTGTCGGGGCGCCGCGAGAGCCGTATCGCCGTTCAGGCGCTGGTCGTGAACGAACCAGGCGGCTATCGGTTCCTGCCCGGAGTTCCGTTTCTGAGCTTCGGCGCTGTGGCTGCTGATGGCTTCGAGATCGTTCGGACCACATTCCGCCAGCCGCGCCCGTTTGCTGCCGGGCTCGCAGATATCCAACGGCTGCTCGAGGAGTCCGGCCTGTCGCTCCACGCCCTCTGCGGACTGGAATTACGTTCGGCGCGCCCGCTCTCGGGGAAGGAGTTCGACGAGTTCAATCAGGAGTACACTGGCCGCCTCAAGGCGGCGGGGCTCCTGGTTGGTGATGACGTCCCGGTCGCGCGCACGAACGTCGCGTTCAGCGCATCGGGAACGCGCGCCAAGGGCAACTCGGGCGCGCCCGAAGTCACGATCCACGGCTGGTCGCATTCGAGGCCAACCGCCCGTGGCGTGAGGCCCGCTGCTCCCACGTTCGTTCTGGCGGGCGTGCCGGAGATCCGCAATCTCCGCGCGGCCGGGTTGGGGCGGGAGCCGGCGGACATTGTCGCGATCGGTGAAACGACTGCGGATGGGTTTCCGACGCCGGCGGCGCTTCGCCAAAAGACCGAGTACATCCTGACGTCCCTCGCTCAGACGATGCGAACGCTGGGCGTGGAGTGGGCTGATGTCACGGGGGTGCAGTTCTACACCGTGCACGACGTGCACCCGCTGCTCGCCGATCTCATTCTGCCGCGGCTCGGCGTGGCGGCCCGGCTGGGCGTCGAGTGGCATCACGCGTGGCCGCCGGGCGTTCAGATGGAGATCGGGGTCCGAGGGGTCCGTGCGGAGATGACCGGTTGAGGTGCCGACGGGCTCCGGCGAAGCGTTAGGCGCTGACCGCATGGGGGAACGGGTTGCCGGAGCTGGTTACCAGCCGCCAGCTCCGGCATGTCGCCGCGAATGCGCTATTTGCGGAACACGTACGGCATGACCCTCCCTTCGTCGACCAGGCTTATTTGGATCGAGAGCTGGCCCGACCGCACGGTACCGTCGCCGGCGCCTCCTCCGTCCTCACGCGTGAGGACGATGTTGTTCCCGTTGATCTCGTACGTGCCGTACCCGTCGAACGAATCATCTATGGCGTCGCCATCGCGGACGAGGTGGTAGTCCACCATCAGGTGGAAGTTGCCGGCATCGTCTAGGTCGATCGCGCCGCGTTTGATCGTGAGGATGTACGAGTCGTAGTAGTCGTCATCCCCGGGTTCCCCGATGGGGCCGTCATAGATCTTTACCGGGAGTTGTTTCGCCTGGATCGTTTCGAGCAGGTATTCTCCGGGAACGTTCTGGGGAGTGGGAGCCGTGCTCGAGTCCTTGCTGCCGCAGGCGCCGGCGCCAGTCGCGAGCGTAGCGATCGAGAGCACCACGAGGCCCTTCTGTAGGCGCGCGCGCCATGTCATCCGAGGCGCGTCGAGTGATGTGTGTGTCATGGTCGTGCTTCCCAGGTTTGTGGAGTTGGTGGATCGGTGGATCACCATGTGCGTGACACTCTAGCGGGGACTCGTCACCCGCATCTCACCGCATCAACCTGTTGACACGCAAGCGCTTGGGAACTGAACTACCGGGGCTCGGGACATCGGGACTCGGCCGGGAGCCTTATACTGCCCAGCAATTCTCCTCTGCAGTAATAGCATTCCTGCCGAGTCCCGAGTCCCGAGGTCCCATGACCATTCGACGAATCGGCTGCGTCGGCGACCTGCATGGCGCATTAGGATCGCTGCTCAAGGTGCTCGAGCATCTGCGAAACGCCGAGGTCGAGGGCATCCTGTTCACCGGGGACTTTGCGCGGGGTCCCTTCAACCGCGATCCCGCGTTAGGTAATACCGCGTCGCCAGACGAGCTGCTGAGCGTTGTGACGTCAGCCAGTGCGAACGTGCTCCTCGTCCCCGGGAACCACGACGATCCGGTGCTGGGTGGCGGCGTGTCGGTCGACGGTCGCGAAACGTCGTGGCTGGGGTGGCGAGTCGCCGGCGTCGGCGGCAGTCCGTACACCGGCGGTCGTTTTCCTTATGAGTGGCGCGACGACCGTACGGACCTCGCGGTGTGGCGCGCGCCCGACATTCTGCTCGCACACTCGCCGCCTGCCGATAGTGGGCTCGACGTGATCAAGTCGGGGAAGGCCGTCGGGAGCAAGGCCATTCGCGAGATCACGGACCGCATGACCGGACTGCTCGTGTGCGGTCACATCCATGAAGCCGTCGGCGTCAGTCAGCTCGGGCAGTGTCTCTGCTAAAACGCCGGCTCGCTCGGCGAGCCGTTCGGGGCGATGCAGTGCGGCGTCGCGACCTTCGACGACGACACCAGCGCATGGCAGGTCGAGCATTTCCGGCTCACCTGAGCTGACTCGGCGAGCTGTCGGCGGAAATCTCCCGGGGCGACCGAACCGTGTGCAAATGGATGAAATCGGGTCATTCGTGGTCACCGGCGTCATCACTTCAGGGAGCCCTTTCACCGCCGGCCTCCTATGCGCACGCAACCTGAAGGAGTAGCTCGTGATGGCCTATCGCCCCGCTGCCGTTGTGTGTGACATGGACGGCCTGCTCGTCGACAGCGAGCGTCTCGAGCGTCGTGTGTGGCAGGCTGCCGCCGAGGATCACGGCGTCGAGATGTCCGACGAACGATTCGCGTCGTTCGTCGGACATTCGGCCGAAGAGTGCGATCGCCTTCTCAGCCACTACTACGGCGACGCGTTCGAGGTGAGCAGTTTCCGCGCCGAGTGCCATCGTCGCATGCGTACCATCGTCGAGCGGGAAGGCGTGCCGCTTCGCCCGGGCGCGCTCGAGTGGATCGAGTTCGTTCGCGATCTCGGCATCCCCATGGGCCTCGCGACCTCGAGCGCCCCCACGCTCGTGCGCGAGCGACTCGGCGACCTCGTGTCCGTCTTCTCCGCGGTCGTCACGCGCGCTGACGTCGCGCGCGGAAAGCCACACCCCGACCTATACCTCGAGGCGGCTGCCCGGCTCGGAGCTACCCCGGAGGCGAGCCTCGCGCTGGAGGATTCCCCGACTGGCGCGCAGGCCGCACTTGCCGCCGGCATGCCGGTGGTGGTCGTTCCCGATCTCGTGCCGGTCCCACCTAACGTCGCAGTGCTCGCCGTCGGCGTTTTCGACTCACTGCATGCGGTCCGAGTGGCGGTTCAGGCGTGGAGACGCACCCGAAAGTCGTACGTAAACCAGAGCGGGATGCCAAGAAGGCACTAAGTCACGTCAGGCAGTCACCTACGTCACGTGACGTACAGCGGCTCGGGACCTTCCGTCCTAACGTCGGCTGCGCTCTGAAGACAGACATCGCGACAGAGTGCCAGGGGCAGCTCTCCGACCACCACGAGACAGGAAGGTGCACCGTGTTCGCCCGACTCTTCCCCCGCACCGCATGCGCTGGGGCCATGATCGCCGCTGCCGCCGCACTCACCGCATGCTCCGACGCGCCGACCGCTGTACCGAGCGCCAATGCGACCCAGGCACGAGCTGCCACCGCTCAGGATCCTAACGACCCCGCCGCCCCGGCCGGCCTGGTTACGGTAGGCACCTCCACGTTCTGGCCGTACACTGGTGAGAACTTCACGGGAACACCGCAGGATCCGATCAACGCGATCTTCACCGGCTATGCGGATCCGCTGAGAATCCGCGCGGCGCTGCGGCGCCTAGACGGGAACCGCACGGGGTTCGGCATGCCGAACGTCCCGCCGTTCAACTGCACGTGGAAGGACGCGATCGGCGGCGAGCAGGCGGTCTATGGTGAAGCAGTGGGCTGGACGGGCAGCGCCGTGCAGCTCGCGTGTGGCGACTGGAGCTTGCGCTTCCATCTGCGGCTGTTTGCCCAGGGGGCCGTGACGGTCGCGGGCACCCACATGGATCTCAACATTCCGGGTACGAACGAGCACGAAGTGATCAGCTGGGAGCTTCCGGAGCAGCTGCTCACGGTCGACATGATCCGAGCCGGCATCCTCGCCGCCGCGCCGACATTGACTGGGCAGATCAACGCCGCCCCGACGTTCCGCGAGATTCGAGCACCCGTGTACGCGGGCATTCCGCCGGTCTTGAAAGCCATCGCCGGCATCACAGCGGGCCCGCAGATCCCGACGAACGGCCAAGCCACCCTGTTCAACATCGGCAGGGCGGAGCCCATCGTCCCAGACGTCGTCGAGCAGCAGTTCACGATCCAGTTCAACCAGTTCATTCCCAAGCCGTTCTGCGGTGGACCCACGGACTTCCTGTTCGTTCAGGGACCGATTGTCTTCACCGGGCGTGCGCAGGTGACGCCGAGCGGGACGTATCACCGCGAAAGTTCGGCGACCGCGGACCTGACGGCGGTGCCGGTGAACCCGCTCACGGGTCAGCCGATCGGCGCACCGCTTCACGCGCTCGTAACGGATGACCATCTCGCCGGGATCACTCCGGCCGGCGTGTCGGCTCGGGCGCATCAGCTGCAACAGCTGTTCGACGGCGCTGGCGTGCTGCAGGCGAGTCAGGATGACAAGATCAGCGCCGGAACGATTGGCCGAGACGATGTCACTCGCGTCGTGAACTGCGGCCAGTGACTGCTGATGGGGTCGGGTAAGGTCGTCCCTGACGGCAGCTGAGATTATTGATGAGGGGCAGATGAGCACATCTGCCCCTCATTCATTGCGGATCCTCGAGAATCCCCTTGAGCTTGCCCTGCGCGCCGAAGATCTCGAGAGCGCCAATTCCGATCCGCCGTTTTCGCTGGCGATGAAATCGAGCAGCAGTCGACGGTCGGACGATTTCCCGTTCTCCTCTCGTCGGATCCCCGCGCTGCATTTCACGACCGGCGACCACAAGGATTATCACCTGACAACGGACACGGTCGACCGCGTGAACATGGCGGGCCTCGTTCGCGTGATCGATTACGTGGAGCGTGTGGCGCGTCTCGTGGATCGTTAGGCCTGTCGTCTCCCGGTGCGGCGGGTCCCGCCAATCCCGCAGCTCGCGAAGCGGGTTGTGCGCGACGCGGGGAATCGCGTTAGGCGGCGCCCCGCGTCGCCTGGCGAGGAATGAGGTTCAGGTCAACCTCCAGTCCCAGCGCGGTTGCAACTCGCTCGAGCGTCTCGAGACGCACATTCGCATCTGGCGACTCGATCTTCGCGATGGCTTGTTGGCTGACGCCGACCGCATTCGCCAACTGTTGCTGTGAGATCCCGAACTCTTCCCGCCGATTCCGGATGTGGACCCGAGCGGAAAGCAGCGGGCCAACGGTGACCATCATGAGCCGCTCGTGCTGGCCTTCGGGGTCGTGCTCGATCATGCCGGGCAGTGGGGGGACGTCGCGAGCCGCCAGCACGCCTTCGAGCCACGTTTCCAGCGCCTCGTGCGCCACCGTGTAGACCTCCTCCGCCGCCTCGGCGAACGTGTCGCAGCCGGGACAGTCAGGGAAAGACACCAGTCTGCGGTCCTGCTCTCGACGGATGTACGCGGGGTACTGCACAGGTGGTCTCCTTTAGGTCAGCTTCACGTCCGATTGCCGCTCCATGCTCCTGAGCGTACCGGCGGGGTAGTCCTTCGTGGGGTGCTTCACGATTACCGTGCGCCTGCTCGCCGGGTTCCGGAGGACCTTGTGTGAGCCTCTGTGTCGTACCTCGCGGAAACCGGCGCGCTCGAGTCTGGCGATGATTTCGCGCGAACTTGGCATCCGCCGTCACCTTATGTTACAACTTATACGTTGTGAACCACAAGGCCGGGCCGGCGAGGCGTGTGCGGTCGAAGGAGATCGCACATAAGAAGTCCGATGGTCGCGTTACTTCCGTCATCGCCCGAACGCGGCGTGTCGCTTCCTGACGCAGTACGCTCGCTCGGTAGTGGCCGGGCGCCCGACGCTGGTGAGCGATAGGTTTTCCGTATGCGTCCTGACTCCGTTTCCCGCGCGTTCGCCGCACGAGTCGCTCTGTGCGTGCTCGGTATCACGTGCGCCGCCGCCCCGCGGCTTGCCCTCGCCCAGACGTTCCAGCTCTCCTATCCCGCCGGCACCAACGCTGGCCCGATTACCGGCCGCGCGTTCCTGTTCGTCGCGCGCACGGACAAGGAGGAGCCGCGCCAGCAATCTGGCCCGGACCGCGACAGCGAGCCGTTCTACGGTGTGGATGTCGATGCGCTCACTCCGGGCAAAGCGGTCACGATCGACCCGACCGTCCCCGGCTTCCCGGTCGCGTCACTCGCGAAGCTCCCCGCCGGCGACTACTACGTGCAGGGTATGCTCCTGCCGTACACGAGGTTCAAGCGCAGCGACGGGCACACGATCTGGGCGCACATGGACGCCGGCGAGGGGCAGCGCTTCAACGCGTCACCCGGCTCGCTCGTGAGCGAAGTGCAGAAGGTGCACATCGACCCCGCGCGCAAGACCGCGCCGGTGTCGCTCTCGCTCACGAAGACGATTCCGGCCGTACCGGCCGCGCAGGAGACCGAGTGGGTAAAGCGGTTCCGAATCACGTCCAAGCTCGCGAGCACGTTCTGGGGGCACCCGATGTCGTTAGGTGCCGTCGTGCTATTGCCCAAGGGTTACGCGGAGAACGCGACGAAGCGTTATCCCGTGGTCTACACCGTGGGCCACTACAGCGAACACGCGCCGCTCGGCTTCACGTTCGAGGGATGCGACAAGCCCGAGACGCCCGAAGCGCGCAAGCGGCGGCTCGAGCGAACGAATCGCGAACCCGGCTGCGAATTCCAGCAGGCGTGGACGTCGGGTAAGGTGCCGGAGATGATCGCTGTCTTCATTCAGCACACGACGCCCTACTACGACGACAGCTACGTCCTCAACTCGGCCAACAACGGCCCGTATGGCGACGCGATCACGCAGGAGCTGATTCCCGAGATCGACAAGCGCTTCCGCACGATCGCCGCGCCGTACGCGCGCATGCTCACGGGTGGTTCGACGGGCGGGTGGGACGTGCTGGCGCTGCAGATCCATTACCCGACCGTGTTCGGCGGCGCGTGGGGTCTCTTTCCCGACCAGCTGGATTTCAGAACCTATCAGTTCGGGAACGTCTATACCGACACGAGCGCGTACGTGCAGGTGGATGGCTCGTGGCTGCCGCGCGAGATCCCGTCGAGCCGGACGGTGGAGGGCCTAACGACGCTCACGGTGCGGGAGGAGAATCAGGCGGAGCTGGTGATCGCGTCGAAGGGAAGGTCGGGCGGGCAGTGGGACGGTTGGCAGGCGGCGTGGGCGCCGGTGGGTGCGGATGGGTACCCGAAGCCGGTCTGGGACAAGAAAACGGGCCACATCAATCGCGATGTCGTCGAGGCCATGCGCGAGAAGGGGTACGACCTGCGCGACTACGCGGAGCGGAACTGGAAGACGTTAGGCCCCGAGCTCGTGGGCAAGCTGCACATCGCCGTGGGGGACATGGATAACTATTTCCTCAACCTCGGCGTCTATCACATGGAGACGTTCCTCGAGAGCACGAAGGAGCCGGGGAAGGGGCCGTACTATGCAGGGACGGTCGAATATGGGAGGCCACTCAAGCCGCACGGGTGGCAGCCGTGGACGAATCAGGAGCTGCTCAAGATCATGATGGCGCAGGTGGAGAAGAACGCGACGCGGCAGTGAACGACTGTCAGCGACGCGTCCCCGCCCCGAAATCCATCCGCGCGTATCCACGCGGCATCTCGAACATCTCATCCGGAATCGGCTTCCGACTCACCGACGCAAGCTGCAGCTCGAGCGTCATGGTTCCGTTCCTGTAGCAGCGAGTGAGCACCGGGTAGCCGTCGACGCTCGTGTCCCACTGGAACGCCCGCGCCTCGTCGCCCGACTGCACGCTGATCCCGAAATTCCGGAGATAGCCCTGCATGTCGAGCATCGTCGCATGCTCGGCGTCGCTCATCGTGAAGTCACCCGACTTGCTCCCGCAGTACTCGGTCACCTTGTTGTCACCGCGCATCCCTTCGACGAGCGTGCACTCGTAGCCAGCGATTTCCTTCGTGTCCTTCGTCCACACGTACGTGAGCGGAGGCTGCGGGCCTGTCGCACCCATCATGCCTTTCATCATCATCTCTGCCTGGGCGCGCTGCTCCTTCGGCATCTTCTCGAGCTGCTTTTGCATGTCGCCCATCATGCCGGTGGGATCGCCGGACGCGGCGTTGGCTTTGGTGATGTCGAAGAAGCGCTTGGCGTCGTCGCTCAAGATGTGCAGCACCCCCGCCCTGTCGTCGAAGATCATGCGCATCGCGTGCGTTCCCTTCATGACCATGAGCGCCCGCCGTTCTGGATGGTGAACTCGGCGCTCGCTGGTACGGCCTTGTCGCCGTCGCGTTGGGTGCCGGTGTACGTCGTCGTGAGCTGAGCGGACGCGGGGGCGGCGGTCGCGCAGAGCGCGAGAGGGAAGATCAGGCTACGCATCGTGTGACTCCGATCGGGTGACTCATGCCGCGAGAGC
>JAJKIV010000021.1 GCA_021154285.1 Gemmatimonas sp. | reverse complement strand
TCGTCATCTACGATGACCGGATGCCGGGGCTGACAGGCTCGGAGTTTCTGGCGCTGCTGCAGCGCGAGCAGCACCACGTACCAGTGATCGTGCTCACAGATCGCGCGAGCGTCGAGCACGCCGTGACCGCAATGAAGGCCGGCGCCGTCGACTACGTTTCGAAGCCCGTCACGCCACAGCAGCTCCAGCGTGCCGTCGAACAGGCCCTCGATTTCGCGCGAGCGCAGAGAGTAAGCGAGACGCCGGGAGTCGCGGCCGCCGCGCCGGCGCCATCCGCTTCGGTCGTGCTGACGTCACTCAACATCGACGAAGCCGAGCGAGCGCTCATCCTGCGGGCGCTCGAGGTGACGAAGAACAATCGCACGCGCACCGCCCAGCTCCTCGGCATCAGTGTCCGCACGCTGCGCAACAAGCTGAATGGACCGCGCCGGATCGCGGTCGCCTAGCCAGCAGTCTGGTCAGGCGAACTAGTTAGGCGAACTAGTTAGGCAGTAGCGAGCGACCGCAACTGGTCGCGTGTCCAGGCGAGCGACTGGATGTAGCACGCGGCGACCTGCGCCGCATCGATGCCTATGCGCTGTGCGAGACGGCCGACCGTCGCCCACAACCCCTGTTCGTATGCTTCGGTCAACAGCAGCGCGGCGGCGTACGGACCGACGCGCCATACCAGCGCGTCTCGCAGAGCCGGCGCCGGCGCGAGCTCTTTCAGCAACTCCGGCATCGGCGTCCCCGACAGCGTATCGAGCAGCGACAGGAGTCCGACGAGAAACATCGAGCGCGACTCGCCATCCCAACTGCTTGGTCCGGCCAGCAGCTCACACATGCGCGCCCGTTGCACGGCGAGGTGAAGAACCTCGCGGTTGGCAGTGCCGCGTGCCGTCGAGGTCACGATCCGAAGGAGGTCGCAGAGGACAGGATCATTGCTGGTGTCGGTGTCCCGCCCCGAGTGACTTGCCCAATCGTCGCGCATCACGTTCACCGCGCGCACGATATCCATCTCGCCACTCGTCAGGCTGCGGCTCGCCACCATCTCCGGGTGCGCATAGTAGCCGCCCTGAAAGAGCTCGTAACCCAATCCCGCGCACGTGACGCGCGCTTCAGCCGTCTCCACACGCTTCGCGAGAAGACGTACGTCGTAGACGGCCAGCCGCTGTGCGAGCTCGTCGAGGGTCGCGGGTGAGTGGTTCGACACATCGACTTTTACGATCGACGTCAGCTCGAGAAGCCGTCGGCAATACGAGCTCCACACGAAGTCGTCCAGCGCGAGCACGTACCCGTCCTCGATCAGCTCTTCGCACACCTGCTCGATGACAGCGTCCGGCTTCACGTTCCCGGGCACCCCGATGACGACCGCATCGTGACTCACCACGGTGTGCGCGCGCGCGAGCAGCATGGCCCGGGTGACACTGATGAACGCGGGTCGACCGGAGGTCAGCTTTTCGAGTCCGACGTCGACGCAGGCGCGAACGATCGACGGTGCATTCGGGCCTCGCCGCCCTCGCGTTGCAGCCTCGGTCGCCGCGGGATGGTACAGCAGCTCGTATCCAACGACATCGTCATCGCTGCCAAAAATCGGCTGCCGGACAACGCACGCGCCGGCCGCCGATGGCGGCGGACCCGGAGCTTCGGAGGCTTTCTCGGCTGGCGCCGACGGCGCGAATTTCCACCGCTTCACGTCCTGTGGACTGGCGCGACGTGTCGCACGTCACGACGCTCCATCCGTCGACGTGGCGCGAACTTGTGTCACCCTTCCCACTCCGGTAATCTTCACGGGCATCAACCGCACATATGTCCGTTTTGCGCTCGTAGCTCAGCTGGATAGAGCGTCGGCCTCCGGAGCCGAAGGTCACAGGTTCGAATCCTGTCGAGCGCGTTGCTAGGGCCGCCGGCCATAGGTCGGCGGCCCATCGCGGCTATCAGCCATCGGCCATCAGCTGGCGCGGCGTTTGCTAAGCCGCGCCATCGTGCCGTACCGCGCTCTCCGCTGGCGAGACCTTCTCCCCGGCGCCGTTACCCTTGGCGTTCTCCTCGTCGCGTTGGCGGCCACGCTGAAGTACGCCCAGCCCGGGATGCTCCACGGCCGCAAGGTGCGCTATTACGCCGCGTTCGGCAGCGCGCGGAACGTCCTGGGAGGTACCGAGGTCTGGATCAGCGGCACCAAGGTCGGACGCGTCAGGAATGTTCACTTCGGGCCTCCGAGCGCCGACACCTCGAAGCGCATCATCGTCGAGTTCGAGATCCTCGCGAAGTATCGCGATCAGATCAGGGAGAACACCGTCGCGCGACTCGGCACCGGGACGCGCATCATGGGCCAAACCGTCCTCGGGCTCAGTGTCGGCGCGCACGATGCTCGGGTCCTTCCGCAGGATGACACGATTCGCGGCGTATCGCCGGCCGATATCCATACTCTCGCGGCAAGCTACGGGGACGTCGCGAACGAAATCCCCGAGCTGGTTGCCAACGTGAAAGTGCTTTCCGCATCCATGGCATCCGCGCGCGGGACGATTGGGGCGCTGACGTCGCTCGACGCGCCCAAGCGACTCGAGGCACTGCTGGACAACGCATCGCGTTTCACTGAGCACGCCATGTCGAGCAAAGGCACGCTGGGCCTCGCGCTCGAACGCGGCGAGGTCATCGCACGCGCAAAAGCCGCGACCGCGCAGGCCGATTCCGTGCGTGCACTGCTCACGAGCGATCGGAGCTCCTTCGGACGCTTCCGACGTGACTCGACACTGCTACGAACAGTGGCCGACCTGCGCGACGAGCTATCGATCACGGCGGCGCTACTCTCGTCACCGGATGGCACGCTCGGGCGCTTCGGCCAGGACTCGATCATCGCCGTGCAGACCGCCGAAATGTCGAAGCAGATGACCGAGCTCTTCGCGGATATCAAGAAGCGGCCTTTTCGCTACATCGCATTTTGATCGCAGCACTGTAACGGCCGCCGGCCGTTCTACTTGACCCCCTTCCGGGCGCGTAATAGCTTGGCCCTCCTCGACGTGCCCGCTCGCGGCGTTTCCTCTGGCGAGTCGCGGCCGTTGCCCTCCCCCCCAACCGCTTCCCCTCCCTCCGCGCGTCGTTCCTCCTCCCACCTGGGCGCTCGGCGCACCTAACGCCGCGGCCCCCGTTGTCGCCCGGATTCTTACGCCCGTGGATATCGCTGAACTGAAGCGGAAGTCCGTCGCCGAGCTGCAGGAGCTGGCCGAAGGACTCAACATCGCCAACACGTCGGGGCTGCGAAAGCAGGACCTCATCTTTCGGATCGAACAGAACCTGCTCGACTCCGAGACCGTGCTCCGCGGTGAAGGCGTCCTGGAGATTCTCCCTGAAGGCTATGGGTTTTTGCGAAGCCAGGACTGGAACTACCTGTACGGCCCCGACGACATCTATGTCTCACCCTCACAGATCAAGCGGTTCGACCTCCGCACTGGCGATGCCGTGCTCGGCCAGGTCCGGCCGCCGAAGGAATGGGAGCGGTACTTGGCCCTCTTGAAGGTCGAATCCATCAACGGTGACACCCCCGAAGTCGCCAAGCAGCGAATCGCGTTCGACAATCTTCGTCCGCGTTATCCAGACGAGCGACTCCGGCTCGAGGACGGCGACCTCAGCATGCGGGTCGTCGATCTCATCACGCCGCTCGGCAAGGGACAGCGTGGCCTCATCGTTGCGCCGCCGCGCGCCGGCAAGACGATTCTGCTGCAGAAAATGGCGAATGCGATCGCCGCCAATCACCCCGAGGTCTCGCTCATCATCCTGCTGATCGACGAGCGACCTGAGGAAGTGACGGACATGCATCAGAGTGTGGAGCGCGCGGAAGTCATCAGCTCCACCTTCGACGAACCAGCTGATCGGCACGTCCAGGTCGCCGACATGGTGATCGAGAAGGCGAAGCGACTCGTCGAGCACGGCAAGGATGTCGTGATCCTGCTCGATTCCATCACTCGGCTTGCCCGCGCGCACAACACCATTGCGCCGCACACGGGGAAGATTCTCTCCGGCGGGGTAGAATCCACAGCGTTGTACAAGCCCAAGCGGTTCTTCGGATCTGCCCGAAACATCGAGGCGGGCGGGTCTCTCACGATCGTCGCGACGGCGCTGATCGAGACGGGATCACGCATGGACGAGGTGATCTTCGAGGAGTTCAAGGGCACCGGAAATATGGAGCTCGTGCTCGACCGCAAGATCGCCGACCGCCGCATTTTCCCCGCGATCGAGATCAACAAGTCGGGTACGCGCAAGGAAGAGCTTCTTCTCACGCAGGAGGAGATCAATCGCATATTCCTGCTGCGTAACTTTCTTGGTGATATGCCTCCGGATGAGTCGATCGTATTCCTGCTCAAGCAGCTCATGCGGTCAAAGAACAACAAGGAATTCTTTGTGCAGATGGCGCAAGGCGGCTAACGCCGCCGCCGGCTAACAACCATCAGCCAACAGCCATCGGCTCAAGCAGCGAAGTCCGATTCCCAATTCCCGATTCCCGATTCCCGACGATGCGGCTGCTGGCAATTGACTACGGCGACCGGCGCGTTGGCCTCGCCGTGAGCGATCCTACGGGCATCATCGCATCGCCTGCCGGGTTCATTGAGCGTCGGCGTGGGAAGCGCCCGCCGATTGCGGAGATGATACGACGAGGGGAGGCGCTCGAGGTCCAAGGGTATGTGGTAGGCCTACCGCTCGACGGGAATGGCGATGACACGCCGCGCGCCATCGAAGTCCGCCACATTGCGGCCGAGATCGAGAAACGCACCGGCCTCCCCGTGCGTCTCGTGGACGAGCGGTACACCACCGCCGTCGCGCTTCGCACTATCCGCGAGCTCGGCGGGTCCACTCGCGGCCGCCGAGGCGACGTGGATTCCCTCGCGGCCACCGTCCTACTGCAACATGCCCTCTCGCTTCCTCGTTAGGCGCTGCAGTCCCGCCGTCTTGGCCGCGCTCATCGTCAGCGGCTGCGGCTCATCGGGCGGTGGCACCGCGCGCGTGACGATTCCACCGGGTTCGAGCTTCAGTGCGGCGGTGGACTCGCTTGCCCGCGCCAGGATCGTCGCCTCGCCGCGACTGTTTCGGCTGTATGCGTCGGCACGTCACCGCGATCGCGATCTCAAGGCGGGAACGTATGTGCTGGACCGAAGCGCATCGTGGAGTACGGTGCTGGATGCCCTCACCCGCGGAAAGGGCCTCGTTCACACCGTGACCATCCCGGAGGGGTTTGCGCTCTCGAGCATCGCACCGATGCTCGGGCGCGCGCTGTCCGTGTCGCCGGAGTCCGTGATGACGGCCGCGAGTGATTCGGCACTGCGCCACCGGCTGGATGTCCCGACGCCGACGCTCGAGGGATACCTGTTCCCCGACACCTATACCTTCGCCGAAGGCACCTCGCCCGAAGAAGCCGTCGGCATGCTCGTCGCGCGCTTCGAGCAGGTGTGGAAACCCGAGTGGACCGCCCGTCTCCAGACGCTCGCGATGTCGCGACATGACGTTATCACGCTCGCTTCAATCATCGAAAAAGAAGCGCGCCTGGCAGAGGAGCGGCCGGTCATCTCCGCGGTGTATCACAACCGGCTCAAGCGCGGGATGCTCCTGCAGGCTGACCCCACCGTACAATACGCGTTAGGCAGGCACGTCGACCGCGTGCTGTACAAGGACCTCGAGGTCGATTCCCGCTACAATACGTACAAGCACCCCGGCCTCCCGCCGGGACCAATCGCCTCGCCCGGCGCCGCGAGTATCGAGGCCGCGCTCTTCCCGGCGAACGTTCCGTACCTCTATTTCGTCGCAGCACCGGATGGGCATCACGAGTTTCGCGAGACGTATGCCGAGCACACGGAGGCCCGCGCGCAGATCCGCCGCGACCATCCTCCTCGTCCGGCAGCGAGGTAGGGCGTCCGGCAACACGCACACACGGCGGTCGTCAGCCACCAGCACGAGCACCCTGCCAGCACTCCGTCGTTGAGCGATTCCCAATTCCCGATTCCCGATTCCCTACGATTGGTCGCCATCACTGACGACCTTCGCGACGGCATCGACGGACTCCGCGAGCGTGCCGCCGCAGCCGTGCGGGGCGGTGCGACGATGATCCAGCTTCGACTCAAAGACCTGGATCCGCGCGACATGCTCGTCGCCGCCCGCGCGCTCGTGTCGCTCCCGGTTCCGGTGATCGTCAACGATCGCGCCGACGTTGCGCTCGCTGCTGGTGCAGCCGGTGCGCACATTGGCGTCGGCGACGTTCCGGCCCATGCGCTCCGCCGAGTGGTGCCGCGCGGGTTCATCATCGGAGCATCCGTCGGCACGGACGACGAAGCCGCATCGGCCGCAGGCGCCGACTATGTGGGGATCGGTCCCGTTTTCCCAACGTCGACCCGGACGGACGACGGGGTCACGTTGGGCCTCACCGAGTTCACGCGTCTCGCGCAGCGGGCTGGGCTACCGGCGGTCGCGATCGGCGGCATCAACGCATCGAACTATCTGGAAGCGTTAGGCGCCGGAGCCAGTGGCGTCGCGGTGATCAGGGCGATCTTTGCCGCCCCGGATCCAGAGCGCGCGGCGAGGGAGTTGTCGTCCGCCATCGGAACTTGAGCTTCGGTACCGAGCGCTCGGCCTGCGTTGCGGCCCGTGGTGCTCGGCGCGGCCGTGGTCCGTGGTCTTCGCGGCGAACCGCCATCACCTGGCCGAACACCGGCGGCGACAGGAACAGGTCGATCAGGTCCGGATCGAACTGCGTTCCGCGACCCTGCATCAATTTCTCGGCCGCGTCGTCTGCCCCCTGTGCGGAGCGATACCGGCGGCCGTAGGTAATGGCGTCGAACGCGTCGGCAACCGCGACGATCCGCGCGGAGAACGGGATCGCCCCGCCGCGAAGGCCGCGCGGATATCCGGTCCCGTCCCATCGCTCGTGGTGTGCGAGAACGCCGCTCGACAGGTCGGGGTAGAAGGCCGCAAGCGGAGCGAGCACGTTGGCGCCGCGGTCCGGATGTGTTCGTACGGCCTCGCGTTCAGCCGGGGTCAACTTCGAGTCATCGTGGATAATGTCGAACAGGGCCTCGTCGATCTTGCCGACGTCGTGGAAGAGGGCGATGCGCTCGACGTTTCGGATGGCATGCTCGTCCAGGTCGGCGGCGTCGGCGAGGATGAGTGCATAACGAGCGACGCGGCGAACATGGGCGCCGGTTTCGCCGTCGTTGGCGTCGATCGCGCGCAGGAGCGTTTCCAGCACGGCTGCGGCGAGGCGCTCGGCAGCGAGGCGGCGTTGGCGCTCGCGAATGAGGACGGCGCCTGCGGCGGCTCCCGCCACGAGTCCGAGATAGCGAATCATGGCGCCGGAGGGAGAAAAAAACGGGCCACCCGTTAGGGTGGCCCGTTCAGGGGGTGCCGGCAACGGCCTACTCTCCCGCGACCTCTCGGTCGGAGTACCATCGGCGCTGTAGGGCTTAACGACCGTGTTCGGGATGGGAACGGGTGTGGCCCC
>JAJKIV010000020.1 GCA_021154285.1 Gemmatimonas sp. | reverse complement strand
CGTCGGCGCTGAACGTTGCCGTCATGCGCTGATCGAAGTCCTTCGGGCCAACGGCCTTTCGATCCAGCGTCCAGACACCATCGGCGAAGGTCATGTCGAACAGGCGGTGAACACCGCGTGAGTCGAAGTAGTGCTGCGCGAGTCCGCCATCGGGCCGTGTCGCGCCCATCACTGCGACACTGTCCGGGAAATCGGGATGGTCGAGAGTGGACCGAAGGATCAGGAACGTGCGGTCGCCCCACCATTCGAACACCGAGGCTCCACGAATCACCGCGTCCGGAAATGCGACGTGTCTGCCTTCGACGGCCCATTCACCGATGAACGGTTGGAGAGCGTCGAGTGGCTTTCCTACGATGTTCTTCATGCCCTCCTCCAGACCGGAACCGTCACTCCGCGCGAAGCGCCACCGCCGGGTCGACGCGGGCGGCCCGCCTCGCGGGGAACCAGCTCGCGAGCGCCGCCGTCCCCGCGAGCACGAGCGTCACCCCAACCAGCGTCACCGGATCGCCCGCCGTGACGCCATAGAGAAACGCCCGCAGGAACGGCGCGGCCAGCGCGTAGAGCGCCAGCCCGGCCACCACGCCGACCGCAGCCAGCTTGAGGCCGCGCACCGCAACGGCCTGGGCAATCCGGCGCGGATCGGCGCCTAACGCCACACGCACGCCGAACTCGCGGGTCCGGAGCGCTACCATGTACGCCATCACCCCGTAGAGCCCGATGGTCCCGAGCACCAGCGTAATCGCCGCCGCGGCGGCCATGAGCGTGAGGGTCAGCTCGAGACGCGCCGTCGACGCGCGAACGACGTCACTCATTAACTCGACATTGAAGATCGGGACCGTCGGGTCCAGGTCGCGCACGATCCGCCTAACGGCGGGTACCACCGCCGCCGGCTGCCTCGCCGCTCTGATCACGAGCGCCATCGTCCTCCGAGCGTTAGGCTCGACTCTCGCATCGACTGGCACGGCCTGGGGCGTGTAGACCATCGCGGACGGCGCCGTCGCCAGGTCGTGATCACGCACGTCGCCGACGACGCCGACGATCGTGTACGTCGGGCCCGACGGCTCCAACACCAACTGCTTCCCGAGCACGGCACTGCCGCCGGAATCGTTCCAGATGGTCGCCGCGGCGCGGCGACTGATGATGACGTCCCCGTCGAGCTGACGCCCAAGGCGCTGAAAGACCCGACCAGCGACCAGGGGGATCCGCATGGTCGCGAAGTACCGGTCGTCGACAGCCTGCGTGGGCAGGTAGACTTCTCGCCCTCCGCCTTCGGTCCGGAACGACAGCTGACGCACGGCACCGGCGCCTAACGGCAACCGGTCGGTCACGCCGACGGAACGAACCCCCGGAATCCCGGCAACCGACTCGGTCAACTGCGCGTAGAAAGCCACGGCAGCCGAATCGCCGTAGCGGGCGAACGGCAGCTGGGTCCAGATCGTCACCACGTCGGTCGCGTCGAATCCCGGACGCTCCTGATACAAGCGCTCGAACGTGCGGAGCAGCAATGCCGACCCCACCGAGACCACGAGCGCCACGGCGATCTGCAGAGCGGCGATCAGCGCCCGGACGCGCTGCCGACCCTTCCCTGCCGTCTCGCCACGGCCTCCGTCACGAAGGCTGATCGAGAGCGCCGCGCGTCGAACGCGAACTACCGGCACCACGGCGCAGACGATCGCTCCCACGAGCGCGACGGCGACGACGAATCCGACCGTCGTTAGGCCGATGCCGAGCTCACCGAGTCGAGGGACGTCGGCCGGCCCGAACGTGACCAGCGCCCGGACTGCTCCCCACGCCGCGAAGAGCGCCAGCACCGCGGCCGTCGCGCCGAGCACCAGCGATTCGCCGAGGAAGTACATCATGAGCGCCCAACGGCTCGCGCCAAGCGCCTCGCGGACGGCGAGCTCGAGCTGTCTGCCGTCGGCACGGAGCAACATTAGGTTGGCCACGTTCGCCCACGCGACGAACAGCACCAGGCCCGCCGCCGCGGCCAGCATCCACAGCGTCCGCGCGATGCTACGCGTAACCTCCTCGCGCAACGGAGTCACGACCGGTCCCGGCGTCTCGTCATCGAGCCACGACGCCGTCGACGTCCCCGACTCGAGCCGCGGAAACGACGCTGCCACGTTAGGCAGGATGCGCATCAGCTCGCGTTGCGCTTCACCTGGCGTCGCGTTCGGCGTAAGGCGCGCGATGGCCGAGTAGGTGAAGTCACCGACGACAGCGCTGCTCGGGTCGATCCTCGCGGGTATCCAGAGCTTCGTGTCGGCTGCCGGGAAGACGAATCGATCCGGCATGACGCCGACGATCTCCCGGGCGACCGCGTTGACGTATACCGTCTTGCCGATGACGTCGGGCGCCGAGTGGAAACGCGTTCGCCACACCGCCTCGCTCAGCATGATCACGGTCGGGCTGTTCGGCCGGTCCTCACCCTCCATGAACGATCGGCCGAGGAGCGGCGGCACCTGCAGCATCCGAATCGTGGACGCGGTCACCCACGTGGCGGTGACGCGTTCAGACGCGTCGGCAGCTCCATCCGTCCAAATGTTGGCGTTGCCGGTTCGATAGAAGCTGACGTCGCTCAGAGTCCGTGCGAACCGCTTGTACGTGAAGTAGACGCCGGGTGGTTGTTGGATGCGCCGAAGCTCGGGCGTTTGCAGATCGATGCTGACGAGACGGTCCGCCTGCCCGTACGGCAGAGGCGCGAGCAGCACGCCATACACGATGGCGAACATCGCCGCGACCGAGCCGGTTCCGAGTACGAGCGTGAGGATTGCCGCGCCGGTGAACACCGGCGTGCGCTTCAATGACCTGAGCGCGTATCGCAACGAAGTCGCCATTCTCGATAATACTCGCGTACCGACGGGCATCAACCGGTCGGTTCCCTCTCGCCAACCCGGCACCACCACCCGGACCGTGGCGGAAACAGCAGGACCTAACGCGGAGTTGTCATGGCCGAGGGAGCGATCCGGTCCGATCCGCTGGTTCCGTTGCATCCGTTTCCCCTCTTTGTCTGCGAGGCCAGCCCTCTCGGGTCCAGCGTTTACAATGCGGGCATCCACCAGAAAGAGACGTTCGGTGCCTCTGGCGATGCCGCGCGC
Organism: Gemmatimonas sp.; assembly: GCA_021154285.1. Classification (GTDB taxonomy): domain Bacteria; phylum Gemmatimonadota; class Gemmatimonadetes; order Gemmatimonadales; family Gemmatimonadaceae; genus JAJKIV01. Next base: position 6,738 of record JAJKIV010000020.1, on the reverse strand, counting down.
GTTCCTGCAGCCTTGCGCGATGGTGGATTCCTCAGGGGCGACATCGAACCAGCCGGGCAATAGCAGCCCTCCCTTACTCGAGACCAAGCTTTACGTCCCCGTCCCCAAGTCGCGGTCCAGCCTCGTCGCACGTCCTCGGCTGACCGAGCGCCTCCAGCCCGCAGCGGAGCGCAAGCTCACGGTCGTCGTCGGGCCGGCAGGATTCGGCAAGACAACGCTGCTCGGCGAATGGATTGCCGGTCGGGCCGAGCCACAGAGGGAAATCGCCTGGGTGTCGCTCGACCCGACCGAGAACGAGCCTTCGCTGTTTTGGTCGTACGTCATCCGGGCACTGCAGAAGATTCATCCGAACGTCGGGTCGCGCGCGATCTCCCTCCTGCGATCGCCTCAGCCGCCACCGACGGAATCAGTCCTGACGGAGCTGATCAACGACCTCACCTCCATCGACTCCGACGTCGTTCTCGTTCTCGACGACTACCACGTCATCGACGCCGTGTCCGTCCACGAGTCGCTGACGTTCCTGCTCGATCACCTGCCGCCGCGGGTGCACGTGGCCATCGCCAGTCGATCCGACCCGCCAGCACCCGTACCGCTCGCTCGACTTCGCGCACGCGGCGAGCTGGCCGAGGTGCGAGTCGCGGATCTGCGCTTCACGAACGACGAAGCGGCCGCCTTTCTCAATCAGGTAATGGCGCTCGGCCTCTCGACGACCGACACGGCAAAGCTCGAGCGGCGCACCGAAGGCTGGATCGCGGGGCTCAAGCTCGCGGCCCTTTCAATGAAAGGGCGCGAGGACGTTCGCGGGTTCGTCGACGCGTTCGCCGGTGACAACCGCTACGTCGCGGACTACCTGGTCGACGAAGTCCTGCAAGCGGAACCGGAGCACATCCGTCGGTTCCTGTTAGGCACCGCGATTCTCGACCGGCTAACTGGCCCGCTGTGCGACGCCGTCATGGGTGAACCGGGCTCGCAGGCACTGCTCGAGAGTCTGGAACGGAGAAACCTGTTCGTGGTCGCGTTGGATGATCGACGCGAGTGGTACCGCTACCATCACCTCTTCGCGGACGTGCTGCAGGCACAGTCGGCGAGAGAAGATCCCGACCGAGCCCGCGGCTATCATCGGCGGGCGAGCGCGTGGTACGACGAACACGGGTCCTCCGGCGACGCCGTGCGACACGCCATCGCCGCGGAGGATCTCGATCGAGCCGCGGGCCTGCTCGAGATGACGTGGCCTGAAAGGGACCGGAGCTATCAGTCCGGCCTCTGGCTCAGCCGCGTAAAAGCCCTGCCGGATGCCGTGGTCCGCGTTAGGCCCGTACTCAGCCTGGGCTACGCCTGGGCCCTGCTGAACAGCGGCGAGCTGGAAGCAGCAGAACCTCGGCTACGTGATGTCGAACGCTGGATGGACGCCGCCGACACCACCGCGCGACCGGACGCGTCGCAGATGGTTGTCACCGACGCCGCGCGGTTTCAGTCGTTGCCCACGGAGCTCGCGTCCGCCCGCATCTATCTCTCACAAGCACTCGGCGGCGTTCCCGGAACCGTCGAGCATGCGAAGCGTGCGCTCGACCTCATACCCGAAGGAGACCATGCCGCGCGCTCGACGGGTATCGCACTCCTGGCACTCGCGTACTGGGCGCGCGGAGATCTCGAGGCCGCGCACCGGACTTTCACGGATGCACTCGCCAGCATGCGGCTGTGCGGTCATGGCCTCGACGCCATCCGCGGCATTTTCGTACTCGGCGACCTCAGAGTCGGACAAGGTCGGCTGCGCGAAGCCGCGAGCATCTACGAGCGAGGACTCCAGGTCGCGGCGGAGGAGGTCCACCCCACGCCTCCCGAAACGGACGAGCTGTACCTGGGGCTCAGCGAAGTGCATCGCGAATGGGGCGAACTGGAAGCCGCTGCTCGTTTCCTCGCTACGGTCACCCAGTTGGCTGACCGAACCGCGCACCGCGGCAACAGGCAGCGATGGTGCACCGCCATGGCTCGCATCCTCGAGGCTCGCGGGGATCTGCCCGGCGCACTCGCGTTGCTCGATGAGGCCGAGAGCCATGACGTCCGAACTCCCATCCCTCGCGTGCGGCCCATCGCGGCAATAAAGGTTCGCTTCTGGATCGCGCAGCGCAGGTTCGCCGAATCCGCGGACTGGGTTGACGCGCAGAACCTTTCCACGAGCGACGACCTCGCGTACCTCCGCGAGTTCGAGCACGTCACGCTGGCCAGGCTTCTTCTCGCTCGGCACCAGCCTGGCGCGGACGAACGCGACCTGCACGACGTCGTGCAACTGCTCGATCGCCTCGCGACCGCGGCGCAAGAGGGCGGGAGGATGGGAAGCCTGATCGAGATCCTCATGCTGCAGTCGCTTGCACAGCAGGCGCTGGGCAACGTCCGTCGTGGCCTCGATCCTCTGACCCGTGCATTGGAGCTGGCCGAGCCCGAGGGGTACCTCCGCGTCTTCGTGGATGAAGGCAGCCGCGTGCGTGACCTTCTGCGACACGCGACCGCTCGCGGGATCTCCGGCGAGTACACTCGGCGCGTGCTGGCTGGTTTCGACGAACCCAAGCCGCCGGCGAGTGAGGTCGGCCGTATAGCAGGGGGCTCGGTCCAGTTGCTGACTACCCGCGAGCTCGAGATACTGCGCCTCATCGCTGCGGGCATGCGAAATCAGGAAATTGCTGATCTTTTGTCGATCAGCGCTGCGACAGTCAAGCGCCACATCGCGAACGCTTACGGAAAACTGGGCGCGACTCATCGGACCGAGGCGCTCGTGCGGGCGAAGGAGCTGAAGCTGTTATAACTGCCGGAGACGGGGGACAGGCGACGGGCGACGGCCAAGAAGCGGAGGACCCTCGGGAGGGCTCCTCTCGCAACAGCCAGCGTCAGCCAGCAGCCAGCACGAGCAGCCAGCAACCAGCCGCCGTCTCTCCCCTCTCGCAAAACTACACCCCCTCACCTACACCCTTCGGTCGAGGCGACGCGTGTTCGGCTCCGGCAGATTGGCCACCGTCGGCAACACAACACTGGCCACCTACCGAGACCGAACAATGCGCTCACTCCTTATTGCCGCAGCCCTTGGATCCACGGCCGCGATTGCGCCCCTCCCCGCTCAGGCCACCACCGAGACACAGACCACGCCCGAGCACAAGCCGGGTTGGGAGCTCCTCGTCTCCAGTGGCGTCGTGGTTCCGACCGGTGCTCAGCGCACCCGAGTCGCCCAGGGCAAGCTCACCGCCGCGCAGGTGTTATATGTCGTTCGCCCCGCGATCGCCGTGACGGCGTCGCTGGGTTGGGCGCGCACCCGCGACATCGCGACCGTGAATGACCCCAAGCTGGACGCGTTCACCTACGACGTCGGCGCCGAGCTCCGTGCTCCGAAGTTGATCGGCGGCAGTGCGATCAGCCTGAGCCCCTTCGCCGGAATCGGCGCGGGCGGGCGCAGCTACAACTACCGGAGTCTCTCGGCCCCGGCGACATCCAACGTTGCTGGCTACGGCAGCGTCGGTGGCGAGCTCGGTGTCGGACGCATTCGCCTGCGTCTCGAGGCGCGCGACTACCTGACCGGCTTCAGGCCACTCGCCGGTGAAGGCGCGGCGCGCAGCGGCAACGACGTGGTCCTGATGGGCGGCCTGCGTTTCGTCCGGCGCTAACAATGAACGCGACGACTTCCCGCCGATCCGACTGGCTCGTTCCGGTTGGGCTGATCATGCTGAGCCTCGTGCCGGCCATTGCCGGCACGGCAAGGCTCGGTCAGCTGGGTCGCGGCGGCCCGATCACGCCAGAGAACGCGCGGTTCTTCGCGATGCCGCTCCCGGTCGTGCTGCACATCCTGAGCGTCATCCCGTATAGCATGCTCGGTGCGTTCCAGTTCTCGTCAGGCTTTCGGCGTCGTCACCGCGTGTGGCACCGTGTCGCGGGGCGGGTCCTCGGAGTATGCGGACTGATGGTCGCGCTGACGGGCCTGTGGATGTCGCACTTCTATCCCTGGCCCAAAGGCGACGGCGAAGCGCTCTACGTGCTCCGCCTCGTGTTCGGAACGGCGATGCTGGTGTCGATGGTGCTTGGGCTCTACGCGATCCGCCGTCGCGACTTCAAGGCCCACGGCGATTGGATGATTCGCGCGTATGCGATCGGCATGGGCGCCGGTACGCAGGTGTTGACGCACCTTCCCTATTTCATGTTCGTCGGCACGCCTGACGAGTCGACCCGGGCGGTGTTGATGGGTGCGGGCTGGGTGATCAACGTTGCCGTGGCCGAGTGGGTCATTTGGACCGGACAGCCGGCGAGATCCAGGCCGGCTCTCATCGCACCCGCGTAAACCGTAGATGCCTAACACGTCCCGACTCCACCAGGTAGCCGGTGATGCGCCCCTTCGCGTCGCGCTGCACGTCGACCACCGTGGAGGCGCGCGTGAACCCGTCCTTGTATGAAGGCTCGAGCACGCCAAGGCGCCGGTCGTTCGCGTACACGACGAGCTGCCCCTTCTCCACCTTCCATGTGTGCGTCGTCTCCACCTCGTCGCTTCGGTAGTCACCCGCGTACTCCGCGAGCTGCGGCGGCGTGAGCCCAACGGAGTCAGCGCGCGCGAAGGTGACCGTTTCCGCCGTCGTGCGGACGACCATGCGAGATGGAGCCTCCGGATTATCGAAGCGCACCTCCGTCCCGTTGCCTACGCGGAAGCGACCTTCGCCGAGTGGCACCATGCGAGTGCGCTCGGCGCCGACCGAGAAGAGCGTGTCGCCGACCAGTCGCGTACGCCGTACCTCACCGCGCTCGACATTGCGCCACACACCCGTCAGCGCGCGGAACCCGGACGCCGGCAACGCCGCAGGCTGCGCGCCGTCCAGCGACGCGATCCACATGGCATCGCTGTCCGGCTGCATTTTGTCGGCGAGGTAGATCCCCGCGACTTTGCGCGCGAGCGAATCCGGGCCGGACGTCGTCAGGTTGCAGAACGTCGCGACCGCAAAGTGCTGGTCGGGGAACCGAAGGAAGTGCCCGCGGTATCCCGCCCAGCTTCCGCCGTGAGCCACGACACGCAGCCCGCGCAGCGTGCCGACGGTAAGGCCGACCGCGTACGCCATGTTCGGTCCCGACGTCGCCGGCGAACCGTCGTTCAGCTTGGTCGGCGTCGTCATCGTTTCGATGATGTCGCGGCTGCCGACAGTGGCCACATCGTAGTTGTTCAGCCACACGCCGAAGTCCTCCACCGACGTGTGCACTGCACCCGCTCCCATGATCGCGCCGTCGTACGCGGAGCTGGCGATACGAAACCCTCCGCCCGGCCGCGGCGCGTAGCCCTCGGCGCCGTTCGGGATGATGGTCGTGACATCGGCGAGGTAACGCGTGTCGTGCATGCCTAACGGTCCGAAGATGCGCTCCTCGGCGAACTGGGCAAGGGTCTTGCCCGTTAGGCGGTAGACGATCTGCGCGGCGAGGATCCATCCGGAGTTCGTATAGAGGTACCTCGCGCCAGGCATATAGTTCGGTTCGGCCGAGTGCGTGATGACGCGGAGGGCGTCGATCGTGTCGCCGGCGAAGGTGCGGCCCGTCTGCGCCATCATGACGTAGAGGTCGCGCAGGCCGCTCGTCTGACTGAGCGCACGGCGGAGCGTGATCTTGTCGGCGTACGGTGGCAGCTCCGGGATGTATTTCCGGATCGGGTCGTCGAGCGAGAGTTTGCCCTCCTTCTGGAGCATGAGCATGCTCATCGCGGTGAACTGCTTCGAAATGGACCCGACGTCGAGGACCGAGCGCGGTGAGAGTGCGACGCCGTGCTCGAGGCTCGCCATGCCGTAGCCGCGCGCGTAGAGGATCTTGCCGTCCTGGTAGACGCCGAGTGAGCAGCCGGGTGAGTCGGTGCGGTCGAAGCGCTGGAAGACACTGTCGGCGCGCAGCGCGCGGGCGTCGCGGACGCCGATGATGTCCTGGGCGCTCGCGGTACCGGACGCGGCGAGGAGAGCGATGGCGACGATTGCGTGGCGGCGCATGCTGATGGCTTCGGAGGGAGGCGATCGAACGGCGATCAAGGGGCTCCGATCATTTTGAACCTGGTCGCTCAGTTGCACCACCCCATCACAGTCCGAAGGCATCGCTCAGATACTCGGCGACTTCGATGAGATTGTCGTCGGGGTCACGAAAATAGACTGACATGATTGGTCCCGTTGCTCCTGTTCGGCGCACCGGGCCCTCTTCGACGGCCACGCCGAGCCGCTGCAGGCGCGCCACGACGTCGGCGATCGGGGTAGTCGTAATGAAGCACAAGTCGGCCGAGCCAGCGGTCGGACGTGACGCGTGCGGCGAAATCGGCGCGTCCGCCGGGTGAAGGTTGAGCTTCTGGTTGCCAAACGTCAGCGCACGCCGACCACCTGCGAACGTGACTGCCCGCATCTGCAGCACGCGTTCGTAGAACTCACACGTCGCTTCGACATCGCGAACCGTGAGAACGAGGTGGTCAAGGCGGTCGATGTGCATTGGCGGTCGGCGGAGACGAGAGGTATGACCAGCGGACTGGTGGAGGACGCCAGCAAATGGAGTCCTCTCTCCCACCTTGGCGAAGACGCGCGCATTGCTGCAAGATTCCCGCGACCCTCGAATTGGAGCTCGACATGATTTCCCCCTGGCCGCGCCAAATCTGGTGTGTCGCGGCACTGTTGACCGCGACAGCCACCGCGGGCGCGCAGAACAAGCGGCCCATGACGTTCACGGACATCATGGAGCTGAAGAACGTCGGCGGCG
>JAJKIV010000019.1 GCA_021154285.1 Gemmatimonas sp. | reverse complement strand
CGCCGGTTTGGCCGCCGGCCGCCATCTATTGGCGTCCGATCACCAGGACACGCCGGAAGTCGAGCTCAGTCCCCGCTTCGACGTCAACGACGTCTATGCGTTCCCGGCTGCGACACCGGGCCGCACGGTCTTGGTGCTCGGCACCTCGTCGCCTCTCACACCCGCCGCGACGCCCAGCTTCACGTTCGGCACGAAGGACCGGGAGTTGTATCAGATCAAGGTCGACAACACCGGCGACGCAAGAGAGGATCTTGTGTTCCAGATGACGTTCACCGGCGTCGCCGGCCACCAGCGCGTCACGCTGCACGGCCCCGTCAAACCGCGTCAGGTCGGCGTCACGAACTCGTTGGTCGGCGGCAAGAAGACACTCTCCGGTCCGGTCAATCAGGTCCTCGGGTCAGCGACCGGCATTCAGCTCTTCGCCGGCCCGCGCGACGATCCGTTCTTCATCGATCTCGAGCAGTTCTTCCGCATTCTACCCGACCGACGGCCGAGCACGGGCCCGCTGTCCGTTCCACCCACTCCGGCTGGCTCCTTTCGCGCGCCTGGGTCCGCGGTCGACTTCCTCACCGGAATCAACGACATGGCGATCGTCATCGAGCTTCCGACGTCGATGCTCGTCGCTGACCCGAGTCACCCCGGCAAGTTCGGTGTGTGGGGAACGACCAGTCGCGCTCGCGGCACCTGACCCGCTCATCGGCCTAACGAAACATAGCTCACGGAGCACATGCATATGAGATGGAAGAACGACTATCGTGCCTGGCTCGCCGCACTGGCGCTCGGCGCAGCGGTGATCGGTTGCGGCGACAGCACCGACCGCGCTTCCCAATCACCGAGCATCACCGGTCCGAGCATCAGCCAGGACGACGATGCCGACGATGCAACGATCTACGATCAGGTCGATTTCCTCGGCAATCCGCTCGTCAGCGAAGTGACGATCATGAAGGCGAATCACGCGCGCTACAATCTCACCCAGCCGTACAACACGGCCGAGTTCCTTCCGCAGACGGCGGCCTTCGTGACGGACGTCGCTGGCAGGCCGGCAGCGCTCGCGGCCACGCTCGGCAGCGTCCTGTACCCGGACATGCTCGTCGTCGACGCGTCCAAGCCGACAGCGACCGCGGGTTGGTTGTCATGGGCACTCGCGAACGGGTGGGGCGGCCGCAAGCTGACCGACGACGTGGTCGACATCGGCCTAACGGCGATCTTCAGCACGCTGCTCAGCCCCACCGGCGCGAGCTGCGCGCCGTTCACTCTCCCGCTCTGCACGGACAACGTCGGCAGCAACGACGTCGCATTCTCGGCCACGTTCCCGTACCTCGCCACACCGCACCTCTAAGCCAGCTCGCGCGAGGCCGCTCGCCCTCGTCCTGAGGCGAGCGGTCCTCGCTGCGAAGGAGATTGCTCCATGATTCGACGCAGAGGCTTGGCGAAGGTCGCCGTCGGCAGTGTCGTGCTAGCGGCAGTCGTACTCGCCGCGTGGTGGACGTCACAGGGCGGAAGCGCAGCCCGCCGTCGGGCCGACATCTCGCGCGCCGCCTCGACGACCACGCACGCGCCAGCCGATTCGTTTCTCACCGAATCCGAGATTCGTGACCGGGACATCGTCTTCTACGAGAAGCGCGCGGCGAGAGATACGTTAGGCGCGAGTGATCGGTCGCAGCTCGCGGCGCTGTACATGGATCGGGCTCGATCGACCGGCGCGTTCGCCGACTATCAGCGTGCAGAAAAACTCGCGCGACGATCGCTGGCACTCCGAACCGACCACAATTCACAGACCTTCAGCCTGCTCGCCGCCGCGCTGCTCGCCCGGCATGATTTCTCCGACGCGTTGAGCGTGGCGAAACAAGCCGACTCGCTCGACCCCGGCGTACCAGGCCACATCGCCTTGCTCGGCGAGATCGAGCTTGAAACCGGCGACTACGCGTCGGCGGCTGCACATTTTTCATCCATCCATCTCGACCCCGACCAGTTCACCATCGCCGCTCGAGTCGCGCGCTGGCGCGAGCTGACTGGGCATGCCGACGCGGCACGGCGCCTATTGCACGCCGCCGTCGCGAAGGTTGAGCACCGCGATGACCTACCCAGAGAGCAACGCGCCTGGTTCTACTATCGGCTCGGCGAGTTGGAGTTGCGAACCGGGCATCTCGATTCCGCAAACGTTTCGTATCAACGCGGGCTCGCGATCTTCCCAGAGGACTACAGAATTCTCGGCGGGCTCGCCCGCCTGGCCGCAGCTCACGGCCAATGGCCGCAGGCCATCGACTACGGCAATCAGGCGATCGCCATCCAACTTGATCCCGCCACGCTCGGCACGATCAGCGAGGCGCATCGCGCACTCGGCGATACGGCGCAGGCTAACGCGTACGCGCGCGCGATGACGGCGAGCGCGCTCAAGCAGCCCGGGCCCATTCACCGCGCGTGGGGGCTATTCCTGCTCGATCACGGAACGACGGGCGACGTCAAACGGGTCCTTGCCAAGACTCGGATCGAGATGCGCACCCGTCGCGACATCTACGGATACGATCTCCTCGCCTGGGGACTTCACAAGCAAGGGCGCGACAGCGATGCACGCGCGGCGATGGTGCACGCGCTCTCGCAGAACACCGAGGACGCACAGCTCTACTTTCACGCGGGAATGATCGAGCGCACGCTCGGGAACACCGTTGCCGCGCAGGCCTACCTGGATCGGGCACTTACGATCAATCCGCATTTCGGCCTAACGCAGGCGAGTGCCGGCCGCGTCGCGCTGAACTCTCTTGGCAAAACCAGCCATGTCTGATATCGCCGCCTACATCCAGCTCGGCTTTCGCCACATCACAGACTTCAAAGGGGCGGATCACATCCTGTTCCTGCTCGCGCTGGCAGCCATCTATCGCTTTCGCGATTGGCGCGAGTGCCTGTGGGTCGCGACGGCGTTCACCGTTGGGCATTCGTTGACGCTCGGCCTCGCGGTCACGAACGTCCTCACCATTCGCCCCGCGCTGGTCGAGTTCCTCATCCCCATCACGATCGTCGCGACTGGTTTGGAGAACTTGATCGCGCGTGATCGAGCCAAAGGCTCGGGAACTCGCCGCTACCGGCCGGTCCTCGCGGGCGTGTTCGGGCTCGTGCACGGCGCGGGGTTCGCCAACTATCTGCGCAGCTTGTTCGTCGATGACATTGCGCTCCCGCTGTTCGGCTTCAACGTTGGCATCGAGCTCGGCCAGATCTGCGTGCTCGTACTAACGTTTACCGCGTTCACGGCGGTCGACCGCCTGATCGCCGCGGTACGTCACTCGAGCGAAGCGCGGACGGCACCGGTGCGCATTCGCGCCGTCGCGGTCTCGTGCGTCGTGCTGCTCGTCGCCACGCGGTGGGCCGTTCAGCGGGCACCCTGGTGATGACGATGCGCTCCGCTGGACTCGCATCGTCCCGGGTCGCGCGCTGCGCGGCCGCCATCATCGTCTGCGTGTGCGCGGCGATCGCGGCGGACACACGCACGGCGTGGACGCATCCGCTCCACACCACACTCACGGAGATCGCGCTGGACTCGGCTGACGGAACCATGCGCCTAACGATCCGCGCCTTTGCCGACGACTTCAGCGCGGTCGTCGCGAAACATGCCGGCCGGCCGCGGCCGGCCGATTACAATGTGCCGGCGGCCGATATCGCGTCCTATGTGGCGTCGGCGGTGTCGGTCGAAGATCCGACCGGCAAACACGCGCTCCTCGTGTGGGGCGGGCTGCGTCGCACGGGTGATCTCATGTGGATCACGATGCGAGTGCCGTCAGTGCGCGCGCTGCGCGGCGTCAAGCTCGCGTCGACCCTGTTATTCGAGAACTTTGATGACCAGGTGAATATCGTGCAGACCACGTATGACGGTCATCGCCACAGCATGCTCTTCACTGCCGGCGACGGGCGTCAGCTGAAACCGATCCCGTAATCACGCGGATCTCGACGCACCCCTGACTTGCCGATCGCTCTCGTTGCGTTTGCTCGACGCTCGGAGCAACTTGTCCCGGCGGCGCACGTCGCGTTGCACGTCTCGGAGGAAATGTCGATTCACCCGGCCGGGGTCCAATCGCGTGAGGCAGCTCTCGTCGCGCAAGTCGCCGACGGCGACGAGCGCGCTCTCGGCGAGTTGTACGACCGCTGCGGCGGCATGGCGTTCTCCCTCGCCTTCGCCATTGTCGGCGAGCACGCCGATGCCGAAGAAGTCGTGGCTGACGCCTTCGCACAAATCTGGCGATCGGCGTCCGGCTTTGATCCCGCACGCGGCAGCGTCGTCGCCTGGCTCGGAACCATCGTGCGAACGCGCGCGCTCGATCTCGTCCGATCGCGCAAGCGTCGCGCGCGCGTGCTCGAGGAGGCAGCCGTCGTTACTGATGCAGGCGAAACGCTCGTTCTCGCACCGACGGCCGAGTCGCCGGATCGCGGTGCGGAAGTCACCGAGGCGAGCGCTCTTGTGCGTAAATCGCTCGCGGAGCTCCCTCCACCGCAACGCCGCGTAATCGAGCTCGCGTACTTCGGCGGACTCTCACAGAGCGAGATCTCGGCACTGCTTTCCGAACCCCTCGGCACTGTGAAGACGCGGATGAGAGCCGGCATGGAGAAGCTGCGCCAGGCACTCCGACCCTTGCTCGAGGCCGGGGCATGAGCGATCACGCCTGGCTCGAGCACGCGGCGCCTTATGCCTTGGGCGCCCTCGACGAGAACGAGCGCGCCTCCTTTGAGGCACATCTTAGCACGTGCGACGTGTGCACGGCCGAGGTGCGCGAGCTGCGGAACGTCGCCGGTCTTCTCGCCACGGCGGCGCCTGACGTCGCACCGCCGCCGCGCCTGCGCGAGCGGATTCTTGCCGACGCGCGAGCGGTTCGTCCGATTTCCACCACCCCGACAGATGCGTCGGCGGCCACCACGTCGCCGGCGCGCGAACACCGCGGCGTCTCACGCTTTCCCTCCGGTCGCGGTGCTCTAATTCCGTGGCTCGCCGCTGCCGCCGCGGTCGCGTTCGCGGCGTACTTCGGCCAACAGTATCGCGGCGAGCGCCACCAGCGGCTGGCTGCCCAGCAGGCATTGGCGTCCGCGCGCGCCGCGATCGACTCCACCACGACAGCCGTCGCCCGTCGCGACTCGGTGATCGCGTTACTCACCGCGCCTGACGTGCAGACGGTCACGGTGAGCGGCTCGGGGCCCAGTCCGTCGGCGCGGTACTTCCTCGACCGTCGTGCCAGCCGCATCGTCATCGCTGCCAACTCGCTCCCACCAGCGGCGAGCGGGCGCACCTATCAGCTCTGGGGAATTCAAACTGGCCGCGCACCCGTTAGCCTCGGCACGTTCAACACCGACTCGAGTGGCCGGGCGCTCACGACGTTGCCCATTCCGGTTGGACTCCGCATCGCCGTCACGGCGGTGACCGATGAGCCGAGCGGCGGCTCCTCACAGCCGACCACGACGCCGTTCCTCGCGGCAACGTGGAAGAGCGAATGACGAGCACACGCTCGTGGCGGCGAAGAATCAACGTGCGAATCGGATCCGCGAAAAAAAAAAATCGCCCGGGCCGGTTCCGATCCCGCTATGCGCCCCGGCTGAGCATCTCGAGCTCGCCGGTCGGCAGGCCCCGCCAGTCGCGCGGGTACTGCTGAACGCGTCGGCGGTAGAGCGGCACCGCTACTTCACCGGGCGGACGAGCAGGCGGCGAGATCGCGCCTCGTTGCTGACCATCTGCCATCGCAGCCACGCGTTGACGAGCGCGGCCGGGCCCTGGAGCAGTGCGTAGCGGTCGCCGGTTCGCTTCCGTTCGTGACTGTCCTCGGCGATGAACTCGGAGTGGAGGCGCGACTCCACAGTCACGAGTCGCTCGTCACCGAGCGTCGCGATCCAGTCGGCCGTGAGGCGGTCGGGGATTGTCATCGTGCCCTCCTCTACCCGTTGTGACGGAACGTGATGCGCCCTCGTGTCAGATCGTACGGCGAGACCGTGAGCCATCCGGCGCGCGTGACGCGGGACTCACGAGCGCACGAAGCGGCGCTGGTCCTCATCTCACAGCGTTAGGCCTGACGCCAGGACGTAGAACAACACCGCCACCGTCAGCAGGACCACGATCGCGGCGTCGGTTGTGGCGGAACGCAAAAGGGGCCTGCTCGCAATTCGGCAGGCCCCAGATCGGCTTGGAACGTGTCCACGCGCGTGGCGCGTGTGTCGCTTTGAATCAAAACTAACACATCGGCGGCCTCACCGCAACGGTTCGATCTCGCACGCTGCTTCCGCCCCGGCGGCACATCACGCCGAACCACTCACTTTCATGGAGAACCCTGTTCGGTCGGTCGCCCGTGTCGTCCGCCTAACGGCATCGCATCCCGCTGTCCTTCTTGCAGCGCTACGGCGCCACCGTGACCGCCGAGAGTCGTTTGATCATCTGTGCCGCCGCGGCGAAGTGTTCTCGCACATCGAACCCCTTCGGATCGATCACGGCCTGCAGCGCGCATCCGTGAATCAGGCTCACGGCCACACTGGCCACGCCCTCGGCCGTTACGAGTGAGTCCGCCGCCGCCCGCCCGCCGCGCGCGACCGCCAACTCGTCGGCCACGAGCGCGCTGGTGAGCGACGCGAGCGCCGCACGATATGCCTCGAGCGCCAGCCGAATCTTGCGGCGGATCGCGACGCTTCGAACGCCGATCGTCCAGTACTCGAGAAACAGTCGGAAGTGGCGCGGATCGGCCGACAACCGCTCCATCTCGGTGCGCACCAGCGCGTGCACGCGCTCCGACGGGCGCGTGATCCGCGCGACCGCGTCGGGAAGCCGCAGGACCGCCGTCGCGTACAGCACGCGATCGAGGAGCGCGGCGACGAGCTCGTGCTTCCGCTTGAAGTGAAACACGACCGTTCCGTGACTCACGCCGGCGCGAGCGGCAATCGTCCTGAGTGTCAACGCTTCGAGTCCTTGTCGCGCCGCTACGTCATACGCGGCGCGCAACAGATCTTCCCGGCGGGTTTCCACAGTCGCCTTTCGCCCTAGCATGGGATCGCTCCTCCGCGAGCGTTGGACCACGAGTGGGCCATTCCTTGCCCAGGCCTGTCACTGACCAGTTGGATGACCAATAGTATGAAGCATTCATCCACGTGGACAATGAACGATTGACCTGCTGAATGACACCGAGGTGTCGTTCGCCCAGCGCACGTCGTGAAACTCCGAGCCGATCGAATCGCCTTACGTCGCTCGTCGGTTCGTCTGGTGCGATGACGGTGATCGCCGGCGTCCGCGGAAGAACCGTGGCCGCCGAACCTGAGGAGAGCGCCCGTCGTCCGTGCGGCGGGCGTCCGCCTTCGACTGTCGTACGACGCCGGTCATAACGATGTCGTAGTGGAGGCCTTTGATGGCGAGATTGAACGCCTTGACCAAGTAAGCACCCGGGAACCGGTGCAGGTGTCGCTGTCTCGCGTAGTACTCGCGGCCCCAGCGATACAACGTCCGGAGGTCGGACGGAGCCGCAGATTGCCCGTCGATCTTCTGCCTCAGGCTCGCCGCCCATGCGTCGACCTCCGCGAGAGGCCACTGACACTCCGCGCGCACCAGGGCCTCGCGAGCGCGATCGACCAGCGTCAACAGGCCGGCGCTGTCACCTGCGGCCGCGGAGGAACCCTTGTCCGCCAAAAGCCGATTCAACCGCTGTTGCATCTCGATCGCCGCGCGCCTCGCGCCGCAGAACCGCGTTAGGTCGCGCGACACGCCCTTCCAGAGCAAGCGGAAGTAGTCCCGCCGGGCGCGGCCGAGGATGCCCTGGCGCCACAGCGATCGCGCTGCCGCGCGAATGTCCGCAGCGCGTGTGCGGCCCCCGTGGAAAATGTGCGGCTCCAGCTGCTCGAGGAGTGCGCTCGAGCGCCGGTACATCGCGCCGGGGGAAAACAAGCCCTCGAGCATCCTATAATAGCCACGCTGCATCTCGGCGGCAGTCATCAGGCGTGGCACGAACTGCACGACATCGTCGGTATTGTTGCCTGAAAACTCTGCCTCGCGCAGCCGTCCCTCGGCGCGGAGCCGCTCCGCCAGTGGCGTGTGCGGAATCGGCGTCAGCAGGCCCGCCATCGCGGTCGGGATGGCCACTCGCGAGGCGAAGGCCGCGATCGCCTCCGCCGTGTCGACAGTGTCCTCATCGCCGCCGAAGATGAACCCCGCCATTACCTCGATGCCGGCCTGCTGGATGGCGGCGACCGTCTCGCCGATGCCCACCTTGAGGTTCTGCTTCTTGTTCATCCGCGCCAGCGCCGCGGGGTCGGGGTTTTCGATGCCGAGGAACACCTCGGAGAAGCCGGCCGCCTTCATCAGCGG
>JAJKIV010000018.1 GCA_021154285.1 Gemmatimonas sp. | reverse complement strand
CGCTCCTGCCAGGGCGTGTCGGTGATCCGCTTCGTCGTGCCGCCGTCAACGCTCGAGACGAAGATCTCTCCGCGGAACACGTACGCGAACTCCTTCCAGTTAGGCGAGAGCGTGGCCTCCGTAAAGTTCTCGTTCACGGGAACGACTTTCTCGATCGTCGAGCGGCCGTCGGCGGCGATGCGAATGGCTACTTTTGTCGGCTGCCCGCCAGGTGTGAGCGTGTAGATCTCGCCGTCGTACGTGAAGCACAGCGTGCCATTCGTGGCCCGCGTCAGGAAGCGAACCGGGTTCTTCGAGAAGTGCGTGACGGCAGTTGCTTTCGGAGCGTCGCCTAACGTGCTTCGCACGACGTTGAACGAGCCGCTCTCCTCGCTCAGGTAGTAGACGCTCGTGCCATCGCCATCGAATACCGGACTGCGGTGCTCGCCGGCGGAGGCCGAGACCTGCGTGTAGCGCTTCGCCCTGGTGTCGTACGACCAGATGTCGCGCGTGACCGCCGACGAGTGATGCTTGCGCCACTCGTTCTCGTAGCCCTTCACGTCCTCGTAGAGGATGCGATTCCCCGACGCGTCGATGACGGCATTGATGGCGGGAACCGGAAGCACCATCGACACGCGACCGCCCGTCACCGGCACGGAATAGAGCTGCGTCATGAGTCCGAGCGGGAACTGCGCGTTGGTCGCGAGCGCCTGCCGGTACGCCGAGAAGAGCACGGACTTGTCGTCAGCCGAGAACGAGCTCGGCACTTCGCGCGCGGAGTGGTACGTGAGGCGCGTCGCTTCGCCGCCGGCGGACGGCATCACGAACACATCGAAGTTGCCGTATCGGTCCGATGCGAACGCCAGCGACTTGCCGTCGTGGCTCCAGACGGGTGCGTACTCGTAGGACTCGCCGAGCGTGAGCGGTACCGCAGCGCCGCCGGCGGCGGGGACGGCGTAGATGTCGCCCTGATAGCTGAAGGCGATGGTCTGCCCGTCCGGCGAGATCGCGGGATAGCGGAGCCAGAGCGGCGGGCCCGCAGGAGCCACGATCGGCACAGGCGAGCTGACGACGGCGGCGAATACCGCGACGCCTAATGTGAGACGACTCATCGACGTATTCCTCGAGTTAACGAGACTTTCGGTCATATTCATCAGCCAACAAAGAGCATGAACAGGCCGGCACCGATCATGATTGCACCGCCGACGCGCGAGATGATCGCTCCGCCGCGCCCGACGCGCTCGGCCAGGATGAAAACGGTCAGGAGCGCGACCGCCATCAGGTTCATCACGCCGACGGCGAAGAGCAGCGCCATCAGCGCCCAGCAGCAGCCCAAGCAGTAGATGCCGTGGCGAAGTCCCATCTCGAATGCGCCACGTGAGCCCTCTCGCCAGTGGCTCAGAAGGAAGCCCACCGGCGACTGGCAGTGCTGGAGACAGCCGTGCTTGAGAGGGGTGAGCTGGTACAGGCCCGCGCCAATGCAGAGCGCCCCGGCAACTCGCCCGCTCGCGACGGCCATGGTTGGCGACAACAGCATCGCGTGATCCAACGTCCAATGCGCGAGCGTTGCGGCCACACTGAAGCCGAGCCAAATCGTTAGGTACCCGACGCCAAACAGCAGCGTGAGCGTAGGTGCACCGCGCGCCCCACGTCGTGCCTGCGACGTCGCGAAAAGCAGCAGCATTGGCGTGGCGCTTGGCGCCATCATCCCGACCATCATCACGGACCACATGGTGAACGTGAGCAGGACGCCTGCGACGCCGCCTGCCATGTCCGTGGGCATCCTCATACCCTCCATCGCCGTCTGCGATGCGCGAGCCGACGATGCCTGGCTGTTCGGGTACATCAGGTACGCCCAGGCGAGCGCACCGATGAGCAGGATGCAGGTCGCGATGAGGATCTGATCGCGGCGAGGGATCACTTCGGGGCCGACGCCCGCGTCTCGTTCGGTCATCGCGGCACCGTTGCGGATGGCCGTTGCCCCCCGTAGAGTCTTCGATACGACGAGGCTTCTGGCCGAGCCTCCATCCACGCAGCCTGCCTCACACCGACATTCTCCGATGGCCGAACGATGGCATCTCACCGGGCAGGTTCTCGTCGCGTGCAATTGCGACTGGGGGTGCCCGTGCAACTTCAACGCGCTCCCGACCAAGGGCAAGTGTGAGGGCGGGTGGACGTGGCACCTCGACGCTGGGACGTACGGCGATGTCACGCTCGATGGCCTCAACTTCTCAGTGTACGTCAACTGGCCGGGCGCCATTCACGAAGGCAACGGCGAGGGCCTGATCCTCATCGACGAGCGGGCAGACGTGCGTCAGCGCGCGGCCCTCGAAACGCTGGTTGGGGGCACCGTTGGCGGCCCGTGGGGCGTTCTGGGCTGGACGTGGCCCAAGGTGCACGGCCCGTATCCCGTCGCGTATGAGGTGACGTTCGACGGTCTCAAGACGCGACTTCGCTGCGGCGACGCCGTGGAGATCGACGGTGCACCGATCCGCAATCCCGTGTCTGGGGCGGAGGTGCATCCAGGCGTGGTGCTCCCGGAGGGGATCATCGTGAAGCGCGCCGACCTCGGTGCGACGAGTCGCTTCCGCGTCTCACGCGGCATCGAGTACGATCACACCGGACAATACATGGCCGTCGGACCGTTCGAGTACGCGTCCAAATAACACCATAGGCTCTCAACATGCGCACAACGCTCCTCGCGCTCCGCCACTGCGCGCTCGCCGGCGTGTGCTTCGCGGCGGCGCTTAATGCTCAGCCGTCCGCAGGCAAATACGATCCATCCGCGTACGAGCATAGCTCCGCGGATATCGCCATGCGCGATGGCGTGAAGCTTCACGTCGAGATTTTCTATCCGCGCGGCGCGACGGAGCCGCTGCCGTTCCTGTTCGAGCGCACGCCGTACGGCGTCGGCGGGTCGGCGGAGGAGATCGCCGCTAGCTACAAAGACCTCGCGGAGGACGGCTACATCTTCGTCTTCGAGGATATCCGCGGCCGCTACAAGAGCGAAGGCACATTCGTCATGCAGCGCCCGCCGAAGCCGGTCGACGCGCCAGGGCAGGCGATCGACGAGACGACGGACACCAACGACTCGATCGACTGGATGCTCGCTCACATCCCGAACAACAACGGCCGGGTGGGGATGCTCGGCGTCAGTTACGACGGATGGACCGCGGCGATGGGAATGCTCGGCGGCCACAAGGCGCTGCGCGCCGTGAGCCCGCAGGCATCGCCGGCCGACATGTTCCTCGGCGACGACTTCCATCACAACGGTGCGTTCCGCCTGAGCTACGGCTTCGAGTACGCGTGGCTCACCGAGGCAACACGCGAGAACTCGGACTTCGACTTCGACCGCTACGACACGTTCGAGTGGTATCTCAACGTGGGCCCGCTGTCGAACATCCAGGCGAAGGTCCTCAAGGACAAGAAGCTGCCGACGTGGACCGACTTCGCCACCCATCCGAACTACGACGATTTCTGGCAGCGGCAGGCGATGCGCCCGTACCTCACGAGGGTGACGGTGCCGACGCTGAACGTGGCAGGGTGGTGGGATCAGGAGGACTTCTATGGTCCCGTCACCATCTACCGCGAGCTCGAGAAGCACGACCAGGCGAATCGCAACTTCCTTGTCGTCGGTCCGTGGCGACACGGTGGCTGGAGCGCCGGGCCCGGAGAGAAGCTCGGCGCGATCGACTTCGGATCGGCGACGGGCGAGTACTATCGTGCGAAGATCGAGGCGCCGTTCTTCGCGTACTATCTCAAGGACAAGGGCTCGCTGACGCAGCCCGAGGCCACCGTGTTCGAGTCGGGCAGCAACACGTGGCGGACGTTCGATTCGTGGCCGCCGAAGAACGCGACGACGAAGTCCCTCTACTTCCAGCCTAACGGTGGCCTCGCGTTCACGCCGCCGAAGGCGACGGGTGACTCATCATTCGACAGCTACGTGAGCGACCCGGCGCATCCGGTCCCGTATCGCAAGCGGCCGATCGAGCCGACGTATTTCCCGAAGGGCTCGGGCTGGTACACGTGGCTGCTCGAGGATCAGCGGTTCGTGCAGGGTCGACCGGACGTGCTGAGCTGGGAGACGGAGCCGCTGACCGAGGATGTCGTTCTTGCCGGTGAGGTCACGGCGAAGCTGTTCGCGAGCACGACGGGCAGCGACGCCGACTGGGTGGTGAAGCTGATCGACGTGTACCCGGAGAAGTACGATCCCGATCCGAAGCTCGGCGGCTGGGAGCTGATGGTGTCGAACGACGTGTTCCGCGGCCGCTTCTACAAGTCGTTCGAGAAGCCGGTGGCGCTCGTGCCTAACGCCGTGACCGCGTTCACGATCGACCTGCACACGCAGAGCTACCGGTTCCAGAAAGGGCACCGGATCATGGTGCAGGTGCAGAGCACGTGGTTCCCGATCATCGACCGGAACCCGCAGACGTGGGTGCCCAACATCTTCACCGCGAAGGCGACCAACTACAAGGCGCAGACGCATCGCATCTGGCGCACGCCCACGCAGGCATCACGCGTCGAAATACAAACGGTCAGCCAATGAGCGAAGGGACACGGCGCTGAATTCCAAACGTCGTCACTTCACGAATGGCGCCGTTCAGTGCGACACCGAGGCTTTGATGTATCCCCAGTGGTCCTGCTGCTTCTCGGTGAGCTCGCGGATGCCGTCGGGTACCGTCTGGGTCCCGGCGACGAACATGCTCTTGTCGAGCTGATTGTTCTTCATCGCGATCTCGCACACCTTGAACGAGACGTTCGGATTCTTGAGCGCCGTCTCGACATCCTTGATGACGGTCGATTTCGTCGGCATCACGAGCTCGAAGCCCTTCCCGTACATGACGACCTCGATCTGCGCCTTGGGACTCGCGGTCGTCACTTCCTTGATCCACCGCACCACCGCTTTCTGATCGAGGCTGTCGCGGCTCGTGAGGTCGAACAGGACGCGGTACGGGTGCTGCGCCTGGCGGTTGGCGAATCCCACGCTCAGCAATGCGACGACCGCGACGAAGAGCACGCGCTTCATGAGGCACCTCCCGGTGTGTGTTCACCGTGTTGGGGAAGGGCAGCTATCCAGCGTGGACACGATCGACGGTGCCGGAAGCGCGGCGAGTTGCCGCTCGGCCGACGCCGGGGTGGCTCGGCTCGTGCGCCTTGCCAGGGCAAGAAACTCTCGTAGCGCAGCGGTGGTCTCCGGCCACCGCAGAATTCCCCGCGCGCCAGCATGCGTCGCGCCGTCGACGACGACCAGCTTGACGGACGGCCGAAGTCGCACGAGCTCCTCGAGTCCCGCTCGCATCGGGTCATCGCTACCCACGATGCCCAGCGTCGGGACTCGCACCGCCGCGGCCGCGGCGGGCGCTATCACCTGGCCGGCACGCGACCGCGTGATCGCGGCCAGTGCGAACCGATCCTGCGTCGAGTCGGCGAGACATCGCGCCGACATGGCCTTGAGGCTATCCTCGGACGGTCGCGCGGCCGGTGACGTCAGGCGGAACAGAAGCGTGCGCGAGACGCAGTCTCGCTCGACCTCCGTGGCCTCCACCTCTGCCGCGTGAGCCTGAACGGAGTCCCAGGAGAGGCGGCCGGCACCCGCAATGAGCGTGGCCGAGAGGAACCGCTCCGGGTGCAGCGTGAGGAGCTGCGAGACGAGGTGGCCACCTAACGAATAACCGACGACGTGCGCGCGGTCGATCCCGAGCCGATCGAGCACGCGGACGATGTCGTCGGTCATCTCCCGGCCATACGCCCGCGGGTCGTGTGGCTTGTTGCTTCGGCCGTGCCCTCGCTCGTCGAACGTGATGACGCGGTAGGAACTCGCCAGCGCCTGGACGATCCCGCTGTTCGTCCACGTTTCGATCGAGTTCCCGAAGCCGTGGACCAACACGACCGGCTCGCCGGTGCCCTGCTCGATGTACCGGAGCCGGACGCCGTTGGCGTTGATGTATCGGTCCTGGGCCCGGAGGGTCTGGCTTGCAACGAGAAGTCCGCAGACGGCGGACAGGATCAGCCGAGCTCTCATATGTCGACTCGCCGTCAAATAAAACGAAGAGCCCAAACGACACAGGACCCATAAGGCGCAGGGCGCCTTATGGGTCCTGTGCTTCCTAGTTCTTTCCGGTCCCCGTCCCCGCCGCCCCAGCCTCAGGTGTCAACGCGTCGTGCGTCATCCACCACTGCTTCGGCATCGGACGCTGCCGCGGCCAGATCTCGTTCAGCGTGTTGCCCTCATAGACCCGGCCGTTCTTCATCACGTACCGAATCGTGTTCGTGTTCTTGATGTCGTCGAGCGGGTTCGAGTCGAGCACGATGAGGTCTGCCAGCTTCCCTGCCTCGAGCGACCCAATCTGCTTGCCCAGCCCGATCGACTCCGCACCGTAGATCGTGCCGACACGCAGCACGTCCATCGGCTTCATGCCGCCGCTCGCGATGTTCCACAGCTCCCAGTGCACGCCCAGGCCCTGCATCTGGCCATGGCCGCCGAGTCCGACGCGCCCACCCGCTTCCACGACCTTTTTCGCCTGCTCGGCAAAGAGCTTGAACGAGTATTCGCTGTCGCGGAACCACTGCGGGCGACGCAGGCCGCGACGCTCGAGCTCCGTGAACGGCGTGAAGTGCGTGAGCTTCGGGTCCGACAGGATGTCATAGTGCTCGTACCACCAGTTCTCGGCCCACGGGCCACCGTACTGCACGAGCAGCGTCGGCGTCCACGTCGTGCCCGCGTGAGCGAGCAGTTGCACGACATCCTTGTAGAGCGGTGCGATCGGCAGCGTGTGCTCGATGCCCGCGTAGCCGTCCATCGCTTCCGTCAGGTTCTTCTTGAAGTCGAGTCCACCCTCGAGCGTCGGCGTGATGTGCTGATCCTTCGCCGCCATGATGATCCACTGCCGCTGGCGGCGGTCGCCGGCCATGTACTGCTTGATCGTCTCGGTGAGGTAATACTCCGAGTAGCGCTTCATCACTTCCTTCGCGTCGTCGGCGCTCGACACGTTGTCCCAGCTGAAGATGCCGGGGCCCGTGGTGTAGATGCGCGGGCCGAGGATCTGCCCGACATCCACCGCGTCGCCGTATGAGATCACGTCGGACGTCGACGTCTGCGGGTCGCGCGTCGTCGTTACGCCGTACGCGAGGTTCACCGTGTACATGTAGGGCTGCGGCGAGTGGATACCCCACTGCGGCCACATGTGCGCGTGCACGTCCACGAAGCCTGGCATGATCGTCTTGCCGGAGACGTCGATCGTTCGCGCACCGGCTGGCACCGTGACACTGCCTTCCGCACCAACAGCGACGATGCGGTTGTTCGTGACCACGACGTCACCGCGCGGAATGACCTCGTCGCCCTTCATGGTGATGATCCGCGCGCCCTTGAGCACGACGGTTCCGGTCGGGCGATCCTTCGCGGCCGTAATGGTGATGTCCGTGCGCGCCGGCTCGTAGATCGGCGTGCCGCGTGCGCCGCCCGCGTTCGCCGAATCCCCACGCGCCGGGCGCGGCGGTGCCTTGGCGGCGGAGTCCGCGGCCAGCGAATCCGCACGCGCCAGGTCGTACTGGAAGAACGCGCGACCTAACGAGTAGTAGACGCCTTTCGAGTCGTTGTTCCAACCCAGGAAGTCGCCGCCGATGCGCGAGAGCCGCCGGAATGGCACCGCGCCGTTCGTCGCCTGCTCGACCGACACGGTCGGCGTCGGGCCACCCGTCATCGGCAGCGGCAACACGAAGATCTTGTTGTCCACGAGCGCGAGGACGCGGCTGCCGTCCGGCGATACCTGCAGCTGTTCCGCGCGCCGAGGCCTCGCGTTCGGGCCGCCGCCAGGCTGCTGGAAGCCGGTGACGATGAGGTGCTCCTTTCGGTCGGTGCCGTCCCAGCGCATCGACACGAGGCCGTCCGCATCGTCGTAGATCCAGACGCGCGTCGAGTCGTTGCTGAAGTGCGGGCTCGCCGCGTTCGTCAGCGGCGCGATCAGCGTCGCGTTGCCGCCGGCCGCCGGGATCCACACGAGATCCGTGATGATGAGCTTCGGATTGATTTCATCGTTCATCTCGGCGCGCTGCTCGCGCGGCGCGCGCACCGCCGCGAGCCGCGATCCGTTCGGCGAATACGCGAGGTCCTCGTAGAACGCCTGCGCGCGCGTCAGCTTCTCCGCCTTGCCACCCGCGGCGGGAATGCGCCAGATGTCGCCGCCCTCTTCCGTCCAGCTGATGAACGCGATGTACTTCCCGTCCGGCGACCACACGGGCGAGTGCTCGCCTTCGTCGCTGGTGGTGAGACGCCGCGGCTTCCCCGACGGCATGTCCATGATCCAGAGACGATCGAGCGCCGTGAAGACGAGCTGTTTGCCGTTAGGCGACGGACGCGCGCCGCGGATCTGCCGGACCGTGAGCGTCGTGTCGTTCACCTGATACTCGAACCGCGACAGATCGCCAATCAGCTGGTCGACTTCGGCCGTGAACGGGATCTGCGTCTGCTGGCCCGTTGTCGCGTCTACGCGCCAGATGTGCCCATGGTGCGCGAGCACCAGCGCCTTCGAATCGGGCATCCAGGCGTAGCCGGGCAGGAGATCGCGCGACCCGCGTGACTCGATGTCGTCGCGCTGGATCTCGTTCGCGAGCCACCGCTCATCGCCCGACGCGAGGTCGCGGAGCTTGAGGCCCGTGATCGCCATGCGGCGCGAGCCATAGGCGATCGTCTTGCCATCGGGGCTCACCTGCGGACGGAACCCGGTACCGAGGTTCAACGTCCGACGCTCGAGACGACCGGTCGCGCGATCGTACATGACGATCTGCGTCGACCCCAGCATCTGGTTGTAGCCGGCCGGAGCGACGCGCGCGCTGGCGTAGATGTAGCGTCCGTCCGGCGTGGCCGACGCGCCCATGAAGTTGTTAGGCGCCTGCCCACCACCCGGCCCCTGCGGCGCCGCCGGTGGTGTCTGGCTCGTCAGCTTGAGGCCGTTGCCGCCGTTCTTATGGTAGAGCCACAGGTCGGCACTCTTCGTGACGACGACGTACTGGCCGTCGGGCGTAAAGGAGGGCGAGACGAATGCGTTGTTAGGCCCGCGTGTGAGCGGCCGAACGTGCTGCCCGTCCGGATCGACGAACCAGAGGTTCTCGCTGCCGGAGCGGTCGCTCACGAACACGATGGTCTTGCCATCGGGCGAGAACCGCGGCTGCCCGTCGAAGCCCGAGCCACTCGTTATGCGCGTGGCCGTGCCGCCCGCGATGGGAAGGGTGTAGAGGTCGCCGAGGAGGTCGAAGACGATCGTCCTCCCGTCTGGGGAGACGTCGAGCGACAGCCACGTGCCCTCGTCGGTCGTGAACTTGAGGGGCCGCGTGGGGATGAGGGGGAGGTCGCTGTTAGGTGCAGTGCGACGGGCGGAGTCGGCCGCCGGTTGGGCGATGGCCGACGCAGGGACGCCGAATATGAGACTGATGCTGAGTACGCGGCTGACAACCGAGGCGCGCGACATGGTTGGCTCCGAGAAAAGCGGTAGATCGCTGAGTTATCAGGCGACACCACTCGTCGCAAGTGTGGGCAAGCAGTGCGAACAGCGCAGGCCCAAACGACGCAAGACCCAAGGAGCGCAGGGCCCGAACTGCGCTGGGCCCGAACTGCGCTGGGCCCGAACTGCGCAGGGCCCAGACGACGCAGAGCCCAGACGACGCGGAGCCCAAACGACAAGAGCGGAAAAACAACGGAAAGCACTGCGGCCAACTCGTCTTTAAGCGCACTTTGGGTTGTGCGCAGTCTGGGCCGTGCGCGGTCTGGGCCGTGCGTAGTTCGGGCCGTGCGTAGTTCGGGCCCTGCGCCTTTTACGTCGATGCCCTGTCGGCCGAGATGACGGTGTTTAGCAACACGTCGGCGCCGTTGACGACGTCCTCCGGCTTCGTGAACTCCTTCGGCGAATGACTGATCCCGCCGACGCTCGGCACGAAGATCATCGCCATCGGCGCAATGCGCGACATCTCCTGCGCGTCGTGCCCGGCACCGCTCGGCATCCGTTGACGCGTGAAACCCAACGATGCCGCAGCACCGTCGATCCAGGCCATCACCTGCGGGTCGGAGATCGCTGGCGCGGTATCAACGCTTTGCTTGATGTCGAACGTCGTCTTCGTCGCAGTGCCGATCTCCTGACCGATCTGTGCGAAGCGGTCGGTGAAGTGCGTGATCTTCGCGGCGTCGAGGTCGCGTAGATCCACGGTGAGCACGACCTGGCCGGGGATGACGTTCGTCGTATTAGGCGATACGACCATCCGACCAATCGTCGCGACTGTCCGCCCGGGAACGCTGCGCACGGCTTCATTGACCGCCACCGCGAACTTCGCAGCAGCGAGCATCGCGTCCTGCCGCTGATCCATCGGTGTCGTGCCCGCGTGATTGGCGAAGCCCGTGATGGTAACCTCGAACCAGCGGAGCCCGACGATGCCCTCCACCACGCCGATCTGCAGCCCCGCCTTCTCGAGCAGGCCGCCCTGCTCGATGTGCAGCTCCATGTAGCACGCGAGGTCGCCTTTTTTGCGCTCGGCCTCGCTCAGCTTCGCGACGTTCCCGCCGACGATGCCGATCCCTTCGCGAATCGTCTTCCCGGACCGCGCGACCTTGTCGAGATCCGCAGGCGTTATGTGCCCGATCGCGCTCCGACTTCCGACCGTGCCGCCCTCTTCGTTCGTCCAGACGACGACCTCGAGTGGATGCCGGAGCCGCACGTTCTGCTCACGCAGCGATCGGGCGACTTCGATCGCGCCGAACGAGCCGACGGGGCCATCGAAGTTACCACCGTCGGTGACTGAGTCGACGTGCGAGCCGATGAGGATCGGCTTGAGGGATCGATCGGTACCGTCGAGTCGACCGAGGATGTTTCCTGCCGTGTCGATGCGCGGGTTGAGTCCCGCTTCGCGAAACAGATCGAGCGTGAACGCGCGTCCGGCGAGATCGGCGTCGGAGTAAGCGACGCGATTGATCCCGGTTGGCGTGCGGCCGACGGAGTCGAACTTCGCGAGCCAGCCGTTGAGCCGCGCTCCGTTGACGCGGAGTGGCGCGTGCGACGCGCCCAACGCCAAGGTCGCGCCCGGCGGTGTGTTGCGTAGGAGTGGAACCGCGGCGAGCGCTGCGGAGCTCTGAAGAAACGTGCGACGCTTCATGTGGTCGATCGAAAGGGAAGAGGAAGATACGTTATCGCATCTTCTTCGCTGGTCTATCCCGCCCGAACTGATGAACCACGAGTCCGGTGACGGTCCTGGCCGGGTCTCGCGTGAAGCTCACCTGTATGTCCGCTTCCTTTACGAAAAAGTCGGTTGTCGTTTCCGGCCAGAGGCGGACAGCGGCGCCACCATTGCTCGATTTGGCGTACAGCGCTCCGTCGCGCGCGGTGACATCGATCGTCACCCCCTGAGCGAGTTCGTAGACGCCGACATACGGCGGCAGCGCGGCTGCGGGCAGATCGATCGCCGTTCGCTTCTTCGGGGGCAATGCGGACGGCGGCACCAATCCCAGGAGCCGCATGTAGACCGAGAGCTGACTGTAGTGCTCCGCGAGATCGGTCTCGAACGCGAGCAACGTACTCGCGAGGGCCGGCGAGGTCAGTTGAGGGATCCGCTCCATCGCGTCGGCACAGAATCGGAGCGACGCTCTGAGCCGCGTAACGAGCGTGTCCTTGGGCCATCGCGCCTTGACGGTATCCGGCAGCGAGTCCTTGGCGGTCGGCTTGGGCTTGAGGTCACCCATGCCCTCGCATAACGAGTAGTTGGCGTTCTCGACGTGCTGGGCGATGTAGCCGATGGTCTGCTGGACTGGCGTCGGCCGGAACTCGTATTTCGCCGCGGGGATGGAGTCGAACGCGTCGACGAGTCGGCTGCCGAAAATGTCGGCGAATCGCACGAAGCTGAGCATGACGCCGTCCGGCGTCGCGCGAGTGGCCGATGACTGACCCGCAAGTGAGGCGGGCAGGAGGAGAGCGGCGATCAGGACACGACGGCGCATGGGTCCTCGGCGGGTTGGGTGAGCGAACCGAGCGTTGTACGCCGCATCGGCCGAGAGGTGCCTGAAAAACAAACGGCCCGCTTCGAAGCGGGCCGTGTGTTGAACCGAACGGTGGGAGAGTTTTGTTTCGAAGCCCTGTGGTCAACAGTGGGTGGTCCGGCCGCCCCCGTTCGCCTTCCCCGCACTGGGGCATGACGTATCTGAGCGTCGCGAGTCCCCGGCTTCGAGAGTGTCGGCTCGAAACGTATGTCTCTCCGACCGCCGGAACGAAGGGTAATCTACTCCGTTGGCCGACACCCCGTCAACCTTCGCGTCACCTTTATAAGTCTTTGCCGGATAGTGATCTAGCTCGCTTTACTGCTGGCTTGCTCACGCTCGATTTCTCCGGCTTCCACCACCATAGCTTGCCCGTCACCTCGTTGGGTAGACGGTACCCCGTCTGACGGGCAACCATAACCAGCTGCCCCCGGTGATGAGCCTCGTGCGCGACAAAGTAGGTCAGCACATGGGCTACATCGAGCGAAAGATTGCGCCACACGTAGCCCTTGGATGGCGGAACATTACCCTCCGAGTCGAGACCTAGTTGAAGTAGCGCCTCCATGCCGGCACTGCTGCGCTTCAATGCCGCCACCAGCTGCCGTGGCGGGACCCCGCGTTGATCGACTCGCGCCGGCGTCGGAATGCCGTGCTCTCGGCCAAGGGTCCTGATCCAGCTGCATCGGGAATTGTGCAGATGAGCGGCGATCGCGCGGATCGTGCGACGCGGCACGTCGGGAACCGAGAGGTCCCAGAGCGCCGGAGGCAGGCGCTGAATCAACTCGGTCGTGACGCGGTTGTTCGTTCGCCAGGCATCGAGGATGCCGGCTCGGAGATCAGGTAGTGCGGGCATGGTCGAGGTCAGAGTCGACGCGTTTCCCCAAAGCGTGCGATCCACAGCCTGTCGTTGTCGAGACCCGCGAGGCGCCAGCGTTCGGCGGTCCGCCTTGGCGGCTCGTCCATCGCCTCGTCGGTCAGGCGGAAGGTGCCCCAATGGATGCCGAGCATGAGAGGGAGCGGCTCGACTGGCTGTGCCGCGATGATGTCCTGATAGATCTGCACGGCCTCCTCCGGATCGACGTGGACGACGTGCATGAACCATCGCGGGTCGTACGCGCCGATCGGAATCATGACGAGGTCGAACGGCCCGCACCGCTCGCCAACATTGCGGAACTGGTCGTGGTACGCCGTGTCGCCCGCGAAGAACGCGCGCTTGCCCGCGAGCTCGAACGCGAAGCCGCACCAGAGCGTCGTGTTCCGATCGCCGAGCCGGCGGGCACTGAAGTGTCGGGCGGGCGTGGCGGTGACGTGCAGTGCACCGACTGTCGCCTGCTGCCACCAGTCGAGCTCCACGATCTCGCGCGCACCCCAGCCGCGGACGTAGGCGCCAACGCCGAGTGGAACGACCCAGGTCGCGTTAGGGTGCGCTCGGGCGAGCTGCCTAACGGCTGGCTTGTCGAGGTGATCGTAATGCGTGTGCGACAGCAGGACGACGTCGAGCGGCGGGAGCGCGTCGATCGCGATCGCCGGGTCCATGAGGCGGCGCGGCCCCGCCCACTGTACGGGAAACGCTCGCTGACTGAACACCGGGTCGGTGATGATGTTGAGCCCACCGAACTGCAGCAGAATGGTGGAGTGGCCGATCCATGTCGCGGTGTGGTCAGTGGCAGGCGCGCGTGCGTATGAGATCTCCGGTCGCGCGCTGGGAAACGAGTTTCGTGGCGGATCCGCGGGGAGCATCTGTCCTCGACGCTGGCGTCGCCACTGAAGCACATCGCGCCACCCGCGAGGCTCGCTGTCCGGCCAGGGGTTTCGGAAGGAGCCGTCGGCGGCATGGTGCGCGCCTCGTGCTGGCCCGTCTTGGGTCGTCATACCTAAGAAGGTACTTCGCCCGCGCTCGTTCATTCTCAATCACCTGCGCACGAGGCGGAACGCGAAATTGCGACCGAGCGCCGGGGCTCCCGTTGCACCGTTAGCGAGCGCGATCCAGAGAGCGGCCAGGTGTTCGAGCTCGCGCGCGCGCGACAGCACGCCGGCATCCACAGGATCGAAGCCGAGCGTCGACGCCAGCTCGTGCGCGACCCGCTTCGCGCCGATGTCGTTGCCGGCGTAGAACATGACCGTCGGCTGCCCACCGTAGCTCGGGTCACGCAGGTTCTCCGCCCCCGTGGTGTTGAACGCCTTGACCACGTGCGCGTTAGGCACGAGCGCCTGGACGCGTTCCGCGCCGGATTCACCGCCCGCACCGACGTCCAGCGCGAAGCCCGCCTTGAGTGGGTTGGTGGCGTCGAGCAGCGGGCGGCCGTCGAGCGCCCCGGCGTCCGCCCCGGCTTCCCGCAGCGCGTCGCCAACGGCACCCCACGGCGTGGCCAGAACGACCACGTTCGCGTCCCGCACCGCCTCGGCCGGGGCGACGACGTTCGCCCGCGACGGCAGGCCTTGGCCACCCTTCACCGCCGCCGCGCCGGCGTCGGTACGCCTAACGCCGAACTTCACGTCGTGTCCCGCCTCCGCCCAGCGGCGCCCGAGCGTCCCGCCGACGTTGCCCGCGCCAAGGATCGCGATCCGCATCCATCCCCTCCGTTGCTGATGGCCGACTGCCCTTCCGTAAACGTTATACGACCGGTGGTACGAGGGCACCTCTGACGCTTGCCTTGCACTTTCTTTCTCCCACCGACATGCGCCCACGGGTAGCCTCAGGGCCATGCGCCCTTCTTTGTTCTCGCATCTGCTCGTGCCGTCGCTGCTCGGCTCCGAAGCCCTCGCCCAGCGACCCGACTCGCGCGACTCGGCCCAGACCCTTCCCGGCGTCACCGTTTCTGCTACTCGCTCGCCGTCGCGGATTCTCACAACGCCCCTCGCGGTCACGAAGATCGCGACGCCCGAGCTGCGATCCGTGAACGGGTTCGGGCTCGATGAGGCTCTCAGCCGAGTTCCGGGGGTCATCGCGCAGTCGCGCTACGGCACGAGCGACATCCGGCTCATGATTCGCGGCTTCGGTGCTCGCGGTGCCGGAGATCGGTCGAACTCCGGCACGTCGCGCGGCGTCCGCGTTCTTGTCGATGGCTTCCCCGAAACAGAGCCTGACGGACGCACGTCGTTCGATCAGCTCGACCTCGCGGCAACCGCGGGACTCGAGGTGATCCGCTCGAACGCGTCAGCCCTCTGGGGAAACGCGGCGGGTGGTGTCGTGAACGTCATCACGATGCCCGGTGCGGAAGCACCAGCATTCGAGGCACAGACGATCATGGGTGGCCTCGGACTCACGCGTTATGCGGTGCGCACGTCCGCACCGATGGGCGCGACCGGCGTGCTGTGGGCGAACTTCACGAACACGTCGTTCGACGGATGGCGCGACCACTCCGACGCGCGCCGCGCACTCGTGAATGGCGGTGCATCCGGTCGCGTTGGCGACCGGACGCGGCTCGGCCTCTACTTCTCGGCCGCCAATAACCTGATGCACGTTCCCGGGCCGCTCACGCAGGCACAGGTCGACGAGGACCCGAACCAGGCCAACGCCACCTACCTGCAGCGCGATGAACGACGGTACAACCGAGTCGGGCGACTCGGTGTGAGCGTCGATCACGACGTGAGCTCGACGTTCTCGCTGTCGTCGATGCTCTACGTCAACCCGAAATACCTGCAGCGGTCGGAGCGCAACACGTTCCGTGACTTCACGCGCTACCATGTGGGCGGGAACCTCATCGCGCGCACGACATTTCCCGCCGGTGCGACGCGATCCGTGCTTACGTTCGGCGTCGACGAGGCATATCAGGATGGAGCCATTCTGTTCTACAGCCTGACACCTTCCGGAGACCGCGGCACGACGCTGACCGACAACAAGGGCGAGGGTGCGAACAACTTCGGCGTGTTCATCCAGGACGAGCTCAGGGTGAATCGGCGCCTAACGCTCGTGCTCGGCGCCCGGTACGATGCGGTGTCGTACAACTATCGGAGCTTCCTGCCATCGCCACCGGTCGCGTCGGATCACCGCGCCTTCTCGCGCGTGTCACCAAAGCTCGGGATCAACTGGCTGGTGGACGCAGCGAAGAGCCTGTACGCGAACGTCGGCGGCGGGATCGAAGTGCCCGCGGGGAACGAGACCGATCCGACGCCGGGCGCTCCGCCGGCGTTGCTCAATCCGCTGCTCGACCCGATCCGGTCCACGACCTACGAGGTCGGCTTCAAGTCGATGCCGTCGGTCTCGAGCAGTCGGTTGAGCGTCAGCTATGACGTTGCACTGTACGACATCGAGGTCGACAACGAGATCGTGCCGTACAATGGTGGCCGCTATTACTTGACTGCCGCGAAGGCGCGGCGGCAGGGCGCGGAGGCCGGCGTCAACATCCAATCGGCCGCGGGCCTGTTCGCGAACGGCGCCTTCACGTTCTCGCACAACACCTACCGCGACTACGTCGT
>JAJKIV010000017.1 GCA_021154285.1 Gemmatimonas sp. | reverse complement strand
TCCGGCCTTCGCTCTTTCGTGCATTGAGCACGACGTTGACGGTCAACCTGTGCAGCCATGTCGTGAACGCGCTCTCACCGCGGTACAGCGACAGCTTCGACCACGCCCGCACGAACACGTCCTGCGTGAGCTCCTCTGCCACTGACCGGTCGGCCACCATGCGCGCGCAGACCGCGAACACGCGATTCACGTGTGTCCGGTAGACGCGCTCGAACGCCAGGCGGTCGCCGTTCGCGGCAAGCGCGACGTCGTCAGCGTCGGATCGGCTGGTGGTGATCGTTGGATTGTCGACTGTCGCCACCGTCATTCGCCGGCCGATCCTCGGTTGCTCGCTGGGTCAGATACCGGGATGGCCCAAATGGTTTGAACAGAACCGTCTGCGCGGCCTGGGGCGACGTCGTAACGGGGGCTCAACCCCGTCACGCGCGCCCGAACGCGCGGTCGAGGACGCCGGGCAGCTCCGCCATGCATCCAATGAAATGATCCGGGCGGGCTTCCGCGAGAGTTTCACGGTCGAACGGCCCCCAAAGCGCGGCGATGGTCACGACGTCGGCCGCATTGCCGGCCAGGATGTCATGCGGGGAGTCCCCAACAAACACGGCGTCGTGCGGCGAAACGCCCAGCCGGCTCAGCGCGACGCGCACCGGCTCGGGGTCCGGCTTGTGGCGCGGAGTGTCGTCGTAGCCGACCACGACGGGGAAGAAATGGTCGAGCCCAACGAAGCCGAGGCTCTGGTGAGCAATGGGCGAGGCTTTGCTCGTCACCACCGCGAGTTTATGCCCGCGGTCCGCCAGGGCCGCGATGACCTCGGGCACGTCGTCGTAGCATCGCGTGAGTCGGTCGTGGTGCTGGTGCTGGTACCGGCGATATCGCTCGAGGAGCAGCGCCACTTCGTCGTCGTTGGCGGCGTAGGCACGGAGCTGCTGAACGAGCGGCGTGCCTATCCCGGCTACCCATTCCGCATCGGTGGGCCGTACCCGCCACTCCTCGAACGTGTGTCGCGCGGAGCTCAGGATCAGCTCGATGCTGTCGATCAGCGTTCCGTCGAGGTCGAACAGGATCGCGGGCAGAGTCATGCATCGAATGCTACTGGCGGAAAGCGGCTCGCAGCAGGTCCGGCGAGCTGCGCGATGTATCAGGCGCGGGGGTTCTGGACAAGCACGACCAGCGCGTGCACCCTCGAAGGGCGGGGCGGTGTGGTATCGGCGTTAGGCGCGCGCGACTCGGTCGCCTCGATGACCCGCTCCAGCCACGCCTCGGCCGCATCTGCGCCCTCGCCGCCAACCCGCGGTGCGACGAGGGCGGCGAGAAGCCGCTCGGCACCGGCAGAACGCAAGCCGGCGACTGACCTCCGGGCGGCAACCGCGAGCTGACTGACGGCCGGTCGCCGATGTGGGGGCGCCGCCGCGGCGAGTGCAGCGATCCGCGATGAGGCAATCGCGCGGGCGCGCGAGCCGACGGCCGTCAGGCCGGCGTCCGCCGCCGCGCGCGACGCGTCGAAGTAGGCGTCGAGCTCCCGAATCACGCGCTCGACGCGCGATGGTGCCGCCGGGCACTCCGCACCCTCGGCCGCGCGCGCGACTTCGAGAACGCGGCCGGGATCGGTCGTGGCTTCGCCCGCCGTTCGCGCCGCCACGAGCTGGGCCTCCCCGGCCACTTCAACCGCAGCGATCCAGCCGTCGATTGCCGCGCGGACACCCGCGACCACGATCGCCGAGTCCGCGCGAGCGTCATCATTGCTCCCGCCTGTCGACGGGCGAAGTGCGACGGACGAATCCGACCACGAGCGGACCAGCGAGTGAAGCGCCTCCGCGGCTTGCACTCGATCGACGGGCGCAGGGCTCGCCGCGGATTGGACACGGCTCGCGAGCAGCGGCACGAACGGTTCGCCGATCGCCGACCATGCCGCGCCCGCCTTACGCGTCAATAGCTGTACAACGTGGAGGATTTGGTCCGCGGCGGCTGGGGGTGCGATTGCGTACTCGTGCACGCGCGCGTGCTGTGATCCGATCCGCCAGATGCGGCCGAGGCGCTGCGTTAGGCGCGCGGTCGTCCAGGGAAGGTCGAGATGAACAACGACCGCCGCGTCCTGCAGGTTGAGCCCTTCGCTCAGTAGATCGGTGGCGATGAGCACGTCGATCATCTCGGCTCTGGATGGCGCAGGGCTGGACGACGCCACAGGCGCGAACCTGCTCAGCACCTGCGAGCGCGTGAGTGGCCCGCCGGCAACGAGGGCGCCGTTGGCGGTAACCGAGGCGACACCACCGTCCGCGCGAAGGCGTGCGAAGATCTCCCGTACGGTGTCGGCGAACTGCGAGAACACGACGATACGTTCACCCGAGTGTCGTGACCGGATATCGCGCAGAATGCGACACCGCTGCTCGTCCATCGCACCGTCGGTTGCCGAGACGACTGCCAACGCGTGACGCGCGCCTGTCGCGTGGGCGCGAACCGATTGCAGCAACGTGCTCACGTCTTCGCTCAACGGGTCGCTCAGCAACTCGGGGAACGCAAGTTGAGTGGCGTCGTCGCCGACGACCCACGCACGCAGCTCCGCGCGATTCGGGTAACGACCTGCTCGAAGCGAGTCCGCCAGGGACTCGGCGCGAGAGAGTCTGCGACGAAGTGCGGACCGTAAGGCGGCTTCACTGGATGCCCACGCCCTCACGAGCGACAGCGTCACCAGCGCACCGGCGTCGCCGCCGTCGCGTGGCGGGCAGGGTGGCGGCACGTCGAGCAGTGCCTGGAGGACGTCAGGCGAACCCTGAACGTCGCACCACACCGGTGACGCGCGTCCCGGAAGGCTCACGCTGGGCACGTCAGCGCGAGTCCTACGGACGACGCAGGCAGCGATTTCCGCCGCGCTCATTCGCTCGGCTCGTGAACCGAGGAAAAGCGAAAGTACCGCGCCGAGATCGCGAGTCGTGTTGTGCACCGGTGTTGCGGACAGCAGAAGCACGCGCGACGCTCTCGTGAGTGACGCCAGGTGCGCATAACGCCGCGTGACGGGATTGCGTGCGTGGTGGGCCTCGTCGACGATGACCGCGTCCCACCGAGCCTGGCGCGCGGGAGCGCGGCGGCTCAGCGTCTCGAAGGAGATGATGTCGGCGCGCACGCGCGATCGGTCGAGGGCATCCCGCCACATCTCGATGAGCGACGCGGGCGCCACGATCAGCAGTGACTTCTCGCGATGCATCGCGGCGAGGGCGGTGTATGTCTTTCCGAGTCCCACGTCATCGGCGAGGAGCGCGCCACCAAATCGATCGATCGCTTTGCGGAGGCGGGCTGCCGCTTCGCGCTGATGGTCACGAAGCACGATGTTCCCGAGTCGGGCATCAGCCGGAAGGTCGCCGCCATGATGTGCCGCAATGCGTGCACGCACGGCACTGAGATCAGCCCAACGGTAAGCGGTCATCGGATATTCCAGTCGAGCAGGGCGTTCACCGCTGAAAGGCGGAGACCGTACGCGCGGATCGTGGCGTCGAGCAGCTCGGCGTCGCTCGGCGGCTGGCCGCGCAGGGCTCGCGTTCCGACGTCGACGAGATGTTCGCGAGCACGATCCCACGGTCCCGGGAGCGGGAGCAGTGACACGGTCCAACCCAGGTAGCGGCGGTATCCGCCTCGTGCTGGCTCCGCGAGCGCAGCCAACCAGGCAGCCGCGAGCGGTGAGTTCAGGAGGGCCACGAGTGCGACGGCATCGTCCCGATCGGCACAGCGGACCACGTAGCACGTGTTCAGCGGCACGGCGGTGTCACCGGGCTCCAGGAGCGCAGCGGTTGGCACGCGGCCGAAGTCGGCCCACACGACCCGCGCGTCGTTAGGCGTTGCGGCCTCCGTCCGAAACAAGGACCACCACCGCGCGGCCTGACGAGCGTCGGATCGCGCGACCAGGCGCCGCCGCCATCCGCGCAGCCACCGCTCGGCGCGCGGCGGCAGACGATCGAGCGGCTGCCCACTCGGTCCATGCGTCCAGATCACGCGATCGCCGTTTCCGTCGATGCGCCATCTCGTGACGTGCTCACCGCGGATCAACGGGCGTAGCAGATCGACTTCGACATCAACGCGGTTGCCAGCTTCGGCGAAGTAGCTCTCGTTTCGCG
Organism: Gemmatimonas sp.; assembly: GCA_021154285.1. Lineage (GTDB taxonomy): Bacteria > Gemmatimonadota > Gemmatimonadetes > Gemmatimonadales > Gemmatimonadaceae > JAJKIV01. The sequence goes on along the minus strand of JAJKIV010000017.1, from coordinate 21,955 downwards.
CGTGGACGATGAACGCGCGGTTACACCCGCATTTCACGCCGAGGAGCGGAGGACCGAACCGCGATGCACCGAGCGGCGTCCCGACGGCTCGAAGGGCATCGAAAGCGCGGCGCGCGACCGGAGGTAGCAGAAGCCATGGCGCGCCCGGCGACGCGTCGAGCGAGAGCTCACTCGTGTGCACACCCCAGGTGGCGGCGACCCGCTGCGCGTGCACGGTCACTTTCACCTCGGGGTGCTCCTTCGGTTGCGAGAGCTTTCCCCGGCGCGCCACGACCAGCGACGGATAAACCGCCGCATCGAAGAGCGCCGGTGCGTTGGACCAGTCCTCGATCGACAACAGCTCGTGGTCACCCACGAGCAGGCCGCGAACCCCACCGCCCGCCAGCGATCGCCACAGCTTTGCCGGAGCGAGCAGCGCGACGATTCCCGCCGGCGCCGCGAGCGCGAGCGATCGTTCGATGAAGAGCGCCGCGAGGTCGACCTGGGCCGCGAAGCCACCGCCGGCGCGCGACGCAGCGGCACCCGTGCGCCAGGCAGCGCCGCGATACGCCACGAAGCCTCGACGCAGCGCAGAGCGTGCACCTTGCGGAATTCGGTGCACTCGCACCCATGGAGGGTTGCCCACGATGACATCGAACCCACCCGCACCGGCGACGTCGGCAAAATGCGTGGAGAACGAGAAGGGAAGCGCGGCACCCGCCAACAGCGCTCGACGACGTGCCCGAGCCGCTCGCCGTTCCGCGCGAAGCTCCGCGAGGGCGGTACGCGTTGCAGCGGAAACCGACGACCGCTCACCGAAGAGATCGCGGCCGCGCGCCGCGACGACGATGTCCCGACGCGCAGCATCGATGGCGGCGGTTCGGCGATCCAGCAGCGCGATCGCGGCGGTGCGTTCGGCGCGATCCAGGGCGCGTGACAGGGTTTTCTTGCGAACGCCCACGGCTCGTGCATAACGCGAGCGCAGCCGTGCGATCGCCGCCGCGCCGGCCGTGCCAGCTTGAATCGCACCGTCGACGGCGAGCGCATCCCCGACGCGAATGTTGCGGTCGAGGTTCGGCAGTGGCGCAACCAGCGCCGGATCGCGCGCCGGGCTGTCGATCACGACGCTCAGCCAGAGTCGCAACTGGCAAAGCCAAACGGCCGTGGGGCTCAGGTCGACGCCGAAAATCGACTGCGTCAGCACTGCGCGGCGCAGCTCGGATACCGCGCGCGCATCGCCAAGAAGACTCAGCAGGCGCGAAACTCGCTCGAGCGCATAGACGAGAAACGCCCCTGACCCGCACGCCGGATCGAGGAGCCGGAACCGGGTGAGCGTCGCGCGTACCGTGTCGAGCTCCGTCGAGCGGGCGACGGCGTTAGGTCGAGACAAGGCCGCGATGAGACCGTCGGGCGGCTGGCCGAGTGCATGCGCCAGTGCCTCGTCGGTCACGCGCGCGACGAGCTCGTGCGGCGTAAAGAACGCGCCGGTATTCCGACGTTCGTGCGACGCCATCATCGACTCGAACGCCCGGCCCAGCATCTCCGGATCGACGGCAGCCTCGGACCAGTCCGCACTCTCTTCGCGGGCCGTGAACCGGTATCGGCCGAGGAGCTCCGAGATGAACAGGCCAAGCTCCTCGTCGCGAAACTCGAGCCTGGAGTAGGTCCGCTCGAGCGCGGATCGCGAGAACAGGCCACCGTTGAGGAACGGAATGCGGCCAAGTGCGCGAGCCGTCGGCGCGCGGGATCGCGTGGGAGTGTTGAGGGTGCCGAAAAACAGCGGCAGCAACACGCGCCGCTGAAAACCTCCTTGGCGACTCAAACAGTCGTCGTACCGGCGGGCGAGAAACGAGCGGTCTCCGTCGAGCCACTCCTTGGCCTCGAGAAAGGAGAGAAAGAGCAGACGCGACGCGTAGAGCAGCGCAATGTCCCGGCGAACGTCGGACGGTGCATTTCCTCGAGCTTCGACAGCGAGGGTGCCGACGATTTGCTCCAGCGTTCGGTAGAACCGGCGGGTCACAGCCTCACGGCCGAGGATCGTCACCCAGCGCGTGTGTGTCAGTACGTCCACCGACTCCATGGCTGCCGAGAGCGCACAGAGTGTCTCGGCGTCGCTATCGACGATCTGCGTACGGTCGACGATCAAGGCGCTCACCCGAGGGCCCGATTGTCCGGGTGACCACGCTGCTATTGCGACCTCCGTCGCGGACTGCCGGCAGGCTATAGCGAGCCAGAGAAGGTGCGGCGCACGGGTGGACAACCGGCGAGCGACGTTGGAGATGACCTCACGCATTGGCCTGGCGCCGCCGACATCCAACAGCAGAGCGCGGAGCGTTCCGGGGCCTCGTGCAACCCATGCCTGCTGGCAGTCGTCCGGAAGCCCGAGGGCGGTTCGCGCCGTTGCGTCGAGCGGTGCCGGAGCCCCGGCGCAGCCGACGGTGCTCGCGATAGCGCCGAGCGCGGCGATGTCAGTCGCTGCGGCGAGAAGAACGGCGGCGGCTCGGAGCGTTGGCACGCGCGCAGGATGCCGCGGGGCGTGCCGATGTCTGCCATCGCTACAACGCGGGCGTAATCAAATGTCGCCAGCGGAGGAGTAACGCATTATGATCGTACCGCTGCAAACGCGAGAATCCCTGGTCTTCTCGATCCCTCGGCGTCGCTGCCGCGTCTACTCTGGCGCGGTGCGTCGTCACGTACTGAGAGCCTATTGATGCCCGATAACGGCCGTGGAGGGTTGCAAGGCGTCGCGCACAATCTCATTGCGCGCGTCATTTTGTATTACGTGGGGCTTGGCGCGCTGCTCGCCGGGGCTTGGGCGACGATGCCTGATGGAGCGCGCGCGCAAATCGTTGCGGCTCTGTCGCCGCTGGTCGCGTTTCGCGACGGCAGGCCCGCGGGCCTCAAGATCGACACGAGTGGAGGGCCGTTCTCCAACGTCGCGGCGCCGTCCGCTGAGCCGCTCATTCTGATCGTGATCGCGGTGTCGACAGCGTTTCTGCTCGCGCTCCCTGTCGCGTGGGTCTACATGCACACGCGCCAGCGAAAGGGGTACCGCGCGTCGGATGTGCAGGCCCTGGTGCTCATGCCCGTGGTCGTCGCTGGCGTGGTCGTGCTGGTGAAAAACAGCGTGGCCCTCGCATTCAGTCTTGCGGGCATCGTCGCTGCCGTGCGGTTCCGGACGAACCTGGAGGACAGCAAGGACGCGGTATTCATCTTTCTCTCGACTGCGCTCGGCCTCGCCTGCGGCGTGCAGCTCGAGTACGCCCTAGTGCTGTCGGTGCTGTTCAACGCCGCGGTGCTCATTCTCTGGACGACCGACTTTGCGCGGCTGCCGCCCTCGCTCGAAGGCGTACGGGCGAAGCGTCAGCTCGAACGAGCGCTGCAGATCGCGAACCGCACGTCGCAGTTCGTGGCGCGGCTCGACCACGAAGTGCTGGAAGCGCTTGCCCCGGCGCAACTCGATGCGCTCGAGGACAGGCTACGGAAGCGTCGAGCGGATATGACTGGAGAGAGCGCGGGTTCGGGGCAGCGGTTCGATTCGATGATCCGGATTCTCACGACCGATCAGATATCGCTCCGCGCTGCGATCGACCCGCTATTGGAAACCGAAGCGAAGCGATGGCGCTATCGCGGGGCTTCGACCAACGAGATCGGAACATCGGTCGAGTACGACCTCCGGCTGCGCAAAGGCTACAGCCGGCAAAGCATTGCGGAGGCGGTGCGCCAGAAGGGCGCGCCGTACGTGGTCGGTGTCGAAGTCGTCGAGACGGAAGAGGAGTAGCCGCGGCCCTGCGAGGAAAAATTCCCATGCGATATTCGAAATTGCTGACAGTGGTTGCGCTCGCGTGTGTGAGCGCCGCGTCGTTCGCCCAGGCGCCGGCTTCGAAGGGCGAGAAAGGTGGCGGTGACGCGAAAGCGGAGAAGACGAAGAAGAACAAGACGGATCCCGTGACGGCCGAAGAAAAAGACGCCGCCACGCGACGGACCGAGCGCCTGTTCGGGTCGGACGAGCCTCTGGAGTTCACGCTCACGGCGGACTTCAAGGCGACGTTCAAGAGTCGCGACACACTCAGCATCAAGACACAGAAGGCGACGCTGACGGTGAAGGACTCGTCAGGCACTGCAGTGGCGATCCCGATCGAGATCGCGCCGCGCGGCCATTTCCGGCTGCGCTCCGACGTCTGCAACTTCCCGCCGATCCGGCTGATCTTCTCGGACAGTGGGAAGAAAGGGACGCCGTTCGGCGGGCAGAAATCCCTCAAGCTCGGCACGCACTGCAACCAGAAGGACAAGGAATACGCGGAGATTCCGGTGCGTGAGTATGCGGCGTACGAGACGCTGAACATGCTGACGGACTGGAGCTACAAGGCGCGTCTCGCGAAGGTGACGTACGTGCAGGCCGGGGACGAGAAAGACGCTGTCACGAAGTACGGGCTGCTCATCGAGGATGAAAGCGACATGGCGAAGCGGAACGGTGGCCGGATCTTCACCGTTCGCGGCGGAACCTTCGCGGACATGGATCCGCAGCAGACCGCTACGATCAGCGTGTTCGCCTACTACCTCGGCAACACGGACTGGTCGCTGTACTCCCTGCACAACATCCGGCTCGTCATCACCGGCGATCGCTACGTGCCGGTCCCGTATGATTTCGACTGGTCCGGCGTGGTCTACGCGCGCTACGCGAAGCCGGATCCGCGGCTCGGGATTCCGACGGTGCAGGATCGCTTGTATCGGGGTCCGTGCCTAACGCCCAACGACCTGGCACCGGTTCTCGCCAAATACAACGAGCACCGGCAGGACATCAAGGCGATGTACGCCAAGCTGCCGCTCGACGACGGGTACCGACGCCGCGCGATGGACTACATCGAAGATTTCTACCACGTGATCGGCGACCAGCGTCAGGTGAAGCGCGAGCTCATCGAGAGCTGTGCGGGACGTGCGAGCTCGTGAGGTAGGCGCGACCCTTCCACTCCACGCGCGACCCTCGGGCGATTGCCTGGATCGCGACGATCGCGACGACGATGGAGCCTAACGGGAACAGCGCGGCAAACCGCATCGGCGCGCCCATCCAGCGATAGACCGCGGCCCAGGTGGTCACCTGGGCCGCGAGCGCGATGGCCCACGCCAGCAGGAGCCAGCGCGGTCCGCCGGCGAACGCCTGGACCAGGAGCGCAACAGGCGGAAGGAGCGTCAGGAGCGGGGACAAGAGAAGCAGGGCGGGGAATATCGCTTGCCCGATGCGCCCGCCCGGCATGGCCTCGCGCCCGCCCGCGAAGATGTTCTTGCGCCACCCCGCCATGATCTCGCGCAGCGAGGTGTACATGCGCGTCGTCAGCTCGTCGCGGCCGAGAATGAGCTCGGTGCGTTTGCCCGCCGCGAAGAGCCGCTGTGCGAGCGCAACGTCCTCGGCCACCTGATCGCGCACCGCTTCATGGCCGCCGATCGACGCGTATGCTGAGCGGCGGACGAAGATACACTGTCCATTCGCGATCTTGTCCTTGGGGCGCTTCGACCGATTGACCGTCTCGGTTCCGCCGTAGCGCGAAGCGATCATCCAGAACACGTGCGGTTGTACCACGCGCTCCCAGAATGTGCCGAGCTCCTGGTGCCCGGCCACGGAGAGCATGTCGAGCTGCCGGGCGTTCATGGCGTTCACCGCGCGCGCGACGAGATCCGGTCCATGGCGCGCGTCCGCATCGGTGAAGCAGATGACGTCACCGCGGGCTGACTCGGCACCGGTCGCACACGCCCATGGCTTGCCGAACCATCCGTCCGGCAGCGGCGGGTTCTCGATCAGCGTTAGGCGCTCGCCGCCACGTGCGAGCGCTCGCACGACGTCCGCCGTGCCGTCGGTCGACCGATCGTCGACGACCACGACTTCGGTATTCCGGTACCCGCCCGCCAGGATCGACCGCACGCACGATTCGATGTTGCGGTGCTCGTCACGGGCAGGAACCACCACCGAGACCAGCGGGCTGCCAGGCGAAACGCTCGCACTGTCCTGCGACAGCTCACGCGAATGGCGAACGCGCCAGATCGTCGCGAGTGGGACGAGAATCCACGGCGACGCCACCAGGCTCGCGAGAGCGAGATCGTTCACGGCATGGGACGCGACGGGTGGCGTCGTATGTGTGTCAGGGCGCCGGCTCGCTCGCCGGCCGCAGCGCGACGGCAGCGGTGGCGCGCTCCCGTCGTCCGAGTACCACCGCGCCAGCCATGTCGCCCGTGACGTTGGCCGCCGTGCGGAACATGTCGGTGATCGCGTCGATCCCGAGCAGCACGCCGATCCCCTCAGCCGGAAGGCCTGCGCCGATGAGGATCGGGACCATGACGATGATCGATCCCGCGGGGATGCCGGGCACGCTGAACGTCGTGGGCACCACTGTGAGCACGACGGACAGCATCTGCGTGGCGGTCAGCTCGACGCCGTAGAGGCGCGCGATGAAGAGCACGGCGGTGGGCTGTGCGACGGCGCCCGCGACCCGGTACGTCGACGCCGCGAGCGGCAGGAAGAAACCGGAGATCTCGGCGGGCAGCCCGAGGCGCGTGCGCGCGCTCTCGATCATCGCGGGCAATGCGGCGAGGGAAGAGCGCGAGCTGAACGCGACGGCCTGCGATTGCAGGATGGCCTTCGCGAACTGCGCCAGCGGGATGCGTCCACCGATGACCGCAATCGGATAGAGGATCACGACGCAGAACGACACCGTGATGAAAATGACCACCGCAACGAAGCCGGCGAGTGCTCCAGCAGCGGATGCTCCCATGCGGGTTGCCAGCGGCAGCGCGAGCGCGAACACACCGATGGGCGCGAGCTGCAGCACCCAGCGGACCACCGCCAACGCGGCATCACCGAGCCCTTGAAAGAACGCGACGACCGGGTCTCGACGTTCGGCGGGGAGCGTCAACAGCGCGAGACCGAGCAGCAGCGTGAAGACGATGATGGGAAGCAGCGCGCCGTCGGCGGCGGCCTTGATCGGATTCGCGGGAACGAGGTCGACGAGCCAGCGAGTGAACGTCGGAATGTTGTTCGCGCTCTGCGCGACGCCGCCGCTGGCAGTCTTTGCGCTGGCCTGCATCGACGCGATGGCGGCCGGATCGAGGGGAATGCGGTCGATGAGCAGTGGCGCGATCAGCGCCGCGTACCCCGCACCCACGAAGAGCGTGACGATGAAGAACACGATCGCCCCTCTGCCAACGCGGCCGATGGCGCTCGCGTTCGGAGCGCTCGTTATGCCGACGATCAAGCTGCCGACAACGAGCGGGATGACGGTCATCCGGATCGCGTTGATCCAGAGTGTACCGAGTGGCTCGATCGCCATGGCTCCGCGCGCCAGCATCGGGGAACCGCTGCTGGCGATGGATACGCCCGCAGCGACGCCGACGACGAGCGCGATGAGCACGCGCGTGGTCAGGGACATGCGCAGCTAATGTAGAGCATAACGTGAAAAGGGCGACCCGTTGGGCCGCCCTTTTCACGGTGCTTACGACCATCAGTAGGTCAGCGATTGCCGGAAGACCCGCCTGACGACCCACCCGAACCGCCTGACGACCCACCCGAACCGCCGGAACCGTGCGAGCCACCGGACCCACCGGAACCGCCTGAACCACCCGAGCTACCGGACCCACCGCCGCTCGAGCCGCCCATCCCGCCACCACTGCCACCACTGCCACCACTGGAGCCGCCCGTGCCACCGCCGCCGCTGCCACTGCCTCCGGTCCCGCTCATGCCGCCCTTGCCGCCTGACGAGCCGCCCGTGTTCTGGCCACCCGTGCGCGAGCCGGTGTTGGAACCACCAGAAGAGCCACTCCCCGAAGAGCTACCTCCTGAGGAGCCGCTGCCGCCTGACGAGCCAGAGCGTCCCGTGCCGCCCGTGCCGCCCGTGCCGCTCGTGAGGTCATCTTCGTCGCCCATGCCTCCCGACCGCGAGCCTCCGGAGCCACCTTGGCCACCCGAGCTACCATGCGACGACCCACCTCCCGAGCTACCTCCCGAGCTACCGGATGAGCCGCCCGACGATCCGCCCTGCGACCCCGACTTGCTCATCATGCCTGAGTCGCGATCCATCTCGTCGCCGCTCGACCCACGATTCCTGTTCTGGTCCGCCATGCGTCTACCCTCCAGCATATTTTGACTGCTCGAGCGTGTAGTGGAATAGTCCGCTACATGCTGCGAGGACCAAGTGGGGCAACGCATGTGCCAGGATGTGATGTGAATCACGAACAGCCTCGAGCCTCGGGTGCGCGACGACCTCCGCTGTTGAGCGACGGAGCGCGCGTGGCACTCGTCGCGCCAGCGGGCCCGTTGAGGAACGAAGGCGACCTCGCGCGCGCGATCGCCAACGTCGAGTCGTTCGGGTGGGAGCCGGTGGTCGGCGAGCATGTGCTCGCTCGCGCGGGCTACTTCGCGGGGCCGGACCATCTCCGAGCAGCGGACCTCAACGGTGCGCTTCGCGATGACACGATCGATGCTGTTTGGTGTCTGCGCGGCGGCTACGGTGCGATGCGGATCCTCGAGTCGATCGACTACGCGGCCGCCGCGCGACGACCGAAGCCGATCATTGGCTATTCGGACATCACCGCGCTGCACGCGGCGTTCGCGCTGCGCAGCGAGCTGGTGACGTATCACGGACCGACGGCGCGTGCCAAGCTTTCATCGTTTTCGCGACGCTCGCTTGCGTGTGCGCTACAGCATGGCGGTGATTCGTGCGGCACCGCGGAGATCGCGAAGATCCTTCACGGCGGCATGGCGCAGGGAGCGCTCGCTGGTGGCAACCTCGCGCTGTTGAGCGCGCTCGCCGGCACTCCGTTCGCGCCGCGACTGGCCGATGCGATCCTGGTGCTCGAAGACATCGATGAGCCGGTGTATCGGATCGATCGGATGATGCGGCAGCTGCTGCTCGCCGGATTGCTCGACGGCGTCCGCGGTATCGTGTTCGGTACGTGCACCAACTGTCCGGAGTCCGCCGATGACGGCGCGCGAGGCCTCGATGACGTCGTCGGGGAAATCGCCGCGATGCTCGACGTGCCCACGATCATTGGCGCACCCATCGGCCACATCGACGATCAGTGGACGCTGCCCCTCGGCGCCCTGGCGACGCTCGATGCCGACCGGCGCACGCTCGCCGTTCAACCTTCCCTAACGATCGCCTGATCGACGACCGATGCCCTACAAGACCGGGACTGACCTCGTGAACGAGGCGAAGCAGCGGATCCGCGAACACACGCCACGCGAAGTGCTCGAGCTGCTCGAGAAGCATGCGGCGGTGATCTACCTGGATGTCCGGGAGCCGAACGAGTGGAATCTGGGCCACCTGCCTAACGCCATGCACATTCCGCGCGGCAACCTGGAGTCGAACATCGAGGCGCGAGCGGGGCGTGAGGAAGCGATCGTCATCTACTGCGCGCGCGGCAACCGGTCGGCGCTCGCGGCCGATACGCTGCAGCAGATGGGATACGAGAACGTCTCGTCGATGGCGGATGGATTCGGCGCGTGGATCGCGATCGGGGGCCCGGTCGAGGACTAGCCGTGCCGGGTGACGCGAACACGCTCGTCGACCATCCGACGTTTCGGCGGCTCAGCCACGCGCTGGCGACGCGGCCGCCGATCCTCGCGCCGGACGATGGCGCTCCCCGGCGCGCGGCCGTGGCCATCGTCCTTCGTCGCACAGCGGACGACGTCGTTGAACTGCTGCTGATCAAGCGCTCCGAGCGCGAGGACGACCCGTGGAGCGGCCACGTTGCGCTGCCGGGCGGGCGCCGTGACCCCTCCGACGTCACCCTGCAGGACACGGCCATTCGCGAGACACGAGAAGAGACGGGCATCGACGTCACGCGCGACGGAATCGTGTTAGGCATGCTCGATGAGCTTCGGCCGCGCACTCCCACGCTCCCGCCGATCATCGTGACGCCATTCGTCGCCATCGTGCGCCACGACGTGACCATCGAAACCAGCGACGAGGTCGCGGTGGCGTTCTGGGTTGCGCTCGCCTCGCTCGAAGACCCGTCGCTCACCGTCGAATCCGAGGTCAGCGCACGCGGCTCGACCTGGCGAGTCCCGAGCTATCTGCTCGGCGGGCACATCGTGTGGGGAATGACGGAGCGAATCCTACGAAACCTGCAGGCGCTGGTCGGGAATCGGGAATAGCGAATCCGGAATCGAAAGTAGAGGCCCGCCGACTACTCTTGCCGGACACGTTGCACGCACATATGTTAGGTCGTCCTAAAACAAGATTTCCTATCAACCAACTTCTACTGGGCGCTCGCGCGTCCGCTCCTGTTCCATGTCCGCACCTCGACTAGTCCCCCCCGAACCGGAACCGCTGAGCCCGAGGCCCGTCGGCCGCGCAGAAGATGCCGGCTGGCGACTCTCTCGTGTCACGCCAAGCCTCGCCGACGTTTATCGAACTATCCCGATTACCGGCTCGACGTGGTGGAGAAAGGTCCTGGCCTTTGCGGGGCCGGGCTATCTCGTCGCGGTGGGCTACATGGACCCGGGCAACTGGGCTACCGACCTGGCCGGCGGATCCCAGTTTGGCTACACGCTACTCAGCGTCATTCTCATCTCGAACCTGATGGCGGTCCTGCTTCAGGGACTGGCCTCGAAGCTGGGTATCGTATCCGGCCGCGACCTGGCTCAGGCGTGCCGAGACCATTATTCGCCGCGCGTCAGTTTCGGCTTGTGGGTGCTCTGCGAGATCGCGATAGCAGCGTGCGATCTCGCGGAGGTCATCGGTACCGCGATCGCGCTCAACCTGCTGTTCGGAATTCCGATCGCGTGGGGCGTTGGAATCACTGCGCTGGACGTCCTCATCGTCCTGTACCTGCAGAACAAGGGATTCCGCGTGCTCGAGGCGCTGGTCATCGCGCTCATCGCGACCGTGGGACTGTGCTTCCTGTTCGAGCTCATCGTGTCGCGTCCGGAGCTCGGCGGCGTGTTGCGCGGCTTCGTACCAAGCACGGGGATCCTGTTCGATCAGGAGAAGCTGTATATCGCGATCAGCATCCTCGGTGCGACCGTCATGCCTCACAACTTGTACTTGCACTCGTCGATCGTGCAGACGCGGAGGTACGACCTCAGCCAGGAAGGAAAGCGCGAGGCGGTGCGATTCGCTTTCGTGGATTCGACGATCGCGCTGTCGTTCGCGCTGTTCATCAACGCGGCAATTCTCATTGTCGCCGCCGCCACATTCCACCGCACGGGCAACACGCAGGTCGCGGAGATCCAGGACGCGTACCAGCTGCTCTCACCGCTTTTGGGCGTGGGCGCGGCGAGCATCGTGTTCGCGCTTGCGCTGCTGGCGTCCGGGCAGAACTCCACGCTGACCGGGACGCTCGCGGGCCAGATCGTGATGGAAGGATTTCTCAACATCCGGATCCGGCCATGGCTGAGGCGCCTCATCACACGGGCGATTGCCATTGTGCCGGCCGCCATCGTCGCCATCTTGTACGGGCAAAGCGGTACGGCAAAACTCCTGGTGCTGAGCCAGGTCGTGCTCAGCCTGCAGCTCTCGTTCGCCGTGTTTCCGCTCGTGATGTTCACGTCGGATCGCGAGAAGATGGGTGAGTTCGCGAACTCGACGTGGCTCAAGGCGCTCGCCTATCTCGTGGCGTTCGTGATCGCGGCGCTGAACACGTGGCTGCTCATCAAGACGTTCCGCCAGTGGCTCGCCTGACATGTACCACCGCATTCTCGTTCCCGTCGAGAACTCCAACTACGACGAGCGGATTCTGGATCACGTTCGGCAGCTCGCGCGGTACTGCGGAGCGTCGATCGTACTCATTCACGTCGCCGACGGCTGGGCCGCGCGCAACATCCAGCATCTCAACCTGCGTGAGTCGGAGGAGATGCGGGACGACCGCGTCTACATCGAGCGGCTTGCCAGTCGACTGACTGCGGATGGTTTGTCAGCCGAGGCGCTGCTCGCGACCGGTGACCCTTCTGCCGAGATCGCCGCGGCGGCGGAGCGAGAGCGCTGCGATCTCATCGCCATGTCCACGCACGGGCACCGGTTCATCGCTGACCTCATCTACGGCAGTGTCGCCAATGCCGTTCGCCACATGACGAGCGTGCCTGTGCTCTTGCTCCGCGCTCCGGCGGGAACGAAGCAGAAGGTCGCGGCAACGTGACCGGCCAACGGTCCCCCCGGCGAGCGAGCGCCACGCCACCGCACACGCCGGTCGAGTCGCGTGTAGTAGGGCTGACGGCGCCCGTCGAGGACTATCTCAAGGCCATCTACGAGGCCGAGCTGAGTGGCGCCGCCGCGGCGACGAACGACATCGCGAACCGCCTCCAGATCGCGCCCGCGTCCGTCACCGGCATGGTTCGTCGTCTCGCCGACCAGGGACTGCTCGCCTACGAGCGATACCGCGGCGTGCGCCTCACCGATGCCGGCCGCCGCGCGGCCTTGCGTACGATTCGACGCCATCGCGTCATCGAAGCGTACCTCGTCCAGGCGCTCGGCTATCCGTGGGATCAGGTGCACCCGGAGGCGGAACGGCTCGAGCACGCCGCGTCCGATGAGCTGATCGACCGCATGGCTGCCGCGATCGGTCAACCCGAGACCGATCCGCACGGGGCGCCGATTCCGACGCGTGACGGTGTCATCGACGAAACGCGCCACAGCTCACTCGCCGATGTCGCAACGGGCGTGCGTGCTCGGGTCGTGCGTGTGGGCGACGAGAACGATGAGCTGCTCCGATACCTGGATTCGTTAGGTATCCGTCCGGGCGTCCAGGTCGCGGTCGGCGAGCACGCCCCATTCGATGGGCCGCTCACCGTGCGCGTCGGTGGCGCGCAGCATCAGATCGGGCACGCGCTCGCGGCCAGGATCTTCGTCGAGCGCGTCAGCTCGACGTAGACGCCTTGCGCGCCGCACGAATCGTCATTGCGTAGACGGGGTAGCTCACGGCGAGCAGGCCAAGCGCAATCAGGGAGTTCTGGCGATCGGTGATGAGCGCCCCGACGAGGAACGCGATACCGCCGAGCAGCGAGAACCCCGTCGTGAACGGGTAGCCTAACGCTTTGTATGGCCGGGGCGCGTCAGGCATGGTGCGGCGAAGCTTGAAGACGGCGCTGAACGAGAAGACGTAGTTCAGGACGAAGAAGAAGGCGGCCACGGCGATGACGGAGTCGAACGTCCCCGTGAGCAGAAAGCCGATCGCGAGCGCGCCCGTGAGGAGCAGCGTGTATGTTGGCGTCCCACCCGCGTTTACCGTGGAGCCCCATTTCGGAAACAGGCCATCGAGGCTCATGGCGTACAGAATGCGCGGGCACATCAACGCGTATGCGTTCACGCCGCTCAGCAGCCCGACGATGAGGAGCGACCGCACGATGGCGTCGCCGTGTCCACCGAACAGCGCCTGCGCCGCCGCTCCGGCCGCGAAATCGCTCCCGGCGAGCCCCGGGATGCCTAACACGTGAACGAACGCGAGGTTCACCAGGACGTAAATCGCGATGATGGCTGCCACACCGCCGAACATCGCTCGCGGGATCTCGCGACCCGGGTCGCGCACTTCCTCCGAGAAATACAGCATGCCGTTCCAGCCATCGTACGTGAAGATCACCGCCTGCATGGCCAGCACGATGGCGCCAATGCCAATCGCCTGTGCTGGCGCCGAAGGAGCGGCGGCAGCGGGGCCCGACGTCGGTGCGAGCGTGAAACACGCGACGATCAACGCGGCGAACGCCAGCGCCTTGAGGAGCGTCGTCGCCTGCTGGATCGCATCGCCCCACTTCACGCCGCGGTACTGCAGCACCGTGAACAGGACCACGACGCCGATGCCGACCGCGAGCCGGGAATTCGCCAGCGGAGGGAAGAGCGCCCCCGAGTATTCAGCGATGAGGATCGACGCCGCGCTGAAGGTGGCGACTGTCGACACCCAATCGCTCCACCCAATAATGAGCCCGGCGTATGAGCCGAACGCGCGTTGGGCGAACACGTACTGGCCCCCCGATCTGGGCACGATCACTCCAAGCTCCGCCAGGGAGATCACGCCAAGCAGCGCATAGGCGCCGCCGGCAAGCCACGCCAGCAGGAACATGCCCCGGCTCGGCAGCAGCCCGGCAACTGTGCTTGGGGTTCGAAGGATTCCGGATCCGATCGTATTGCCGACGATGATGGCGATCCCGAATGCCACGCCGAGTACCTGAAGAAGGCGGCCGCGGCGGGGGACTGCCGCGGCGGTTTGTTCGACGCTCGATGCGGTGACGGCCATGCGGTCGCTCGGCTCCGGAAAGGTTGGCGCTAAGCTCGCACCACGACACGGTGGGCAGCAAGCGAGTCGCGTTCGGGAATGCTCCTTGCGCCTGTCTGCCGGAGTCGTTCGAGCAGCTCGCAGCGAGGTATCAGTGGCCATTCAACCGATTACACCGATCGATCCCGATACGGGGATTCCGGATCTCGTCCGCCGCCTTGGTGACGACTCGAAGCGACTGGCCGCCGATGAAGTGCGGCTCGCGAAGCTCGAGCTGCACGAGAGCGTGCACACGAGCGTCGACGGCGCCATTCGGCTGGCGCTTGCGCTCGCCTTCGGCATCGTCGCCGCGGTCGCCCTGACGGTGCTCCTGATCGTCGGCGTGTCCGCGTTACTTGGGCATCATTACTGGGCCGGCACGCTCATCATCGGCGTGTTGGAGCTCGTTGCTGGCGTCCTGATGCTGAGGCGCGGTGTGACGACGGTAAAGTCGCCGACCTACTCGCTGCAGGCGTCGCGGGAGTCGCTCAAGGACACCGCGGCGTGGGCTCGTCACGCGACGAGACATTGATCGAAACGCTCCGCGGCCTTTGCGGCTGCGCTCGGTGCGGCAGATTTCCGGGGTGACCAGGATAGCACTGCGCAGACCGCGAAGTTCCTTGCTCGCGCTGCTCGTCATGACGGCGGCTCTCACGGCGAGAGTCGCCTCGGCGCAGCGCATCGATTCCATCCCGCCCTGGAAGGCAGAGGTCCGCACGATCGCCGTCGATGAGCGACTGGCGGCGGACGCCGGACTGCGGGTGGGTGACCTGGTTGTTCTCGCGGCCGAACCCGGCAACGCGAGCGGAGACACTGTCCGCATCTCCGCCATCCTGCAACGGCGGGCGGACCCTTCCGAAGTCGCGCGCAGCGAGTACCGAATCCGCACGCACCTCGGCCAGCTACAGGAACTCATTGGTTACGGTGATCGCGTCGACCGGTACGCGATCCAAACCACAGGTGGGGTCGCTGCCGACTCTGCGCTTCGGCGGATCAACGCCCTGTCGTTCGGCTTCCACGCGTATCCATCGCGTGAGATCGCGGTGGAAACGTCGAAGACCTTCCTGGTGGTCAGTCGGTTTCACCGCGCGATAGGGATGATCACCATTGTCGCGAGCGCGACGTTCCTGCTCTGCATCATGCTGCTCAAGGTCGACGAGCGCCGTCGTGACGTGGCAGCGATGCGGCTCATGGGGATCTCGCGGGCGACGGTAGTCCGCACCGTGATGCTCGAGTCCTCGTTCGTTGCGTTGTTAGGCAGCCTGTTCGGCGTCGCGTTGGGGTTCGCCGTGTCGGCGTTCGTCAACGCGCACTACCAGGCCGTGTATCGGACGCCGCTCCGGTTCGCGATCATCACGGCAGGGACCGTCACCTATTCCGTGCTGCTATCGCTTGTGCTCGGCATTGGGGCGGGCGCACTGGCAGCGCGCCGGCTTTCGCGCACACCACCACTTACCCTGTTCGGCCGCTGATGCGGTTCCAGCTCGCGGCCCTATCGCTCCGCCGGCATGCCAGTCGAACGCTTCTGGCCGTGCTCGGCGTTGCCGTGTCTGCGGCGATGCTGCTCGACATGGTCATGCTAGCCACCGGGATGCGGCAGTCGTTCGCGAGTCTGTTGGGACGCAACGGCTTCACCATTCGCGTGTCGCCTCGGGGTACGCTGCCGTTCGACACGGAGGCGACGATCGCCCAGGCGGGAGACGCGACCGCAGCGATCGCGCGAATTTCCGGCGTGACGGCGGTCGCGCCGGTACTCGGTACGACGATCCACGTGTTAGGCGCCCGCGCGCCCGTCACGGCGTTCGCGCTCGGAGTCGATCCCGCGGTGCAGGGCGATTACCAGCTGCTCAGCGGGCGAGATCCCGCCGCGAATGAGCTCGTGGCGAGCGACGCGCTCCTGCGAGCGACCGGCGCGCGGGTTGGCGACACGCTCGACGTCGCGGTCGGCTTCGATCCCCAACTGCGCACGTATACCGGCCGCCGTCGCGTCGCCATCTCCGGACGCGCCCGGTTCACGTACCTGAGCGCCGACGACCGCGCCGCGGCGCTGCAGCTCGCGACCGTACAGGCCATGGGCGGCGCCGACCGGGCCGACCGCGCTTCGCTGTTCATGGTGCGGACGGCGCCTAACGTCGATCCCGAGGCAGCGCGTGTCGCGATCGAGCGCGCGCTACCTCGCGTAACGGCGCTGTCTACCGCCGGGGCTGTTGCCGAAGCAGAGCGCCGCCTCAGCTACTTTCGACAGCTCGCGTTCATTCTTGGCGCGGTGAGCCTCATCGTTGGGTTTCTGCTCGTGACGACGATCGTGACCGTGAGTGTGAACGAGCGCATTGGCGAGATCGCGATCATGCGGGCCATCGGCGTCTCGCGAATCCACGTCGTGCAGCAGATCGTGATCGAGGGGATCGGGCTGAGCCTCACTGGCGCCGCCGCCGGTCTCGTGCTCGGCGTGTTCACCGCGCAATGGCTGAACTCGATTCTACGAGGATTCCCGGGTCTGCCCGACGCGATTGATTTCTTTCTCTTCCAACCCAACTCGGCGTTCCGCGCGTTGGCTCTGCTCGTTGCGTCGGGAGTAGCCGCCGGGATTTATCCCGCCTGGCGTGCGGCGTCTCTCCCGATTTCCGCGACGCTGCGGGAGGAGGCTGTCGGATGAGTGGCCAGCCGCTCCTGTCGGTTCGTGACGCGCACCGTGACTATCCGCATTCCGGTGAGCCCGTACACGCGGTGCGTGGTGTCTCGCTCCAGGTCACGGAGGGCGAGTACGTCGCTATCGTCGGGCCGTCAGGGTGCGGCAAATCGACGCTCCTCAACCTGCTCGGTGCGATCGACCGGCCGACGACGGGCAGCGTGACGATCGGCGGAACGGCAGTCAGTGCACTGCCGGACAAGGCGGCCACACACTTCCGCCTCACGAACATCGGGTTCGTGTTCCAGCGATTCTACCTGTTGCCAGTGCTGACGGCGCAGGAGAACATCGAGCTGCCAATGGCCGAAGCGAAGGTGGCGCTGGCCGAGCGGCATGAGCGTGCGCGTGAATTGTTAGGCTATGTGGGGCTGGCGGCGCGTGCCGATCATCGTCCGGCCGAGCTGTCAGGTGGAGAGCAGCAGCGGGTCGCTATCGCGCGCGCGCTCGCGAATCGGCCGATCGTTCTCCTCGCGGATGAGCCGACGGGCGAGCTCGATGCGCGGACGGGCGGCGAGGTCATCGCGCTGTTCGATCGTCTGAACCGCGAGGGCATGACGATCGTCGTCGTAACGCACGATGAGAAGCTGGCCGGGGCAGCGCGACGGGTCATCCATATGCTCGATGGACGGATCGTGCGCGACGAGCCGCTCCTGAGGCGCGCATGATCGGAATTCTCGCGAGGAGAAACCTGACGCTGCGCCCATGGCGATCGGCGCTGTTGCTCGGGGGCTTCGGGTTGGGCGTGGGCGTCATGATCGTCCTGCTCGCGATTGGCGAAGCGCTCCTCACCCAGGCGCGAGACGAACGGCTGGTTGGCGGCGGCGACCTCACCGTCCTTCCGGAGGGGATCGACGTGGAAGTGATGAAGACCGGCGGCGTCGGTGGCCTGTTTTTCTCGATCAGCAATGCGCGGTTCCTGGATCGTCAGCTGTTGTCGAACCCGCGCAATGCGCCCGGCGTTAGGGCCGTCGCGCCGCAGATCGTCGACAAGCTCGTGTACCTGCGCACGCGTGATGGCCGCGAACGGGCGGTCCGCGCTACTGGCGAATTGCCATCCCGGTCTGCGCTCGTGGGCGCGGTCCCAGCACTCGCGCAGGGCCGATGGGAGGATGATCACCTCGATCGACGCTGGCGCGCACCAACGCCGTCGGAGCTGCGCGCGGACATCGACCACTTTCATCTCCCGCCACGAGATGCGGAGAACAGCGAGAGCTGGGGTGAATGGCACTACTTCAACGTGCTATCCGCTGACCGGAAGCGATGGGGCTTTCTCTCGTTCATCGTCGGCGGTGCCGTCCCGGACGGGCGGTGGGGCGGTCAGGTGCTGCTCACGCTTCACGAGCAGGGGAAGCCCTCTCGCCGATTTGCCGCGCTGTTTCCTAACGATTCCGTGTCGTTCTCGACGTGGAATGCCGACCTACGCATCGGGAATGGCCGCGTGTCCGTGGACAGCGCCGGTCGGTACATCGTCCACGCACGTGCGCCGGGTGAGCGTGGTGATGGCGACGCTGTCGTCGATCTCATCGTGACGCCCGCGCCGGGCGCGTATTTCCCTGGAGCGGCTCTCGGAGGCGAGGGGTTTGTCTCCGGGTACGTGGTCCCCGGTTTGCGCGCGTCGGCAACGGGCGCGATCTGCGTTCGCGGCGACTGCGAGCGGTTCGACGGCGCGCAGGCCTACCACGATCACAACTGGGGTGTGTGGCGCGGGGTGACGTGGGAGTGGGGCGCCGCGCGGGCCGGGGCCTACACGTTTCTCTATGGTCGCGTGCAGCCGCCGGACAGCGTCAGCAGCGAGGCGCCGCTGTTTGTCTACCTTGTGGACTCGTTAGGGTTCCGGTCGCTGTTTCGTCCACAGCGCATCGACTACACTGACGCTCGCACGATCCAGGTCGCTGGAAAGGACGTGCGGGTACCGTCGCGGGCGGTGTTCGCGGACGCGCGAGGAAACGACACGCTCCGCGTCGAGCTGACGATCGAGGATGCCGTGGGGACGGACACCCGTGAGCCGAACGCCGAGCGTGGCGAGTCGCTGGCCGGTCGCGCCCTCGCGCGGCCCTACTTCATTCAGATGAAGGGAACGGCTCGAATCTCAGGGCGGGTTGGTGGTGTTCCGCTCGAGGGGGAGGGCAGCGGGTTCTTCGAGACCTACCGCTAGGCAGCTGAACGGGGCAACAGAACTGGTAGTTGGTTACTGGTAGTTGGTTACTGGAACTGGTTACAGGTAATCAGAACCCTCGGGAAGCCTCTTTCACCAAGATGAGCATCCCGAGGGCTGAAGTAACCAATAACCCGTAGCAGTAACCAATGACCAGTTCTGTTGCGCCGTTAGGCTCGTCGGTCAGTGGGATCAGGCCCCGGCTTCGAGGCTGGGTTCCCGTCGATACGGTCCTTCACGTTGTCGACCGCATCCGCGACCTTGTGAGCGCCGCGCCGCGTAACGTCGCCCACGCGATGCTCCATGTCAGCAACACGGTCTGCCGCATGGGCGGAGTGATCGCCGGGTCGATCGAGTTGTTCGCTCGTGCGTACCGAGCTGTCGATGGAGCCAGCCGACGTTGCAGCGAGCGTCGAGGTGCCGCGCGCATAGCCTTCGCGGGCATAGTCGCGTACTGACGACCAGTCGCCGTGGCGTGCACCGATTTCGTCCGACCACCCGCGACGAAGATCCGGTTCCACCGTGTCGAAGTCGCGGCCGCGATAATCCGGGTTCCTGCTCGCGAGATGCCCGAGCTGATATACCGGTCGGACTTCATCGAACGACCGCGAGCTGGTGCGACCATGCTCGTAGTGCGTGCGATAGTAGCGGTCATCCACGTCGCCGTAATCCTTCGCTGCTTCGGCGATCGAACGGCCTGCCCACCATCCGCCGATCACTCCGGCAAGCCCGCCAATCAGCGTTCCCACCGGTCCACCGATCGAGCCGATCGCGGCTCCCGCGAGTCCGCCCGAGACTCCGCCTGCGGCTTCGCCGACGTAGTCGGCCGTCGTGGCCTCGTCGCGCACCGGCTTTGCGGTGACGTCGCGATCATCGTGCGTCGGCTCGCGCGGGACGTCGTTGCCCATGATCGTGGGATCCTCAGCTGCGTTCCTGCGATCCATCTCATCCATAAGACGCGCCTCCAGCATTCGTTGTCGATCGAGTCAGCCCGGCTGAAAGGCAAGATCGGGACCGACCTCAACTTGACATCGCAGATTTGCGGCATCGATTGTGTCGCGATGAGCAACGACCTCGGCGATGTTCGCATCGGGACGCAAGGATGGAATTACGACGCGTGGGTGGGACCGTTCTATCCTCCGGAAACGCGGCCGGCTGATTTTCTCACCGTGTATGCGCGCGCGTTCACGACGGTCGAGGTGGACTCCACCTTCTACGCGATTCCAGCGGCAAAGACCGTCCGGGGATGGGCCGATCGGACACCGCCGGAGTTCACGTTCGCGCTCAAGCTGCCGCAGGAGATCACGCACGAAAACCGACTGCGTGACTCGGCGGACCTCACGGCGTTGTTCTTCGATCGTGCGCGCGAGCTGGGTCCGAAGCTCGGGCCGATTCTCATGCAGCTCGGACCGGACTTCGCGCCGTCCGAGCTACCGGCCCTCGCGAATTTCCTTCCGCTGATTCCGCGCGACGTGCGCGTGGCCGTGGAGTTTCGGCAGCGCGGCTGGATCCACGACGGGATCATTGCGCTCTTGGCCGAGCATAACGTGGGCGTCGCGCTGGTCGACGCGCGCTGGGTCCCGCGAAAAATGATGATGGCGCTCGCCGATCGGCCGACGTCGGATTTTGCCTACCTTCGATGGATGGGACCGAACCGCGATCTCGTCGACTACTCGCGCATCCAGGTCGACCGATCGCGCGAGCTCGAGGCGTGGGCGGCAATAATTGCGGCCCTCGCGAGACGCGTGAGGACGGTCTACGGCTTCGTCAACAACCACTACGCCGGTCACAGTCCCGCGTCCGCCCGGGAACTTCAGCGGCTGCTGCGCCAACGTCCGGTGGAACCGGACCAGCTTGGGGAGCAGATGTCGTTGTTTTAGAACGGCCGGCGACGGGCGGCAGGCGGCAGCCAGCAACCAGCCGCTGTTTCCACGTTAGGCGCTCGTGCGTGGGCCGACGAGTGTCCCGGACGGCGTTCGTGTTTCCGGGATCTCTGGCGTAACTTTCGGTGTGCCAGTCTTCCTCCCAACGCCCCGGTGACTCGTCGCGCCATCGGCTTCGTAATTTTCGCGATCCTCGTCGCGACTGGGTGTGTACGGCTGGGCGTCTGGCAGTTGCATCGTCTGGCTGAACGGCGAGCGTCCAACGCCAAGCTCGCCGAGCGGCTCTCCATGCCGCCGGTGCCGGCGCTCGAGGCCACGCGCGACACCGCGACGGCAGAATACCGTCGCGCAACGGCGGCCGGGACCTTCGATTGGGATCATGAGCTTTCGCTCGCAGCGAGAACGCACCAGGGTTCACCGGGAGCGAACATCCTGACGCCGCTTCGAGTACCCGGGAGCGACACGGCCGTGCTCATCAATCGCGGGTGGGTGTACGCTGCTGATGCCATGAGTGTGGATTTCCCGCGGTGGCGGGAACCGAACGAGGCGGCGGTCACGGGGTATCTCGTCGAGATCCCACGCGGCGGGCGCGGAATGGTCTCGGCAACGAGCAACCCACGAGTGATTCGGCATCTCCGGTACGACTCGCTGGCGAAGCGGCTGCCGTACCCGATCGCACCATTCATCCTCGTCGCGACCGAGAATCGATCGCCAGGGTCGCCGCCGGAGTCCCGCGACTCGACACCGGCGCGATTGCCTACGCCGCTTCTCGACGAGGGCCCGCATCTCGGGTACGCCATCCAGTGGTTCGCGTTCGCCTTGATCGGCCTCGTGGGTGCCGCCGTCGTCGCGCGCGCCGATCGGCGTGGCCGTCTTCATGCAACGCAAGCAGGGTCTGGGAGGATCACCTCGTCCAGCACGCGACATGGCTGACACGTCACACATTGCCACGGAGAAGGAAGCGCGCGACGTCGCCGAATCCGCGCGTGAGACCGAGTGGGAGCACCCGAGCTTCGC
>JAJKIV010000016.1 GCA_021154285.1 Gemmatimonas sp. | reverse complement strand
TGGCTGAGGGCGCTGGCCCAGCTGAGCGCGCCGGCCGCGTGGTCCAGATTGTCCAGCGGCACGAGGATATGGCGCGGTATCGTTAGGCGCGAACCCGTAACCAGTAGCACCGGGCGCGTGGACACGCGAACCAGGCGATCAGCCGTACTGCCGAGCCCCTCCAACAGGCCGGCCCGCTCCCCGTGGGCGCCGGCAACCACCAGGTCGGCGGAGAAATCCTCGGCGAGGGCGGTGATGCACTCCACCGGCTCGCCTTCGCGGAACTCGAGCCACACACGGTCCGCACCAAGCGAACGGCTGATCTCTCGGAGTCTCTTGTCCGCCCCTTCCCGGACGGTGTCGATCAGGAGGTCGCGGCGCGGGAACTTGCCACGGGCTATCGGAGGCGGTTCGGGAATCGAGATCACGTGCGCCAGAACCAGCTCCGCTCCGGGCGCGAAGTACCGACTGACCCATCGGGCGGCGTCCACCGAAGACGTGGAGAAGTCGATGCCGACCACCACTCGCTCGATCTTCATGTAACCTCCTCGTTCGCGACCGCTATCGGGTCAATTATCGTCAAACGGCGGCGCGAAGGCCGTCCACCGAACGTTTGAAAAGCGTAACGGACCATGACCAGCACCATCCTCGTCCCGGTCGACGGGTCAGACAAGGACGCCCGCGCGCTGGCGGTGGCGGCAGATCTCGCGGAGCTCGCCGATGCGTCACTGATCCTCGCTCGTGTGCGCAACCCACAGTCGAAGTCGGGGCCTCATGAGCCGAGGAGCGCCATGCTGCAAGCCATGCGCGCGCGTGCAGAGGTCCCGGGCCTTCCTGTGCCGCGAGGGCTGACGTGTGAAGTGCTGGACGGAGACGACGTGCCTAACGCGTTGCTCGGCCTGGCCGAGCGCGTAAACGCGATCGCGGTGGTAATGGCAACGCGCGCCCCGCGGGCGATCGATCGTGCTATCCACGGCAGCGTGGCCGACCGTGTGGTTCGCACCGGATCGCGTCCGGTGGTCCTCGTTCCTCCGCGCACCGACTACATGGCTAACCGCGACGTGCATCTGCGTCGAGGACTGGTCCCGGTCGACGGATCGACTATGGCGCTCTCGGTGGTGGATCATCTGCTCGCGCTTCGCAACGCGCACGAGCTCGACCTGCTGCTCCTTCAGGTCGTGCCACCCGAGCCCAACCACGGGCGAGCACAGGAATCAGAACAGGAGCTGACCGCGCTCGTCGAACGCTTCCAGGCGCGAGGCGTAAGGGCGGACGCGCGAGTCGTCGAAGCCGGGAACCCGGCGGTAGTGATCGTCGACGCCATCCGGCAGGACCTCATCGACTTTATCGCCATGACCACGCGTGGTGCCGGAGGGATTGTTCGAACCGTGCTTGGAAGCGTCGCGACGGCTGTAGTGCGATCAAGCGAGGTCCCGGTTCTTCTGGTCACGCCCAGTGTCCCGATTCTTTCGCAGGTCGCGAACCGCGCCAGGCTGCCTACGTAGTAGCCGACGGTGAACGTCGTCATGTGCCCTCCGGCGGGATGCTGCCGGACGAGTGGACGGGGTGCGACGTCGCGCCCGTTCGCTCGCTGCGATGAGCAACGGGTAGCTGCCAGCCGCGACGAATCGCCATGAAGCGGAGCCCGAAGCAGAGAAGTGCGCCGACGATCGTGACCGCAGTGGACGGGAAATGCATGATGTTGCCGGCGACGACCACGGCGGCGCCGGCGAGGGCGGCGACTGCGTAGATATCGCCGCGCAGCACCGACGGTATCTCCGCCGCCATGATGTCGCGCACCATGCCGCCGCCGATGCCGGTGAGCATACCGAGCAACACTGCCGTGACGGGACCCAGGCGAAAGTCGAGGGCCTTCTGTGCGCCGGAGACCGCAAAGAGCGCCAGGCCACCGGCATCGAAGATTTGCACGGAGCTCTTCAGACGATCGATGATCGATCCCCAGCGGAACATGGCCAGGCCGGCGAGGATGGGAACCGCGATGTAGCGCCAGTCGGCGATGCCCGGCGGCGGGACCGCGCCGATCAGCAGATCACGGGTGATCCCGCCGACATTGGCCGCTGCAAACGAGAGCACGAGCACCCCGAAAATGTCGAGCCGGTGCCTGATGCCGACCATCGCCCCACTCAACGCGAACACGAACGTGCCGCAGAGGTCGAGCACCAGCACGAGGGTGCTGATGGTGACGTACCGGGATGGCGGCATGGCGTTAGGCGGTCAGCCAGGCCAGCGCGGCGACCACCAACGTCTCTACTCCCGTCTCGAGCGTTGGATTGATGACGGGCGCGAAGCGCGGGTTGTGATTGGTCGGGAGCTCGCCGAGGCGACCGTCTGCCTTGGCTTTCGCATACAGGTTGGGATCGGTACCGCCGACGAACCAGAATACCGCCGGCGAGTTCCACTCGGCGCCGAACGATCCAAAGTCCTCGCTTGCCGTCGTGGGACGGGCTTCCACGACCCGGTCTGCGGGGAAGTGGTGGCGGAAGGCATTTCCGATGCGCCTGGTTGCTTCCGGATCGTTCGTCACCAGATCGTAATGGTCGAGGGTCGTGATCTCAGGCGGGTCTGTGGCTCCTGAGGCCGAGGCCTCGGCGTTGACGATCCGCTTGATCGCGGCGAGCACGCGTTTGCGGACCGTCTCGTCGAACGTGCGCACGTTCAGTTTGATGAGCGCTTCGCCAGGAATGACGTTCTCCTTCGTGCCGGCCTGCAGCGCCCCGATGGTGATCACCACGGAATCCATCGCGCCGACCTCCCGGGAGACGATGGTCTGCAATCGCATCACGGTCGCGGCGGCCATCACGACGGGATCGATACTGGCCTGAGGCATCGAGCCGTGAGCGCCTCGCCCGAACAGTCGAATCTGCAGGCTGTCGGCTGAAGACGTGACGACTCCTTGGCGCGAGCCGATGAGACCCGCGGGCGCGGTCATCACGTGCTGCCCGAGCACCACGTTAGGCTTGGGGAACCGATGGAACAGCCCGTCATCGATCATCGCCCGCGCGCCTTCCGCCGTCTCTTCCGCTGGTTGGAAGACGGCCATGAGCGTTCCGTGCCACTCGGCGCGAGCCTCCGCGAGCAGCGTGGCGGCACCGACGAGCCACGCCACGTGCATGTCGTGGCCGCAAGCGTGCATGACCGGCACCGTATTGCCGTCGCGATCAGTGGATGTCTGCTTGCTGGCGTAGGGCAGGCCGGTGTCTTCCTGAACTGGAAGCGCGTCCATATCGGCGCGCAGCATGACGACGGGGCCGTCGCCATTTCGCAGGAGACCGACCACGCCGGTCTTTCCGACTCCAGTGGTCACGCCATAGCCGGCGGCGCGCAATCGGTCCGCGGCCAGGCCAGCCGTCCGATTCTCCTGCATGGAGAGCTCGGGATGGGCATGGATATCCTTGTAAAGCGTTTGCAAGTCGGGAAGCAGATGGCCAAGGTTGGCCAGTGTGACGTCTGCCGGCGTTGACGTTTGCGGGCTCATGGAGCTTCTCTCCGGTATCGTGCGACTAGCGGCCGCAACACGGCGTGACGGCCTGTGCGCCGAGTGGAGCACGAGCACGTATCCGCCGCATTCCTCGTTCCGCCGTCAATTCGCGAGCGGGGATAGCCCAGGTCGATCGCGGGACGCCACTCATGTCGTTCGACGGAGTCACGCGCTGTTCGCATGGCGCGTCCGAGCCGCCACTCGCCGCCAACAGGGCCTTCTGCTCGTCCGTGAGCCCCGCGACGAGCGCATCGAGATCGACCCCGTCGGCCTTCCCGAAGCACCCGCGCCACCTCCCGCAGGCACGTTTCGTAGTCATGGTCTCTCCGAGCCGAGCGGTGATCTCGTAACGCGGGCCTTACGCCACTTCGTGGTGTACAGTAGCACGAACATGTATCATCGTTAGGCATTGGTTAGCCAACTAGGGCCTCGACACCAATGTCGATTCCGGCAGTCAACTGCACACCGAAGTCGTAGCGATACTTCGCGTATGCGAGCACCTTCGGCCACGCCTGCTGCGCCAGGTCGCAGTCTGCCGGCTTCCGTCCGATCGTCAGGTCGAAATGCCGCCATCCCTCGAGGAGCGAAGGCGGCGCGAGCACGAGATCCGCGTTCCGCGTGATACGCACCGACTCATTCCGGTTGTGAGGGAAGGCCAGCCGTCTTTCCTTGACTCGGCGACAGTCGCTAACTTGATCCAATCCGCGGCTGTTCGCGCGTCTACCCGACCAGCGATAGAAGGACCGAGTGGACGCGTCACAACCCCAGAAAGCCAACGTACCCGCCTGGAGAAGCCCGATGCGCACGAAGGGAACTGTGAAGTGGTTCAACAACGACAAGGGATTCGGCTTCATCACGCCGGAGGACGGAGGCAAAGACCTGTTCGTCCACCACTCGGCGATCCAGGGTGGGGGATTCAAGTCGCTCGATGAAGGCGAGAGCGTGGAGTTCGACGTCGTCCAGGGCCAAAAGGGTCCGGCGGCGGAAAACGTGACAAGGCTCGGCGGAGGATCTCCAGGTGGCGGGCGTGGGCCGGGCGGACGCGGAGGGAGCAGCGGGTATGGCGGTGGTGGAGGCGGTGGTGGTGGTCGCGGGCGCGACTACTGAGATTGGATCGAGTGTTGGACCGCGCGGAAATCGGCCGGTTGCGACGGGCTTTGGACCGAGCCTGAGGTATCGCTTCGAGACCCGTTGCGGGCGATTCCCAAGGGCGCGATCAGCTCCTAACGAGTGATGCTGCTCGGCGCCGGCCGCATCGGGCTTGGGCTCGCGGCCCTCGGCCGGCCCGGGTACATCACACTCGGCCACGCGCGCGACCTAACAGGCGACTACGAACCGGGCGCCATGGAGGACCACGCGCACAGCGTGCTCGACGCCGCCTATGCCGCGGGCGTTCGCTACTTCGATGCGGCGCGGTCGTACGGGCGCGCGGAGGACTTCCTCGCGTCCTGGTTGGCCAGTCGCCGCATTGCCCCGGGCAGCGTGTTCGTTGCCTCCAAGTGGGGCTACACCTACACCGCCGGCTGGCGCGTCGATGCCGATCGACACGAGGTGAAGGATCACTCGCTCGCGACGCTCGCCCGACAATTCGCGGAAACGACCACTCGCCTCGGAGCATACCTCTCGCTCTACCAGATTCACTCGGCGACGCTCGAGAGCGGCGTGCTGGGCGATGACGCCGTGATCGACGAGCTGGTGCGCCTCAAGGCGACTGGACTGCGGGTAGGGTTGACGCTCACGGGCGCGTCGCAGTCCGACGTTCTCCGCCGAGCACTCGAGATCACGCGCGACGGCGACCGGGTGTTCGATGCCGTGCAGGCGACGTGGAACCTCCTCGAGCGAGGTGCAGGATCCGCACTCGAGGATGCGCACGCGGCCGGGCTGAGCGTCGTCGTGAAGGAAGTGCTGGCGAACGGACGACTCACCGCGCGCAACGCCGACCCGGCATACGCGCGACGCCTCGCGCTGCTGCGGGAGGAAGCGGCGCGGCTCGACACGACCGTCGATGCTCTCTCCCTCACTGCCGCGCTCGCGCAGCCGTGGGCGGACGTCGCCTTAAGCGGCGCGGCGACTCCGGAGCAGATCGCATCGAACCTTCGCGCTGCCGAGGTAGAGTGGAGCGCCGAAACCGAAGCAGCGCTCGAGGCGCTCACGATGGAGTCGGGCGCGTACTGGGCCGAGCGAAGTACGCTCCCGTGGAACTGACCGCAGGTCGATCGGCATCGCAGTGATGTGCCGTCAACCCGCTGCAGCGCGTTGGCCGTATTGACCAGATGGATGATAACGTGTATCTTCATCATCCATCCGGTCAATGACCGCGGTGCCGCACTCGGCGCTGCGGTCTCACTCAGCGAGGCAAACGCCCATGGCCACGAAGCATGCGGTATCCGTCAACGTTGGTCCGCTCGCGGACCGTGTCGTGGTGCGCTCCCTCGAAGGCGCCGCGCAGACCAGCGGCGGACTGTTCATTCCGGACACGGCCAAGGAAAAACCGCAGGAAGGTGAGATCCTCGCCGTCGGTCCGGGCCGGTTCGATGACGGCAAGCGCGTGCCGATGGAAGTGAAGGTCGGCGACAGGGTCCTGTTCGGGAAGTACAGCGGCACCGAGGTCACCGTCGACGGCGAGCAGGTGCTCATCCTCCGCGAGAGTGACGTGCTGGCCGTATTGTCCTGACGACGCCTGACGTGGTGTCCCGTTAGGCGCACGACGCCGCGTCACACTCCGCACTCCGCTGAATACGAAGCCATCTCCATACAAGGGACCACCATGTCCGCCAAAGATCTGCAGTTCAATACCGACGCCCGAGCGGCCCTCAAGCGCGGCGTCGACAAGCTTGCCGACGCCGTGAAGGTCACGCTCGGTCCCAAGGGCCGGAACGTCGTCATCGACAAGAAGTTCGGCGCCCCGACCGTCACCAAGGACGGCGTCACCGTCGCCAAGGAGATCGAGCTGTCCGATCCGCTCGAGAACATGGGCGCGCAGATGGTCAAGGAAGTCGCCACCAAGACGTCCGATGTCGCCGGCGACGGCACCACGACCGCTACGGTGCTCGCGCAGGCGATCGTGCGTGAAGGATTCCGCAACGTCACCGGCGGTGTGAACCCCATGGCGCTCAAGCGTGGTATCGATCGCGCGGTCGCGACGGTCGTGGAAGAGCTGAAGAAGATCTCCGTGCCCACAGCGGGCAAGAAGGAGATCGCCCAGGTCGGCGCCATCTCCGCGAACAACGACAAGGAGATCGGTGACCTCATCGCCGAGGCGATGGAGAAGGTCGGCAAGGACGGCGTCATCACGGTCGAGGAAGCGAAGGGCCTCGAGACGACGCTCGAGACCGTGGACGGCAT
>JAJKIV010000015.1 GCA_021154285.1 Gemmatimonas sp. | reverse complement strand
CCGAGGCGCGGTAGTCGACGAAGTTCGGGTAGGAGAAGTTGTCGAAGCCTCGACCGTCCTGCGTGCGGCCGAGGGAGACTACCCGTTCAGGGTGTCCCACTCCCGGTGGTGGCCGAAGCAGGAGCGTATTGGCGAGCGTCACGATCGCGGTTGTGGCGCCGACGCCGACGGCGATCGACAGCACCGCGACGATCGCGAACAGGGGACTTCGGCCGAGGGCCCGGACGGCGTAGCGGACGTCCTGTCTCAGGAGGTCGATCATGGGCGGGCTCGAGCGGAGGTGTGAAGGGAGGCTGGGTCTTCGGTCCTACGGCACCGGGGTTCGGCGCGTTTCGTCACCCGGCCCGGCCGCGCGCCACGATCCGACATAGGACCGGCCCTTCCGAACGAAATGGATCGCTGCCGCAGCCGCCGGGGACGAAGCCAACATAGTGGCCACCTGACGCACGCTACACAACACAAGCCGAGCACGAGTCGCGCTTCGTCCGCCGCGCGGGGACGAACCGCGTTCGCGCCCGCCTGACGAATCGTTGACAGAGGCGAATGTCCGGCCATATCGTCGCGTTCATAGGCGACCCATGCAGCCGTCGCATGGGCCGTCCTATGGAGTCACCCCAACGCCTAACGCGTGGAGCAGTCGGTATGACAATCAGCCCGCAGGGCCATTCGGCCATCCTGTTGACCCTATCACGGAGGGACCCACCGCACCTCGCAGGTCCGCTACGCAGTCGAGACCCAACTCTTTCGTACCAAACGGTCGATGGACGACCAAGGAGGCAGGATGCACGTATCCTGGCGTTGGCTCAGTCTTCTCATCGGAGTCCTCATTGCCGGCCCGGCTCGACCCGGGCTCCTCACAGCTCAGCAGCCGGTCACCATAACCGGCCGCGTGACGAATGACGCAGGCGCTCCACTCTCGCTGGCATCCGTCTACATCGAAACACTCGGCCTCGGTACTCAGACCACCGAGGACGGACGATACCAGCTCTCGGTCCCGGCCGCGCGTGTCACCGGCCAACAAGTCAGCCTCGGCGTTCGCGCGATCGGCTTTCGCAATACCTCCGCGCTGATCACGCTGACGGGCGGTTCGCTCTCGAAGGACTTCACGCTCACCGCCAACCCGCTCCGACTCGGCGAGGTCGTCGTTACCGGCTCCGGTACGTCGACGACGGTCGAGAAGCTCGGGAACACGATCAACTCGGTCAAATCCGAGGAGGTCCAGAAGTCCAACGAGCCCAACCTCGTCAACGCGCTCGCGGCGAAGGCGCCCGGCGTCGAGGTAACCTCGCAGGCGGGGGACCCCGGTGCAGGCTCGTCGATCATCATCCGCGGGCTCAAGACCATTCAGGGGGACGGCCAGCCGCTGTTCGTCATTGACGGCCAGCCGATCGACAACTCGACGCTCAAGACCGGCGACTTCGCGGACGCGGGGACCGCGTACACCAACCGCGCGGCGGACATCAATCCTAACGATATCGAGTCGATCGAAATCCTGAAGGGCGCCGCTGCCTCGGCGATCTACGGCGCACGCGCGGCGCAGGGCGTCGTGCTCATCACGACCAAGAGCGGGCGCGCCGGCGCCACCCGGTATGCATTCCGCTCGTCGAGCGGATGGGACGACGTCAACCGCAGCCTCCCGCTCCAGCGCGAATTCGGCCGAGGGGACTTCGGGTCGGACGCGTCGGCGGAATGCGGTGGGCCGGGGTGCACACCGACGTCGTCGACCTGGGGGCCGAAGCTCGCGGGCGGCACGCCGGTGTACAATCACTGGGACGAGGCCTTCACCACCGGACACACGTTCGACAACGACCTGTCGATCTCCGGCGGCGATGACCGGCGCACGTTCTTCGCATCGTTAGGCAACACCTATCAGAACGGCACGATCGTCGGCGACCACGACACGTACAACCGGACGACCGGGCGCCTCAAGGCGACGCAGTTCTTCGGCAGCAATTTCCGCGTCGGCGGAAACATCTCGTACATGGACGTCCGGGCGCGCTACATCCAGAAGGGAAACAATCTCAACGGCATCCTGCTCGGGCTCGCGCGCACGCCGCCCGACTTCAACAACTTCCCGTACGTCGTCAACGGGCTGCATCGCTCTTACCGGTATCCCGACCCCGATCCCACCGACCCGCTCGCCGACCGTATCTACGACAACCCGTTCTGGGTCATCAACCGCGACCAGAACACGTCGGACGTGAATCGTGCGATCGGGAACTTCGACGTCAACTGGGATCCGATGTCGTGGCTCAACCTCAAGTACACGTTCGGCGCCGACTACTCGGCCGACAATCGCATTGAAGGACTTCCGCCACAGAGCTCCGGCGACGCGCTCACCGGCCAGCTCTGGCAGGGCACGTACAGCAATCTGCAGCTCGACGGCAACTTCACGGCGAGGGCGGAGAAGCGGTGGAGCTCGGCGCTCAACACGTCGCTCACGTTAGGCCAGAATGTGAACAGCCGAGATCTCCGACAGGTCCAGGCGAAAGGCACGACCTACATCGATCCGAACCTCTTCACGCTGAACAACACGGTCAACTCGAACCTGCAAGCGCAGAACTACACCTCGCTCGTGCGCGTGGCGGGGTACTTCGCGCAGGCCGGTGTCGACCTCTGGGACCAGCTCTACCTCACGGCCGCGGTTCGCGCCGACCAGTCGTCGACGTTCCCGAAAGCCGACAGGACGAACTGGTACCCCAAGGCGAGCCTCGCCTGGAACGCGTTCGGCACGGGCTCCCGCGGACCGGTTGGCCCGCTCAGCTACCTAAAGGTGCGCGCGGCTTACGGCGCCGTGGGGCGCGAGCCGATTCCGTACCAGATACTGGACGCCTTCAGTAACGGCGCTCAAGGGCTCGATTTCGGCGGCGGCACGACGAGCCCGACGCAGAACGGGCTTGGTGGTCTCGTCAGCGATACCGTGAAGGGCGCACCCAAGCTCAAGCCGGAGCGCACGGGTGAGTTCGAGGGCGGGTTCGACTTCGGGCTGTTCAAGCAGCGCATCGATGGGGGCATCACACTCTACAACGCGAAGACGACGGACGTGATCTTCTACCTGCCCGTCCCGGTGTCCACCGGCTACAAGAACGCGACGAGCAACGGCGGTGAGATCACGAACAAGGGCGTGGAGGTTTCGCTCAACGCCCGCGCGCTCGAGTCCAACAAGTTGCGGTGGGAGATCGGCGTCAACTGGGCGAAGAACAAGAACAAGCTCGTCGAGCTCAACGGCGCCGACTACGTGGGGCTCGTCGGTGGGTTCGGGAACAGCCTGGCGGTGAAGGGGCAGCCGTTAGGCACGTTCTACGGGACGGATTGGGTGCGCTGTCGGTATGGCGTCGCCGACGCGGACAACTTCCAGTCCACCAGCCTTGGCCAAAGCACCGACATCAACGCGATGTGCCGCGCGGCCAAGGCGCCTGACGGCTCACTCTTCGTCGACGCGAACGGGTTCCCGATCCAGGACCCGGCCAATCGCGTGCTCGGCGACCCGAATCCGAACTGGATCTCGGGCATTCGGAACGTGTTCACGCTGTACAAGAAGTTCCAGATCTCGACCCTCGTCGACATCAAGAAGGGCGGCGCGAACTGGAACGGTACGCGTCTCGCGCTGCAGCGGTTCGGCACGTACGCCAACACGGCGGCTCGCGCGACGTGCGACGAGAATCTCGTCTGCTCGGGCAACGAGCAGGAATTCGGCGTCACGATGGAGAAGAGTCCGGGCGTCGTCGGACCGGGCAAGGGCATGAAGGTACCGGTCGGCCAGAATTGGTGGCACGACGGTCTTGGCAACAACTTCAACGGCCCAACCGGGCAGGGCGTCGAGGACGGCGGCTACGTGAAGCTGCGTGAGATCTCCGCCGCGTACACGTGGGAGAGCGCGAGAGTGCGAAGCCTCACCGGCTTCACCTCCATCGAGTTCCGGTTGGCCGGGCGCAACCTGTCGACGTGGACGGACTACAGCGGCGTCGATCCGGAGACGAATCTCGAGGGCTCGTTCGGCATTGGGCGGGGACAGGACTACTTCAACAACCCCCAGACCCGCTCGCTCATCTTCTCCATCAACCTCACCCACTAGCGCGAAGGAGGACTCGTTATGCGTACGCGAATTCCCGTCGCGCTCGTCGCGACAGTGCTTGCCGGCGTCGTCGCCGGCGCCTGTTCCAACGACTACTTCGAAGGACCCCGCCTCAACGAGAACCCCAACAAGCCATCGGCGGCGCAGCCCGACCAGCAGTTTGTCGGCTTCCAGGCGTTCACGTTCGCCTCGATCACGGGCGACGTGAACCGTCTCATCAGTCTCTGGATGCAACAAATGGCCGGGACGGGCCGCCAGTGGGCAGGGTACGATCAGTACACGGTTACCGAAAACGACTTCACGATGGGCGCCTTCTTCGCTCAGGGCGGTCTCGTCGACATTCGCGGTCTGCAGTCCAAAGTGCAGGACGACAAGCTCTATCTCGGGATCGCCCAGACGTGGGAAGCACTGCTGATGGACATGACGTCCGACGTGTGGGGTGATGTTCCGTACTCGGAGGCGGTCACGGGCGTCGTGCACCCGAAGCTGGACAAGCAGATCGAGGTGCATAACGCGCTGCTCGCGCTCGTCGATCAGGGAATCACGAACATCGCAGCCGGCGGAACAGGGCCTAACGCCGCGGACCTCGTCTATGGCGGAGACCAGGCGAAGTGGGCCGAGGCGGCGCACACGCTCAAGGCGCGCATGTACATGCACCTCGCGGAGACCGACGCGTCCAACTACGCGAAAGCGCTCACCGAGACGGACGCCGGGATCTCATCCGCCGCCAACGATTTCACGACGTACCACAGCGGCACCACCGGCGAGGCGAACCACTGGTATCAGTTCCGGATCCAGCGCGGCACGGACATCAGCGCCGGGAAATATCTCGTCGACCTGCTCAAGCAGCGGAGCGACCCGCGGCTGACGGCGTACTTCTCGCCCGGGCCGAGTGCGGGTG
Organism: Gemmatimonas sp.; assembly: GCA_021154285.1. GTDB lineage: Bacteria > Gemmatimonadota > Gemmatimonadetes > Gemmatimonadales > Gemmatimonadaceae > JAJKIV01. The sequence continues at coordinate 4,542 of JAJKIV010000015.1, read as the reverse complement.
GGCAGATCATCGGTGCGAGCCCGGGTGAGGAGTTCAATGGCGTCCAGGCGTGGCTGTCGGCGACGCGCGGTGCGCCGGACTTCCGGCAGCCGATCCTCACGTTTGCGGAGAACCAGCTCATTCGCGCGGAGGCGCAGTACAAGACGGGCGTGGAGCCGGCGGCACTGGCCACACTGAATGCCTATCGAGCCAGCATCGGTCTGACGCCGAAGGGCGCGCTTGCCGGTGCGGCGTTGCTGACCGCGATCATGGAGGAGAAGTACGTCGCGCTATTCCAGAACACGGAGGTGTGGAACGACTATCGACGCACCTGCTATCCGAACCTAACGCCGGCTTCCGGGACCTTCATCCCGGCGCGCTTGGTGTACGGGACGGATGAGCGGCGGGCGAACCCGAACATCCCGTCGCCGTCGCAGCAGCCGAGGCGGAACGAGGATGACCCGCCGACGGCGACGTCGACGGATGGGTCGGCGTGTTTGGGAACGGCACCGTGAACTGGATAGACTCAACCACAGGGACTGGGGCCCTCCCCAGTCCCTGTAGGTTTAGGCCCTCGCCGCCACTGGTACATGGTGAGCCCTCATCCTCGCGCGGAGCGACGGGACGCTTCAGATTCAAGCCGGCGACGACCGCATACGATAGCTTTCGGGTCTGCCGGTTCGGCCCACCATCCCTGTCCGAAGGCGTCCCGATGCAAAAGAAGCGCGCGTCAGCCCTGAAGCAGGCGTGGGGCGACAAGCCGTGCGACCACCGGACATTCGCCAAGGAGTACGACAACGGCGAACGCACGGGCAACTACATCTGCACCCAATGCGGCACGTCAGTCACGTTCCGACAGAAAGCGGAGCTGGAGGCTGCCCGCCGCACGGACGCCAGCTAGGTCGCGGCCGAAAGAGTACGGCTTGACCAGGCTGCCGCGCGCATGACCTCCCCGGGCTCATCGCCGCCGCCCATCGCGAGCGGGCTGACTGGGTGGAGCGCGCATACGATCGGCGTCCGGGGCGGCTCAGGCGCATGCTCACGGACCTGCCCGTCGACTTCCGCGGGCTGGCCGTCGACCCGCGTTATGCGCGCCTGATGCGTGTCGCGGGGATGGAGGATCTGATCTAGACCGCGAGACCGCGACTACACGCGATCGTCCCGACTCTCCTTGCGCCTACTGGTGCCGGAGCGCAACCACCGGATCGATGAGCGAGGCACGCCGGGCGGGAAGAAAACAGGCCGCCGCCGCTACGCCCACGAGCACCACGGACACGACGGCGACGGTCGGCAGGTAGTCGGGGCGAACGCCGTAGAGTAGCGCGGTCATCAATCGGGACGCGACCACCGCCAGTACAAGGCCGAGGGCGAGGCCGTAGAGCGTTAGCTCCAGGCCTCGTCTCCCAACGGAGATCAATATCCTGCTGGACGTCGCGCCTAACGCCATCCGAACGCCGATTTCGTTCGTGCGCTGTGTGACGGCGTACGAGAGCACGCCGTAGATGCCGAGCGAGGCGAGCAGCAGCGCGAGGAGAGCGAAGGCGCCCAGCAGCGTCGTGCTCTGCGACGGCGTCGATAGCTGGTGATCGACGAGCGCGTCCATCGTCTGGATACGCGCAAGCGGCTGATTCCTGTCGACCGACCAGATAGCCTGACGCACCGCCGGGACGATCGACGCCGGCTCGACAGCCGTTCGAATCACGATGCCAGCGTTCAGGTCGTCGATCTGCTCGCACTGGTCGCGCACGCGATAGACTGCGGGTTTCACTTCATCCAGCACGCCGCTCTCGGGGATCGGCTTGAGCACGCCCACGATCGTGAACCAGTGGCCGTCGTCGCCAAGCTCTCCGAACTTGAACCGCTGACCGAGCGCCGAGCGGCCGGCGAAGTGCCGATTGGCGAACGGCTCGTTGACGATCGCCACGCGAAGCGAGGACTTTCGATCCGATGCCGTGAAGAGTCTCCCCTCACGCAGTTGCGCGCCGATGGTTGCAAAGTAGTCGCGACTCACGTTGCGAATCAGCGCGACCTGGCCGGCGAAACCGTCTTTCGGCTGGCCCTCCAACAGATAAAACGTCGCGGTGGCCACGTTGGTGAACGGGATGACGTTGATCGCTCCGGCGCTCACGACGCCCGGAATCGCACGCACGGACTCGATCTCCGCATTGACGAACGCGACGCGGCGATCGAAATCCTTGTACCGGAACAATGGCGTCTCGAAGGTCAGGAGCCTCTCGCGCTGGAATCCGAGATCGGTGTTCCGAAGATGCCGAAAGGTTTGCAGGAGCAGGCCTCCGCAGACCAGCAGCACAACGGCGAGCGCCGTCTCGACGACGATCAGCGAATGCTGGAACGCGTGACTGCGCGCGCCCACTGTGCCTCGTCCGCCCCCGAGTCCTTCCTGTGGCGCGACTCGCGATCCGCGCAGCGCGGGCGCGAGTCCGAAGGTCACGGCGGCTGCGACGGCCACCGCGGTCGAAAATGCCAGCACTCGCCAATCGAGTGTGACGCGCCCGGCACCCATGGCCTCGGGTACGAGCCGCTCGAGAAACCGCATCGCGGGCACGGCAAGCGCGAGACCGGCCAGTGTACCTAACGCTGCAAGCACCAGGCTTTCGGTGAGAAACTGGCGGATCAGTCTGCCGCGCCCCGCCCCTAGCGCCAGGCGCACCGCGACCTCGCGGCCGCGCGCCGCGCCACGCGCCAGCAGGAGATTCGTCAGATTGACGCATGCAATCAACAGCAGGGCCACCGACGCGCCGAGCAGCACGGTGAGCGCGGTTTGCGTTTTGCCTGCGATCTCTTCACGCAACGGCGTGACGATCACCGGGTGAGGGCCGCGGAAGTCCTTCGCGGTCACCTGCAGACTCAACGACGTCATGGCGTCCCGCGCGTGTTGCAGCGTGACGCCGGGCTTGAGGCGCGCGACGATCTGCGCGTCGTGCCACGTGAAGTTCGTGCGCATCCACTCCGGGAATGACGCAGGCATCCAGAGATCGATCTCGCGCGACGGCATGAAGTAGAAGTTCCGCGGCATCACGCCGATCACTTCGTAGGCCTCGTCGTTGAGCGAGATCTTGCGTCCGATGATGTCGGACGCGCCGCCGTAACGCCGCTGCCAGAGTCCGTAGCTGATCACGACGACGCGGACGCTCTTCACGTCCTCGTCCCCGGTGAACACGCGGCCAAGCATCGGCGGCGTACCAAGCACGCTCCAGAACGTCCATGTGACCTTCCGCGACGGAACCTGTTCCGGATCGCCGTCGCCCGACAGCGTTGCGTCACCGGGTTGACTGGCGGCGAGATCCGTGAACACCGTGTTGAGACGCCGCCACTCGATCCATTCCGCGGGCGTGGAGTTGCCCTTCGAGGTGATGTCAGTCTTGGCCAACGCGTCCCAGATCATCACGAGACGGTCTGCCTCGGCGTAGGGCAGCGGGCGGATCAGCACTGCGTCGAAGGTGCTGAACATCGCCGTAATTCCGCCGATGCCGAGCGCGAGCGTCGCGATCGCTACGCCCGAGAATGCCGGATTCCGTCGAAGCTGCCGCAGTCCGTGGATGACGTCGCGCCCCGCCGCGTCGAGCCAACCGCCATGACGACCGCCGCGGACCTGTTCCTTGACCTGTTCCAGCCCTCCCAGTTCCAGCACAGCCAGACGGTGAGCCTCGGCGGGAGCGGCTCCGGCGCGCACTTTGTCGGCGGCCGCCATCTCGACGAACGCCTGCAGCTCGTCGTTCAAATCCTGTTCGGCGCTGTCGCGGCGCACGATCCACCGCACCAGGGACTTCAGGCGATGCAGGAAGGTCATGCGCCCTCCAGGACACAGCTGACCGCGAACGTCGCGCGGTTCCAGCGCTCGCGATGTTGGTCGAGCTGGCGCTTCCCGGCAGCCGTTAGGCGGTAGTATTTCGCCCGCCGATTGTTTTCGGTGGGTCGCCATTCGGCCTTGAGCTTCCCATCCTGCTCCAGGCGGTAGAGGGAGGGAAACAGTGAGCCTGGGTTGACCTGGAATTCACCGCGACTGAGCGCCGCGAGCCGCTGCGAGACGCCGTATCCATGCAGGGGGTCACGCGCCAGGATCGTCAGGATCATCAGGTCGAGCGTACCCTGGGGAATGTCCATTTTCCCACGCGTGCTTTAGGGAACCTAAATGAAAGGCAACAGTGGCACGTCTCATTTAGGGTGTCAAGAGGAGGAGTCGACTGCCGGGGACGGGCGACGGGGGACGGGCGACGGAAAACGGCGCGCCATCCCGAGCCCAGTTGTCATCCCGAGCGAAGCGAGGGATCGCCGTCCTCCCGGTAGAGGGGAGAGCCCTCTACCGGGACGACGGCGATTCCTGGGCTCGCTGCGGCTCGCTCGGAATGACCCGCGCCTCCGTCCGTCGCCCGTCGCCCGTCCCCGGTGGCCGCCGGCCGCCGGTCGCCAGTTCCCCTTGACATCTCAGGGTAACGGTCGAATACTACCCTGACATTCTTAGGGTAATCCATGCCGACCGCACGATCCAACGTTGAAGAAGCGCCGGACCTTGGGCTCCTCCAGGGCACGCTCGATCTCATG
>JAJKIV010000014.1 GCA_021154285.1 Gemmatimonas sp. | reverse complement strand
GCAGTTCTCTACCGTCTGCCGTCTTCAGCACGCCTGCTCGGGATGACAAAACCAATCGAGCACTTGTATGATCGCGCCGAGCAATCACCTAACGCGATAGCCGTCGCCGGAGCCGGCGAGCCATTCAGCTATCGCCGACTGCTCGCGACCGTCCACACCCTCGCGGCCGCGCTGCAGTCACTCGACCCGGAGCCCGGCAGCCGCGTCGGCATCTGCGCCCGCAACACCGTCGAGCACCTCATCGCCCTACTCGCCACCTACTCGGCCGGCAAGGTGTGGGTCCCACTCGCGCCGAACAACAGCCGCACCGATCTCGATCGAATGATCGGTGCGACCCGACCGACCCTGTTCGTGGCGGACGAATCGTGTCTCGATCGCTTCACGCCCACTGGCGCGCCCATCATTCTCGGCAAGACCGCCGGGTTAACCGGCGAACGCCCAAGCGTGCGCGGGCTCATCGCCGAATGGAACGGCCGTCAGCCCGTTGTCATTGCACGACAAGAGGGTGACGCGCAGATCATCAAGTTCAGCGGCGGAAGTACCGGAGCGCCGAAACCCGTCGTGCAGTCGCTCCGCTGCGTGGCGGCCCAGATCGACGGCATCCTGGCGTGCTTCGAGCTCGACGTCGGCGACGTGAACCTCATCGCGGCGCCGCTCACGCACGGCGCGTCGTGCTTCGTGCTGCCTATTCTGTCGGTGGGTGGCCGACACGTCCTGCTCGAGGAGCCAAAGGCCCCTCGTGTGCTCGACGCGATCGAGAAGTACGCCGTGACGACGATGTACGCGCCGCCGACACTGATCTACAGCATGCTCGACGATCCGACCGTCACCAGCCGGAATTACGCCAGCATGCGCCACCTCATCTACTCGGCGGCACCCATGCGTCCGGAGCAGATCCACGAGGCACAGCGCGTGTTCGGCCCGGTGATCGAAACGGCTTACGGTCAGGTCGAGGCGCCCCAGATCATCACCGCCATGCGGGCGCGGGAGCTCCAGCAGGACGAGAACCTCACGTCGATCGGCCGGCAGTCCCCGGTGGCCGAAGTGGCGATCATGTCACCAGCGGGCGATCTGCTGCCTAACGGTGAGACAGGCGAGATCGTCGTGCGAGGGCCGCTCGTGATGAATGGCTACCTCGATCGGCCCGAGATGACAGCACAGACCATCGTCGACGGCTGGCTCCATACCGGCGATCTCGGGATGCGGGACGATCGCGGCTACGTCTTCATTCGCGGTCGGCTGCGGGAACTGATCAACACGGGCGGGTTCAAGGTCTTCCCCGGCGACGTGGAAGCCGTGCTCGCGAAGCATCCCGCGGTCGTCGAGTGCAGTGTGTTCGGCGTGCCTGACGAGAAATGGGGAGAGGCGGTTCACGCTGCCGTGCGTGTGTCTGACGGTGCTGCCGTGACCGCCGCGGAGCTCGTGGCCTTCGTGAAGGCCGATCTCGGTTCAGTGAAAGCGCCGAAGACGATTCACTTCGTCCCTGAGCTTCCGAGGAACGCGGCGGGGAAGGTGAGCCGCGCGGCCGTGCGCAGCATGGTGAGCCGCTGAGCTAGGGCTTCCTGGCCGGTATCGGACTGTCCTTCTTGCCCAGGACGTCCTCCCTTCGTCCGATGAGTCGAATTCTTCCGTCGGGATCGATGATGTAGAGGAACGCGTCCGTCACGATGTAGTCGGGCACGCGCGGCTGGCGTACGAGGACGTGAAAGACATCAGTGTCCTCCGGGATGTCATCGAGAATCGCGGTGTGCGTGCCGGCCTGCAGTGTGTGATTCGAGTCGCCGCGCGCGGTGAACTCGAGCAGCGCGTTATGCAGTTGACGCTTCGCCACGAGCGGTCCGGGCGCCGAGCCATGAGGCTGTCCGACGCGATCCACGCGGCGGCGTCGTACTAGGCGAGCAGTCGCCCTCGCTCGGTGATTGCCATGAGCGAGTCCGCCGTCGGCAGTGGTTTCTTCGGGCCGGTCGGCGTCTGCGCCATTACCACGCTTCTGGAGGCCAGCATGGCCGCGCCGATCAAAGTCATTGTTCGTCGCCACTCCATCACCATTGTCCTCGAAAGTCCTGGTCGAAGTGGAGACGGCCATGGCTCGCTAACCGACACAGCGACAGAGCGATGCGTTGGGGTCAGACTCCGCCAGCGTCCATGCCCGCAGCGAATCGGACCAGGGGTGCACGCGTTCGATGAAAATGGACTCTGACCCCAAACGAACCTTTTCGCCGCAGGCCCTGTCTTACCTTCAGATTATCTGAAGGAGACCGAAACGATGGCTGGCGAACCGGGCGAGCTGCTGCAGGGCACCCTCGAGATGATGGTGCTCAAGACGCTGTCCCTCGAACCGATGCACGGGTGGGGGATCGCGCAGCGCATCCAGCAGATGTCGAACGACGTGTTTCTCGTGACGCAGGGGTCGCTCTACCCGGCGCTCATCCGGATGAAGCGGCGCGGGTGGCTCACGACGTCGTGGCGCGTCACCGAAAACAGTCGCCGGGCGCGGTATTACGAGCTCACCGCGGCTGGGCGGAAACAGCTCGGATTCGAGCAGGCCTCGTGGCTCCGAGCGTCCGCGGCGGTGAACTGGGTCATGAACGCACGACTGGTTCCGGACGGAGGGCGAGCATGAGCGTGTTGACCGACATCATCGAGCGCGCGCGGTCGATCCTCTTCCGGCGACGCGACGAGCGTGAGCTGGCCGAGGAGCTGGAGTTTCACACGGCAATGGAGGCGGAAAAGCTCGAGCGCCGCGGATTGAGCCCGGCCGAGGCGCGTCGCCAGACTTCCCTCGCGCTCGGTGGCGTGGAGCGGGTCAAGGACGACGTCCGCGACGCGCGCGGGACGCGATTCCTTCATGACGGGCAGCGCGACATGGCGTTCGCGCTGCGGACGCTCGCGCGAAATCCGGGGTTTGCGGCCGTCGCTGTCCTGACCCTGGCCGTGGGGATTGGTGGCACCACCGCGGTGTACAGCGCCGTGGATGCCGTGCTGCTGCAGCCGCTGCCGTACCAGCAGCCCGGCCAACTCGTTAGGCTCTACTTCACGGACGTTCGGCGCAAGGAAGAGCGCGGCGTCGTGACGCCGGTGCACTTCCTGGACTACCGGCAGAGCATGTCGGCGTTCTCATCGATCGCGGCGCTGTTCCTGTACAGCGAAGCTGGCGCCGACATTGGCAGCGGCGACGACGTCAGGCGCATTCGCATTCTCCCGGTCAGCGCGGACTACTTCGACGTGGTGCGCGTGCAGCCATCGATTGGGCGGCCCTTCAGCCGCGACGAGGAGACCAACGCGCCAGTCGTCGTCCTCAGCCACGCGCTGTGGAAGGACAAGTTCGGCGGAGATCCGTCTGCCGTCGGCAAGTCGTTGATCATGAACGGTCGATCGTACACCATTGCCGGCGTGATGCCCGAGGGATTCGCCGACCCGCTCGCCGGATCCGTGGACGCATGGGTACCGGGGGACCTTAGCCCGGGCCGCGATCCCAACGAAGCCGGCAACCATTACCTGTCGGTGATCGCGCGGCTGCGTCCGGACGTGACGCTCGCGCGGGCGCAGGCGGAGCTCGACCGCTTGAGCAAAACACTAGCGGACCGGTATCCGAACGCGCGGTACGCGGGCGCGAGGCTCGACCCGCTCAAGGAGGACATCGTCGGCGACTCGAGCAAGCCACTCGAGATCATGCTCGGCGCCGTTGCGATGGTTCTCGTGCTCATCTGCGTCAACCTGGCGAACCTGCTGCTCGTGCGAGGGACCGATCGCGCTCGTGAGTTCGCGCTGCGCTCGGCTCTCGGCGCGGAGCGCCGGCGACTCGTCCGGCAGACGCTCATCGAGAGCCTGACGCTCGCGCTCGCGGGCGATGTTGCTGGGATCATCGTGGCCTATTTCGCCATGAAGGCGATCGTCGCGATCGGGGCGGGGTCGATTCCTCGGCTCTCGACGCTGACGCTGGAGCCGAGACTGCTGGTGTTTTCGCTTGTGATTGCGTCGCTCAGCGCGCTGGGGTTCGGGCTTTGGCCCGCGCTCAGAGCCGCGAGGACACAGCCCGGCGACATTTTGCGCGAGCAGGGCCGGTCGGCCACCAGCGGCGGCGTGCAGATGCGATTGCGGCAGTGGCTCGTGGTGTCGCAGGTGGCGCTCGCATTCGTGCTGCTCGTGGGAGCGGGTCTCCTGATCGCGAGCTTTCAGCGGATTCGCCAGGTCCCGTTAGGCGTGCGGCCCGAAGGCGTACTGGCGTTCGAGCTTCACTTGCCGGAGGCGCGGTACGACTCGATTGCGCGCGCGCGGTTCTACGAAACCGTGGCGGAGCGAATCGCGGCGTTACCGGGCGTGGTCGCCGCCGGAGGTGTGAGCAAGCTGCCGGCGACCGGCGATTTCAACATCTGGGGCACACAGGCCCTAACGGGTCCGCTGGCGAACCTCGACCGTGGCAACATTGCCGGGCAGAATCGCGTGGTGTCGGGACGGTACTTCGATGCAGTTGGCATTTCGCTGCTCGACGGTCGTTTGTTCGATGAGCACGACGACACGTCGGTGCCGCGGCGGGTGATCATCAGCCGGGCGGCAGCGGACCGCATGTTCCCGGGGGTGCGTGCGGTGGGTCAGAGCCTAACGACCGGGGGCGGACCCCGCGAGATCGTCGGCGTCGTGGCCGATGTCGCACTCGACCCGCAGGGCCGGTCCGGCGAAGGGTATGTGTATCACCCGCATCGGCAGTTTGCCGGCGATCGAAACTGGTCGCTCGTCCAGGTGGTTCGCACGACGGGATCGCTGGAACAACTGCAGGGTGAAGTACGACGCCTGATCGCGTCGCTCGACCCACAGCTCGTCATGTACAAGCCCGTGGCGCTCACCGAGGCGATCGGTCGCGGAGAGGCACAGCGCGTGTTCACGCTGCGACTCCTGACCACGTTCGCCGGCGTGGCGCTCGGTTTGGCTGCGCTCGGGTTGTTCGGCGTGCTGTCCTATGGCGTGCGGCTACGACGCAGGGAGTTCGGGATTCGCATGGCGCTCGGTGCGAATGGCGGGTCGATCCGCCGGATGGTGTTGCGCGAGGGCATGGTGGTGACCGCGATCGGCGTCGCGATCGGGTTGTTAGGCGCCGTGGCGCTGTCGCGGGTACTGACGTCGCTGGTTTTCGGAGTCAGTACTCTCGATCCGCGGGTGTTGGCCTCCGCAGCGGTGTTCATGGGGCTCGTGGCGGGCTTTGCGGCCTACCTCCCGGCGCATCGGGCCACGTCGGTCGAGCCTAGCTCCGTGCTACAGTAGGTTGCGCCGTGTCGGCATCCAGAAAGAAGGGAATCGGATCGAACGGAAGCCGCTGATCGAACGGATAAAAAGCGCGTGCAAGGCTTTTTCCTAAACTGCAAATCCTCCGTTTGATCAGTTGTTTCCGTATAATCCGTTTCCCCCTTTTTTCCGGATGCCATGACATCGACTTCCGCATGGTTGCCATGGGCGCTCGGGTCGGCGGCCTTTGCCGCCCTGACCGCGATTTTCGCCAAGATCGGGCTCGAGGGGATCGACTCCGATTTCGCCACGCTCGTGCGGACGTTCGTGATCGTCGCCGTGCTCGGGGCGTTCGTCGCTGCGACGGGGAAGTGGCGCAACCCATTCACACTGCCACACAAGTCGGTGTCGTTCCTCGTGCTGTCCGCGTTCGCGACGGGTGCGTCGTGGGTGTGCTACTTCCGCGCGCTCAAAATCGGCGAGGCGGCCAAGGTTGCGCCGGTGGACAAGCTGAGCGTCGTCCTGGTCGCGGTGTTTGCGTTCGCGATCCTCGGCGAGCGGCCTGCGCCGCGTGAGTGGTTAGGCATCGGGCTCGTCGCGCTTGGTGTCCTCGTGTTGAGCGTACGTCGCTGATCGCCCGCGGACGCGCGGAATCCACCGGGGCACCGCGCGCTTGTAAGCGAGGTACGAATCGCCAAAGCGCCGCTCGAGACCCGGTTCCTCGATGAGCAGGAAATAAACGTGGTTCAGGGCGATGACCGTCAGCGCCCAGAGCGCGAGGTGCCACGATCCAAACAGGACGGCCTCACCGGTGAGGATCGCGGCCACGCCCGTGATCATCGGGTTGCGTGTGTATTGGTACGGCCCGACGGCCACCAGGTTGGATGTCGGGTCCCACGGCGCCAACGTCCCTTTGCCGACTCGGACGAACAGGCGGATGCACCACGTCACGAGCGCGAGTCCGGCGAGGAGCAACAGCCCGCCTGACGTCCGCGCGATCCAGCTCCAGCCATCCGCCGGCCAGCGTGAATCGCCATTCGCGAACGCCACCAGGATCCACCGAGGTACGACGAGCGCGACCATCGTCGGAAGCAGCAGAATCGCGAGGATGTGCCGCACAGCCGTCAACATTGCCTAATTATGCTGGAATCGTTCCGCAGCGTGAACGAGATGCGCCAGTCGGGGCGAAGGGTGACGACCCGAATCCGGCGCAACCGCGGCGTCGCGGTGAAATAGCCCGACTCGACGGCCGTGGTGTAAGCTTCACTCCTGGGTTGCGAGCGCCTCGCCGCGGGAGGTGCGCCCGGACAGGACACGAGTGGAGACCGAGTTGTCGATGGTGTCGGACGACGCGCTTCGGCACGCACGCGCGAATTACGATCGCCAGTCATGGCGCAAGGCCCATGAGCTCTTCTGCGCGGCAAATCGCGAAGGCTCATTGGGCCCGGACGACCTCGATCGTCTGGCAACGTGCGCGCTCATGATCGGCAATGAGTCCGAGAGCGTCGACATCTGGGCGAAGGCGCATCACGAGTTCCTGGCGCGCGGCGCTGTCGAGCAAGCCGCACGCTGCGCGTTTCGCATTGGAAACGGTCTTGCCTTCCGCGGGCAGATCGCGCACGGAAGCGGATGGCTCGCGCGCGCGCGACGCGTGCTGGACGACGCGGAGGCCGACAGTGTCGTTCGTGGCTACCTTCTTTTGCCCGACGCCTACCGCGCGGCGATGGCCGGAGAGTTCTCCAGTGCGCACGAGCTGTTCACGGAGGCCGAGGCGATCGGTCAGCGGTTTGGTGACGGTGACCTGATGGCGTTCGGGCGCCAGGGGCAGGGTCGAACGCTCATCAAGTTGGGTCGGCTGGCCGACGGCGTCGCGTTGCTCGATGAAGTGATGGTGGCGGTGACGACGGGCGAGCTCACGCCGACGAGCGTGGGCGATATCTACTGCAGCGTGATCGACGCCTGCTCCGAGATCTTCGACCTGCGCCGCGCCGGCGAGTGGACCGCGGCGCTGGAGAAGTGGTGCGAGGCGCAACCCGATCACATTCCATATCGCGGGATGTGTCTCATCCATCGCGCCGAGATACTGCAGGTGCAGGGGGCGTGGGCGGACGCACTGGGCGAGGCCGAGCGCGCATGCGACCGGCTCCTGGCTCCGCCGCCGCGGCCGGCGGCTGGGCGCGCCTGCTATCAGCGCGCTGAGCTGCATCGTCTGCGCGGTGAGCTCGACAAGGCGGAGGCGTCGTATCGCCAAGCGGCCGAGCTGGGCCGAAAGCCGCAGCCCGGGCTCGCGCTGCTGCGTCTTGCCCAGGGTGACAAGGAGGCCGCCCTCGGCTCCATTCGCCTCGCCGTGGACGGGGCGCGTTCACCGGTCGTCAGGTCCCGCATGCTCGGCGCGTTCGTGGAGATCCTCCTCGCTGTGAACGATACGGAACCGGCACGCGGCGCGGCGCGCGAGCTCGCGGACATTGCGGAGTCGCTGGAGTCACCGTTCCTTCGGGCGGCCGCGTCACACTGCGCGGGTGCCGTGGACCTGGCAGAAGGGAACCCGGAGAGCGCACTGGTGGCGCTGCATAACGCGCGTCGCATCTGGCGCGACCTCGAGACGCCCTACGACGAAGCGCGGACGCGCGAGTTGATCGCGCTCGCCTCGCGGGCGCTCGGGGATGAGGACACCGCGGAGCTCGAGCTGGATGCAGCGCGCGCGATGTTCGAACGGTTGGGCGCGTCGACCGACGTGGCCAAACTGAAACAGTCGGCACGACGTGAAGCGTCGCGCACCCCAACTCGGCTCACGGCGCGCGAGCTCGAGGTATTGGGTCTGGTTGCGACCGGCAAGACGAACCGCGCGATCGCGGAGGCGCTGGGCCTGAGCGAGAAAACCGTGGCTCGCCACGTGGCGAACATCTTCACGAAGCTCGACCTGACGTCGCGCGCTGCGGCGACGGCGTACGCGTACCGCAACCGACTGGTGGGGACTGGGGACTAGGCGACTGGCGACTGGCGACTGGCGACTGGCGACGCTGAGAACTGGGAACTGGAAACCGAGGCCCTCTGTCGGGACGACGGCGATTCCTCGACTCGCTGCCGCTCGCTCGGAATGACACGCGCCTTTTGTCGCCTGCCGCCTGCCGCCTGCCGCCTGCCGCCTAATCCCTACATAGAACTACCCACGCGCTAGCCAGCCCGCCCTGGGTAGTTCGCCCGAGGCGCTTTGCGCATGAAGGGCATACCGTGGTGCCACGGTCGGACGCCGACCAAGGCACACGCAATGGAGGCAGATATGCGCGGATCATTTGAGCCCGAGCGGGTCGAGACGATCATCATCGGCGCCGGGCAAGCGGGATTGTCGGTTGGCTATCACCTGGCTCGTCGGGGACGGCATTTCCTCGTCCTCGAGGCCAACGAGCGAGTCGGCGACAGTTGGCGTACGCGGTGGGACTCGCTCCGACTCTTTACGCCAGCGCGCTACGACAGTTTGGACGGCATGGCGTTCCCGTCGGCGCCGGGTTACTTCCCGACGAAAGACGAGATGGGGGATTACCTCGCTTCGTACGCGGCGCAGTTCCATCTGCCCGTGCGCACCGGCGAGACGGTCACGAGCCTAACGCGCGATGGCGATCGCTATCTCGTCGTCACCGACCGCGCGCGGTACGAGGCGAAGCACGTGGTGGTCGCCATGGCGACGTTCCAGCGGCCGCGGTTTCCCACGTTTGCGACGGACTTGGGTCCGTCGATCGTCCAGCTGCACTCGAGCGAGTATCGGAACCTCACGCAGCTGCAGCCTGGGGGCGTACTAGTCGTCGGCGCCGGAAACTCCGGGGCGGAGCTCGCGCTCGAGGCAGTGCGTGGCGGTCACGAGACGTGGATCTCGGGCAGGGATGTGGGTCGCATTCCGTTTCGGTTCGGTGGCCTTCCGCGCACGCTTCTGACGCGCGTGATGCTTCGGTTCGTGTTTCATCGCCTCATGACGATCGACACGCCGATTGGCCGAAGAGTGCGCCCGAAGATGCTGGCGCACGCGACCGCGCCGCTCATTCGCGCCACCCCGGATGTCCTGACCGCGGCAGGTGTGCAGCGCGTCGCTCGGACCGCAGGAGCGCGGGAGGGGAAGCCACTGCTCGAGGACGGCCGCGTGCTCGACGTCGCCAACGTCATCTGGTGCACCGGTTTCGAGCCTGGATTCTCGTGGATCGAGCTTCCGGTGTTCGACGCGAATGGCGAGCCGCGGCACGACCGAGGAGTCGTACGAGACGAGCCCGGCCTGTATTTCGTCGGGCTGCATTTCCTGTACGCCATGTCGTCGACCATGATCCACGGCGTCGGTCGCGACGCGAATCACGTCGCGGAAGCCATCGCGGGACGGACAGGCACGGGATCGACCACCGCCGAGTACGTCGCGGCGACGGCTTAGAACTCCAACAACCCGGCCTTCAACGCGGCGATCTCGTGCGGCACGTCAGCCGCTCCATCGTAGCCCGGAAACCCACCAAACTTGAAGCACAGACGGAGGTAGTCGACGAAGAAAAGCTGGTGACGCTCGTTCAGCAGCTCGCCGTCGGCACGGAGGTCGGGGATCGCCATCTCGTACGGATCGCCGCCGCTGATATTGGCTTTGTGGAGGTCGTCCGGCGCAATCGTGATCGTCGACGGGCTGCCTTCTTCCTCGTCCTCTTCCTCGTCGTATTCAATGAGGCCCTCATCCAGCGCATACACGACCAACGGATCCGGCGCGACCGGGCCACCGGCCGGAGCGAGCGTCGGGTGGGTGCCGATCAGGTCCACTTCTCCTACGACTTCGTAAAACGCTCGCAACGACAGCGGCAACCCCCCGTGTTTTCGCTCGAAGCTCACGATCTGGTCATGGCTATCGGCGGGTGGTGTCGCATGCGCGCTCGCCCGTTCTCGCGTTTCCTGCGTTCCTTTGTTTTGAGCAGCGATCAGGTCCCGCGCCTTGGCCATCATGGCGGCCAGGTTCCCAAGACCCCGAATGTTCGGCGTTTTGCCACCCCCCGTTAGCCCACGAACGAGCTGGTCGAGATCCATAGGTGTCGCGCCGTGCGGCCCACCGAGGGCCACGTCGAGTGGGCCTTTGGCCATGCCAAACGTGTAGTGCATGGCCGTCAGGCGCTCGACGAGAATGCGCGCGTTCGACTGCACGCGACGCATGGTCTCGTACGCGACCGCGAGCGCATCCGTGATGTGGGGACTCTCGCGCACGCCGGGACCTAACGCTACGAGCTCACGCCAAACCTCGCGGTGCGCGCCCGCCTGGTAGCGATCGCAGAGCGGAAGCTTTCCACCGGCGTGTGCACGGAGGTGCTCCAGTCGCGCGTCGGGGTCGACGGGAAGCGTGGCTTTCAGGATCGCCTCCGGCTTCGCCTGGTTCTTCGGCTTCGTCGCGGGCGTTGCCTTCGCTTTCACGTGCTGCGCGAACGTCGGGTCGAAGCCCTTGTACTCGCGCGGTGGGACTGCGTCCGGCTGCACGATCCAGCGTTCCGGCACCGCCTTTCCGTTCCAGGCATACGCCTTCGAGCCATCGCGGTACACGACCGCCGGGCCATCGGGCCGGTGGAGCAGATACTTCTGGTTCACGTGAAGCTCGGCCGGCCGATCACTCATGATGGCGACGCCCTCGAACGGCCACCACATGCCTGACGAGTGCGCGACGTCCCACGCAGCAGCCAGAAGTCCCGGAGGTTCGCGGTCGCCGACGCGGTGCTCATCGTCGGCCATCGTCGAGAACGAGTAATCCCCGAAAAACGAGTTGCCGATCAGCCGATCGGTTGTCGGACAGTGCAACGCACTCGCCAGGGCACCCCGGTTGCCCCCCCAGTAGTACATCTCGGCCCGAGCGAGGTCGTCGTCCTCACCGCGCTGCGTGAACAGGCTCGAGACGTCGTCGGCCAGGCTATAGCGCGCCGTGAGGAGCTTGGTCGTCACCATCCGCGACGGCACCGGCGGGAATTGCAGGTGCTGGCCGAGCGGGCCGCCGGCGGCCGCGAGTGCAGCCTTCGGGTCAGCGAGGCCGAGCGCGTCGCCTAACGCCGAACGTGCGCGCTCGAGCCGGTCGCGGTCGTTTCGCGACACGCCCGTCGAAAGCTTCTGCGACCAGAGCTGGTGGTACGGCGCGATCAGAAAGGCGACCAGCCAGGACGCGCTGAACGCGGAGTCGAACCAGAGAACGTGTCCCGGCTCCGGAAGGTCTGCCGCTCGGTAGAGACGGCGCACGGCCGCTTCAGCCCGGCCACGATCGGCAGGAGCAGTCGAGAGCAACTGCCCGAGCCACCGCGACCGACGCTCGGACACCAACGTCAACTCACGCACGAAGCTCGAGCGAGCGATATACCGCGTACCACATCGCGAGCGCGAGCATCGGTATCCAGATCCAGCTCTCCGTCAGCTTGCCGCGTATCGACGCGACCACGCCGATCGCAATGATCACGATCAGTACGAGGATCCAGACGTTGCCGTTCGTCAGCGCTTCCTGGCCCAACAGGGCCGCGTTCCGAAAGACGTCCTGGAGTAAGTAGTCCATGACCGTAGACCGGAATGCGACTCGCCCGGCCTTCCCGCCGGACGGCCAGGCGGTCACTCGTCATTATTGGTCGACGGACCGTACGCGCGCCACGGTCGTGCGCCGACCGGGCAAGGTCAGCCGGCAGCTGGCGGTGTCGCGCGCCAAAAGCCGTCACGATCGTCAGCCGCGTCGTCGCTCGGGGACAGGGCGGCTGTGGGCGGCGACATGTGCCGTTAGGCGCGCGGAGGCAACTCTCCTCCCGCAGCTCGGGCACGAGACGCAGCACGGCGCCGGATGCAGCACAGCCAGCGGTGCGCGATGGCAGATGCAGTCGCACGCGTCACCCGGTGGTGGCGTCGGAACGAACTTCGTGAAGGCCCGCTCCCGCTTTGGCAGCCCGCGCATGACTCAGCATACGTTCGGGGATAGAAGGGCGGAAGGCGAGATCGTTCGTCGTGCGTCACTAGTCACGAGTCTTCATCGCATCGCGGCTCACGAGCCAGTTTTGCAGCACCGACACCAGTGACCCTGCGCCTGCCGACAGGGCCACGGCGCTCGACGCTGTCCACAGAAAGGCCGCGGTGAGGAGCACGCCCACAACCAGCATTGGCGTTTGACTCGTGGTCTGACCCGGCGAATTTGGCGCACTCGAGATTCCCCACGCGGTCAGAGCCGTCGCGATGAGCAGCAGAGCGCCGTCGGGCCGAGCGAGGTCGCCAATCCAGAGAAACCGGACCTTCGCTCCAAGCCCGGTTCGCACCGCGGCGAAAAGACCGCCCAGCACCGGAAACTGAATCGCCATGCCGAGGAGTCCCGACGGCGTGAGCAACCTGATACCGTGCTTCGCGTGCAGCGCGCTGGTTTCGCGGAGGAGCCGTCCGGGGTCGTTCGCGAATCGACGCTGCAGGGCTTCGATCTCGGGCTGCAGCGTGGCCAGCTTCGCCTGTTGCGCCCGGGCGTTCCGTGCGAGGCGAAGGGTGAGGGGCAGCAATGCGAGCCGCACGCCGGCCGACACGAAAAGGATCCCGCCGCCGAGGCTGCCGCCGCAGACGTGCGCGGCGGCGAAGATCCCGGCCCGGAGCAGCTCCACGAAACCAGCCCACATATTCGCCTCTCGAGGTGGATGGGAGATTCCACCGTACGGTGCGAGACGCGCGCTGGCTTCAGCGGACCATCAGGCCCCGAAGTGCTGCGCCAATCGGCGCCCCCAATACATCCCGAAACCTGTGCCGATCATACTGACGACGAACGCGCTGAACGTCCCGGCCAGCGCGCCGACGGCCCACCCGGCATAGCCACCGAGGGTGGCGCCTACGAACCCCAACAGTTTGGTCATGTGGTCACCCGCCATTTGGCGCGATCGAGCGTACAGAGAGGACGATCGGCGCGGGCCGGGAGCCACTGGGCTGCGTCGGCAGCCCAAGGTCATTGAACGGACAGCGGCCGTTTGCAGCCCGAGTTCGCGCAGCCTAACGCGACGAACACCTCGGCGCGAATGAGCCAGTGCCCATCACGCTTGATCCACTGTGCGGCGTAGCGGCCGCGGACGAGCGGCCGACCGTCGGCCACCGAATGGCCGGTCCAGGTGCCGGACTCGAACGCGAGCGGCCACCGCTCGTTGTCACTGACGTCCACGCGGTCCGGCTCGCGACGAAACACGGTCGTGGTATCGGCGACGAAGGCCGAGCGATAGTTGGCGCGTCCCTGAATGATGAGTCCGAGTCCGGACCTGATGACGACGTCCTCCGTCCAGAACGATGCCGCGCGGTCGAAATCGCGAGCGGCGATCGCGGTGTTCTGCTGGGTGCGTGCCGATCGGACCGCCGTCGCCTCGCGTGAGTGCTGTTGTGGGGCTGCACGTCCCACGGCGTAGGAGCCTACCACGACGGCGACGAGGAGCGCGAGGCGAACAGGTCCGGTCATGAGCGGCCAGGGTGCGAGTGATGACGAGCTAGCTGCTGCGGAGCCTCATTACCATATCCAGTTGAATCGCTGCGCCGAATGGAAGCTGAGCGGCGCCGGTTGCGGTGCGGGCGTGGCGGCCGGCGTCGCCGTACAACGCGACGAGAAGGTCCGACGCGCCGTCGATCACGCGCGGCTGTTCCGTGAATGTCGGGGACGAGCGAACGAACCCACGCAGCTGTTCGATCGATACGATCACATCGAGGTCGCCGATGTCCTGCTTGACGATGGCCAGCAGGTCGAGCATCGCGTCGCGGGCCGCGATCTGCGCATCACTCACGGAGAGCTCGGTGCCCACCTCGCCGCGCCGCTGACTTACCCGGCCCGATACGAAGAGCAGGTCGCCTGACCGTTTCGTGCCGATATAGTTGGCAACCGGCGTCTTGGGCGGCGGAAGCGCGAGCCCGAGCTCGCGCAGCCGATCTTCCACCGCGCTCATTGCGCGCCCATCCTGCGCCACCCGCTCTCGACATACGCGAGGCGAAGGCCGCCGCGCAGCTGGTTCCGGAAGCTACCGGAGCCATAGTTCGCTCCCCCGATGACGAGCGTGCAGCCTAACAAGTACGCGGCGTCCAGCCGGTGCCGCACGAGCGCGAGGTGGCAACCCTTCCGGCGGTGGGCAGGAACCGTAGCGCCACCGCCGAGGCTTGCGACCCCATCACGAACGCGGAGGGTCGCGACGGCTGCCGGCTCGCCGCCAACGCGCGCCAGGAAGCGCTGCTCATCGCCACGGAAACTGCGTCGAGCGTCGTTCATCGCCGCATCGCGCCACTCCACGGGCATCTCGAACCCGGCGGCCATCGTGCACACGTAGTCCTCGAGACTGTCCGCCGTCACGCGCTCGATCGTGATGTGCGGTGGCGGCGACGTGAGCTCGTTCGACGGCACGCCGTACAGGATCGCCTGCTGGAAGTCGAACTGCGCAAAGCCGGCCGCGGAGAGTGCCGCGCCCACCGCACGCGTGAATCCGGTGGGTGTGAGGTAGAACTCCGGCTCGAGTCCCTCGGAGGTGTAGAACGCGAGGATGTCATCGAGCCGCGACAGATCGTCGGGGCCAAAGCAGAACACCTTGTTCGACGGCCGACCGCCTTTCGCTTTCGCGGCGATCGTGCGGCCGAACCGAACGACGATCACGCCACCGGGAACCGCCGGGCCGACGGAGACGACCGGCTCGGGTGCCACCAGCCGCTCGATGCGCCGCGCGAGCTCCGGCGACAACAGCGGGACGTCCCGTTTCACGACGTGATCGGCGGTCACCACGTTAGGCACGACGCGCGCGTCACAGTTTCGGCGCCATCGCCCGCGCCGCTTCGGCCGACGTAACGACGGGGATGCACTCGAAGTCGGTGACGTCGCGCCACTGCGCCATCCACTGCTCGAGGAGCGCGGGATCATCGCACTCCATGACCTGATAGCAGTGGCGGATGTCCGTCGTGACCCAACTCGCGACGTACTTCAACCCCTCAGGGGCGAGACGGCCCTTGTCGCGAAATCGCCGGTAGACGGGGCGGGCGTCCCCGTCGCGAAAGTGTTCCACGATCATGTAGAGCATGGCAGGTAAGGTCGCGATAGCGCGGGCGAGCGCAACCCTACCGCAAGAGCGCTCGCACGCGACCGGCGTACTGCCGGCTGCTCCGCAGCTGTACGCCTCCCTTGATCTCGATCACGTGCCCTCCGGAGTCGTGCGTCCGCACGGTCACGATGCGATCCACGGCCACGATCGCCGACCGATGAATACGGACGAAGCGGTCCGGGTCGAGCTCGTCCTCCGCCTGCTTCATCGTGCCGCGCCAGAGATGCGTCTTCGGCCCCACGTGCAGACCGAGGTAGTTGTCGGCGACGTCCAGCCAATCCACGTCGTCGGCCGCCACAATGTGATGGGTGTTACCGCGCCTGACGACGAACCGCGTGCGGTACCCGCGAGCGCGCTCGGCCAGCGTCGCGCTGGAGACGAGCGTCGGCCCATAGTCCGCGGGTCGTCGCCCCAGGCGATCTCTGGCGCGTCCAACGGCCGCCGCGAACCGTTGGCGCGTGACGGGCTTCTGCAGATAGTCCACGGCGCCGATCTCGAACGCCTTGAGCGCGTATTGCTCGAATGCCGTGATGAAGATGACCGCGGGCACACGTGCCTCATCGAGCGCTGCGATCACGCCGAACCCGCTCAGCTCGGGCATCTCCACATCGATGAAGACGAGGTCAGGGTCGAGGCGCGTGATCAGGTCGAGTGCTTCGATACCGTTGTTCGCCTCGCCGACGAGGTCGAAGCCCTCGGACTCGCGAACGAGTGTGCTCACGCGCTCGCGGGCGAGTGGCTCGTCGTCCACGGTCACGACCCGGATCGCGGTCACGGCGGCGTTCTCGGCTGCGCGTGCGCGCGGAACGGAACGTCAATGCGTGCCACCGCTCCCCCAGCGTCGGCGCGACCTAACGAGAACCGCTGATCGTCGCCGAACGACGCCCGCAGGCGTTCGCGGGTGTTACTCAAGCCGACGCCTTCGCGCAGCGTCGTACTCGTCGTCAGGCCGGCTCCGTCGTCTGCAACCTCGAGCCGCAGGCGCTCGCCGTCGCGGCGCGCCAAGACTCGCACGCAACCGCCCTGCGTGCGCCCGCCAATCCCGTGCGCGAGCGCGTTCTCCACGAGCGGCTGGAGAATGAACAGCGGCACCGACGCCTGATCCGCGTCCGCCACGATGTCGATCTGAAAGCGAAGGCGGTCGGCGAAGCGAAGCTGTGCAATCTCGAGATAGGTGCGTGCATAACGCAGCTCGTCGGCGAGCGGGACGAGCACGTGGTCGCGGTGTCGCAGCAGGTCTCGCAGGAGGTCGCTGAGCTTCGCGAGCATCTCGTCGGCGGCTTCGGGATCGCGGTGAATGAGCGTCGAGATTCCCTGAAGCGTGTTGAAGAGGAAGTGTGGATGCAGCTGTCCCGTGAGGGCGATGAGCCGTTGCTCCGCCACCTGGGCGCGGAGGCGCTCGCGGTCGATGGCCGAGTAGAGAGCGCGGCGCCCGGCCTCGGCGGCGGCGACGAGGCCGGCGAGTGCCACCCAGGGCAGGACGTTCTGGCGAAGCGCTTGAGGGAGATACGCAGCAAACCCGGGCTGCACCGGCGATCCGCGATAGAGCGCGACGTATTCAATGATACTGGTGATCGCGATGAGTGTCGCAAGCACTCCTGCCACGATGCCGATGGCGCGCACCCGCCCGAGACGGTCCAGATCGATGCGACGCGCGCCGAGCACGAGAAGCGGGAGCGCGACGGCGGCGGCGTACCAGACGATGGAGCCGACGCCCAGGAGGTACAGCAGCGTTCGGAAGTTCGGCGCCGGGCCGGGCAGTCGCGGAAGCATGCGCCCCGTGGCGCCGGGCGGGCGGTTGATCTGCGGCGGCGTCGCGTAGCGCCCGATGACGACCGCGATGACGACGACCGCGAGCCAGAAGATCGCGGGTCGAAGCCAGTTTGGACGGTGTGTTTGCACTGGGCGACTGGCGACTGGCGGCAGGCGACTCCGGGGACGGGCGACGGACGAGGGACGACGAAAAAACGTGTCCGCTCCACTTATCCCAACCGGACCGAATTTCGAGGCGGTCCCGCCTCGTTCTCCGGGGTGCAGACCACTACTATTGTGTGTTACCACATTTTGGAAGGCCCGAGCTCGGCGCCTTCCGGGAACCAGTGCGAATGACCCCGAAGACCCCCACTCTCGTGGCGGCCGTTCTCACCACGGCCGCGCTCGGTGCGTGCAGTGCGCCGCGCCAGAGCATACAGTCGTCGAAGCCGCCGAATCCGGTCGTCATGAAGGGCGACTCGGCCGCCATAGCGAACGCGAAGCCCGACAAGACCCGCTATCAGGCCACCGAGGCGGACATCAACTTCATGTCGGGAATGATCCACCATCACTCGCAGGCGATTGTGATGGCGAAGATGGCGCCGACGCATGGAGCGAACTCTTCCATCCAGACGCTGGCCGGTCGCATCATCAACGCCCAGACGGATGAGATCAACATCATGTCGATGTGGCTCCGCGACCACAATCAGCCGGTGCCGACGCCGAACCCGAAGGGCATGACCATGAAGATGGGCGGCGAAGAGCATGTCATGCTCATGCCGGGCATGCTCACCGAGGAGCAGATGGCGCAGCTCGATGCCGCGAAGGGCACCGACTTCGACAAGACGTTCCTCACGCTCATGATCCAGCACCACACGGGGGCCGTGTCCATGGTGAAGGAGCTGTTCAGCACCTACGGCGCGGGGCTGGACGAAACGGTGTTCAAGCTTGCGAGCGATGTGAACACCGACCAGACAACTGAAATCGCTCGCATGCAGCGCATGCTGTTCGAACTGATGGTCCAAAACAAACCACAGTGATCCACCGTTTGGGTTCAGGTTCGCCTTCCTCATTCCGTTCTTCAGAGGCATGACCATGTCACTCGTGTACCGTTTCACTCGACCGTCGGTGCGTCGCACTGCAGGTCACTTCGTCAAGCTGTCGCTCGTGGCGGGGCTCGTATCGGCGGCGGCGTGCTCGTCCACTCCCAAGACGAGCCAGAGTGCGACGCCAAAGGCCGATCCGCGCGTCGGGCTCAAGGCCGGCCTGTGGGATGCCGCGCAGAGCCAGTGGAACCTCAAGGTCGTCTCCGAAACTCGGCCGCCTGAAAAGTTCGTCGGGTCGACGAACTCGGACATGGCGTTCACGGGGAAGTACGCGATCCAGGGGAATTACAACGGCTTCCAGGTCTGGGACATCTCGAAC
Organism: Gemmatimonas sp.; assembly: GCA_021154285.1. Classification (GTDB taxonomy): domain Bacteria; phylum Gemmatimonadota; class Gemmatimonadetes; order Gemmatimonadales; family Gemmatimonadaceae; genus JAJKIV01. The sequence continues at coordinate 335 of JAJKIV010000014.1, read as the reverse complement.
CCGTCCAAGCCGGTCCTCACGACCGCGTACTTCTGCCCGGCGTCGCAAAGCGACGTGTCGGTCTATAAGAACCTCCTGTTCGTGTCCGGCGAGGGTAATGGCGGTCGGCTCGACTGCGGCGGCGAGGGCGTGAAGGAGCATGTGAGCAAGGACCGCCTGCGCGGCATTCGCATCTTCGACATCAGCGACATCACGAACCCCAAGTACATCGCGAACGTGCAGACCTGCCGCGGCTCGCACACGCACACGGTGGTCGAGGACCCGCGCGACAAGGACAACGTCTACGTCTACGTCTCCGGCCAGGCCGGCGTCCGCCCGGCGGAAGAGCTGGAGGG
>JAJKIV010000013.1 GCA_021154285.1 Gemmatimonas sp. | reverse complement strand
GGATCACGCGTGGTGGTCACACCGTACGCGAGGTTGACGAGGTACTCGTAGACCTGCGTCTTGTGGATGCCCCACGACGGCCACATGTGCGCGTGGATGTCCACCCATCCGGGCAGGATCGTGGTGCCGGCGACGTCGAACGAGCGCGCGCCAGCGGGAATGGTGACGCTCCCCGCCGGACCAAGGGCGGTGATGCGGTTGTTCGTGACCACGATGTCACCGCGCTCGATGACCTCGTTCCCCTTCATCGTCACGATGCGCGCGTTACGAAGCGCGATCACGCCCGTGGGCCGGTCTCGCGACACCGCGATCGAGACGTCCTGCCGCGTGGGCGCATACGCGGGCCGCTTCGCCGCGGCGGACGTGTCGGGCTTGCCACCGGCCTTGGTGAGACTGTCGGCCTTCCGTGTCGAATCCGCGATCGCGCGGGACGCCGTTGCGAGGTCGTACGTGAAGTAGCTGTGGCCTAACGACCAGTAGATGGATTTCCCGTCGTTCGACCATCCGAGAAAGTCGCCGCCCACGCGCGAGAGCCTGCGAACGGGAACCGGCGCGGCCGCAGGAGTGGAGATCGAGACCGACGGCGTCGCACCGCCCGACACGGGGACGGAAACCAGGTAGAGCTTGTTGTCGACGTCCGCGAACGCCTGACTGCCATCAGGGCTCAAGATCACCTCGCTCGCCGGGCCCGGACGGGCCATCGGTCCCTGCAGCGGGTCAGTAAAGCCCGTCACCTTGATGTGCGCGCGGCGGTCGGTGCCGTCCCACCGCATGGAGATCACGCCATCGGCCGGGTCGTAGATGTACACGCGGGTCGAGTCGCGCGTGAAATGCGGTCGGCCATACGAGTTGACCGGCGAGATCTGCGTGACGTCGCCCCCCGCCGCCGGGAGCCACGCGAGCTCCATCACCTGCGGGCCCGGTCCCGAGAATTCGCTCGTCTTCTCGATCCGCTCCCCGCGCGGCCCCCGTATGACGACGAGGCGCCGACCGGTCGGATCGTAGTTCAGGTCCTCGTAGAACGCGGTCTGCCGCGTGAGCCGTTCCGGCCGCGCGTTAGGCGTCGCCATGCTGATGCGCCAGATGTCACCGCCTTCCTCGGTCCACGTGACGTACGCGACGTAGCGGCCGTCGGGCGACCAGGCCGGTGAGTGCTCGCCGGCGGTGCCGCTGGTGAGTCGGCGCGGACGTCCATTCGGCAAGTCCATGACCCACAGCTTGTCGAGGGCCGAGAACACGAGGCGCTTGCCATCGGGCGAGGGTCGCGCGTTGCGAATCTGCTTGACGTTGAGGACGGAGTCGTTCATCGGGTACTCGAACTTCACGAGCGGCCCCATGTTGATCTCGACGTCCGCGGAGAACGGGATCGGCGACGCCGTGCCGTTAGGCAGTGCCAGGCGCCACAGCTTGCCGCCGTTGGTAATGACCACCGAGCGGGAATCGGGCATCCAGGCGTAGCCGGGCAGCAGGTCGCGCGTGTAGCGCGACTCGGAATCGTCACGCTGGATGTCGCGCGAGAGCCAGATCTCATCGCCGCTCGCGAGCTCGCGGAGTCGCAAGCCCGTTCCGGCATCGATGCGCGAGCCGTAGGCGAGCCATTTTCCATCCGGGCTGATGGCCGGCCGCATCCCGCCACCGAGATTGTTCGTGCGCAGATACGTCTTGCCGGTGTTGCGGTCGTACACGCCGATCTGCCACCGGTCCTCGAGCATCTGATTGTACTGGAAGCCACCGCGCTTCACGCTCGCGTAGATGTACCGGGCGTCGGGCGACACGTCGGCCCCGAGGTAGTTGCTGTACGGCGGCGGCGCGAGCGGGTTCGGCGGTCCGCTCGGCGCGTCACCGGTGCCGGGCCCGGTGAGCTGCAGCCCCGTGCCGCCATCCTTGTTGACCATCACCAGGTCGTACGCGCTGCCGAGAATGCCCGTCTTCGTCCGCGACACGACGATGTATTGGCCATCGGGCGTCCAGGCGGGCGAGATGTACTGCGCGTCCTTGTCCTTCGTGATCGCCCGCGGCTCTCCGCCTGCCGCGTCGACGACCCAGAGGTTCTCATAGCCGCTGCGGTCGCTGACGAACACGATGGTTTTGCCGTCGGGCGCGAAGCGCGGCTGCCCGTCGAACCCCGTGCCGCTCGTGATCCGAGTCGCCTTTCCGCCCGCGATCGGCAGCGTGTAGAGGTCACCCATGAGGTCGAACACGATCGTCTTGCCGTCGGGCGAGACGTCGAGCGACAGCCACGTGCCTTCGTCGGTCGTGAAGTTGGTCTTGCGCGTGGGGACGATCGGGAGCTCGGTATTGGGAGCTGTCTTCTTCGAAGTGTCAGCAGCAGCAGGCTGCTGCGCGACACCGGCCATGGGGTTCGATAGGCCCAAGGCGAGAACAAGCGTGAGCACACGGCTCGCACGCATGAGGCTCTCCGGAATCAAGGAATAGAATGGTCGTACGGCTCGGAAACCATCGCACGGCCCCAATGCGGCAGCAAGGCCCGGCCCGCTCGAAGCAAGGGAACCGGTAACGGGGAACCGAGGCTCCCACGGAGACCGTGTTCCCTGTTCCCAGTAACAATTGGCCGGGCCTCCCCCCATCTTTTCCGAAACGCACAGCAAAACTCGTCGAGCGAATCATCCCATGTTCCCACGAGGATCCGTGTTCACCCGGCCTTCGCTCTCTCGGCGCACCGCCGTCGTACTCGCCGCGGTCGTTTCCGTGTCCGTGTCATCCGTTCGCCTGCACGCGCAGATACCGGCATCGGAGTACGGCGCGCGCCGCGACGCTCTCGCCGCCCGCATCAAAGACGGTGTCGTCGTCGCCTTCGGCGGGCGAACGCCCGTCACCGACTTCGGGCCGTTCTACCAGATCCCCGCGTTCCACTACCTGACGAACTTCGACGAGCCCGACGCTGCCATGGTGCTTGTCGCGAAGGGTGGCAAGCCGACGACCACGTTCTTCCTCTCGCCGATCGACCCGCGTACGGCCTTCTACTACGGTCGCCGCCCCGACTCGACGTCCGTCGAGCGCACGTTAGGTGTGAAGGCCCGACCGTTCTCCGCGCTCGGCGCCTTCGTCGATTCGCTCGCGAGCGTGAGCCCGGCGCCGACCTTCTACACCCTGGCGGACTTCGGCGACGCCGACTTCGCCGCGCAGGATTCGCTCACGCGTGGCCGCTCGTTCATGAAGTCGATCGCGGCCAAGCATTCCGGCCTTTCAGTCAAGGACGCCCACGAGATCGTCGATCAGCTCCGTGCGAAGAAGTCGCCGGCCGAGCTCGCGCTGCTTCGCAAAGCCGGGGAGATCAGTGCCGAAGGCCACCGTGCCGCCATGCTCGCGCCGGAACCGTCGCACGAGTACGAGCTGCAGGCCGCCGTGGAGTACACGTTCGCCCGGCTAGGTGGTGAGCGCCCGGCCTACGGGTCCATCGTCGGCGCAGGCGCGAACGGTACGCAGCTCCACTACATGAAGGACCGCGCGCCGGCCAAGCCCGGCGACGTCGTCGTCATCGATGCCGCGACGCAGTACGAGGGCTACGCGGCCGACGTCACCCGCACGATTCCGGTGAGCGGCACCTACACTGAGGACCAGAAGAAGCTCTACCAGATCGTTCGTGACGCGCAGGCCGCGGCCGAGCGGAACTCGAAGCCGGGCATGTCGGCACAGGCGGCATCGGATTCGTCCATCGCCGTCCGCGCGAAGGGCCTCGTCGCGTTAGGTCTCGCCGAATCGTAGACCGCGTCGTTCGATCCGCCCTGGAAGGTCAACTGCTCGGCCACGCCAGTGGCGTGCACGCAGACGTACTTCTGGATGATCCACGGCCTTGGGCACGGGATCGGCCTCGCGGTGCACGACCCGGCGCAGTACTACTACGGCGACAAGACCTTCAAGGAAGGCGACGCGTTCACGATCGAGCCGGGCATCTATGTGAGCCAGGCGATGCTCGATGCGCTCGCCGATACGCCGAAGAACCGCGCGTTCAAGGCGAAGGTGAAGGAGGCGGTGGCCCGCTACCAGAACACAGGTGTACGTATCGAGGACAGCTACATTATCACCGACAAGGGCCTCGAGCGCGTGAGCAATGCGCCACGGGAGATCGATGAGATCGAAGCCCTGATGAAGAAGCGGTCGGCGAAAGTGGTGCCCTGAGCCGCGAGGCCCCGACGGCGGGGCCTACAGGACCCAGTGAACGAAGGCCCAGATACAGACGGCGAGCACGGCAACCACCACGATCGCCGTCGTGCGGCGCCGAGTTTTGGCCTCGGCGTCGATGTTCGACTTCGCGAGCGATCGCAGCGCTTTGGTGACGCCCGGTTTGTCTTCCACCCGCGGCTCCTTCCGGAAGGAAGGACGAATGTGGCGACAGGCGAAGTCGTGTGTCAAACGAAACAGGGGCTGTCGGCTGTAAACCATAGGCACCGGTGGCGAAACGCACCGGGTTCCGTGACCGCCGAGTGACGGCCTGAACGGGCAGATGGTCTTCCAAGAGTCGTGTACGGCGACTAACGTCGAGATGCGACTCACCGAAATCGTGTGACCCGCCTCGCGCCGGCGCGGGCGGTCTGGACGCGGTGTGGTACGGTAAGGGCAATCGAGGCGAACCGGCGGTCGCCTCCCCCCTCAAGCTCCCTTACCCACTCCCTTACCCGGAGAACACCATGTCGTCCGCTCGCCGCACGACCGCGGACCTCGTCGCGGAGCTTCATGAGGCCGCCGAGGACCGCTCCCATGCCGCACTCGTGGTGGGGTTCGATCACCGAACCGAGTTCGTCTGGGCCGATGACCCCGACGCGCTGCACGTGCTCAACGCGCACGTGATGAATGGTGGTGACCCGCTCGGGTTCGTCACCGGCCACCAGAACGGCGTTGGCTCGACGGCCGTCCACGCCCGCCCGCTCGTCGAGTACGAGGAAGCGGAGTGGGTGGAGAAGTATCTGATCACCCTGCTCGCGGAAGTCCGCCGGCGCGCGGCCGAGAACGGGATCGAGACGGGCCCGATTACGGGCTGAGGCGCTTGCGACGGGCGGCGTTAGACGGGCGACGGCGAACCGTCGCCTGGCCTGCCCCTTGCCATACTGGCGACCCGAAGAGTGCGGTAAGCAACGCACCAACGGAGAGCCATGAGCCTTTCATTCAAGCGGGTAATCGACACAGTAACACTCGGGTCAGACCGGCCGATTCGCCGGCTGCTGGCCTATTACATCATACTCGGCGCCGTATTCGGGACCCTGCTCTACTTCTTCCCGATCCTCGGTCAGATCGCCTCCGGCGAGCGCCTCGAGGAGCTGACGGCCGCGCCCCAGATCCTGCAGGATGGCTTGACGTCCGGCACGTTCCAGTCACCCACCGAACGGTTGCCCTCGAGCGTTCAGCTGGCGCTCACGACAACCCTGTGTCTCGTTTCGACGCTCCTCCTGATGCTGCCGGTGACGTGGGTCTACATGTCCGCGCGTCGCACCAAGCGGCACAATCAGTCGGTGGTCGAAACGCTGATCATGCTGCCGCTCGTCGTCGCGTCGATCATCCTCATCGTGCGGAACAGCCTCGCACTGGCGTTCAGCCTCGCGGGTGTCGTGGCTGCCGTGCGGTTCCGGAACACGCTTCGCGATACGCGCGACACGGTCTTCATCTTCCTCGCGATCGGGATCGGGTTCGCCGCCGGCGTCCAGGCGATCACGGTCGGCGCGGTCGTGTCCGTGATCTTCAACCTCGTGCTGCTGTTCATCTGGCGCACGGACTTTGGTCGAAACGCGCTGGTGACCACAGCGAGCGCCCAGCAGTGGGCGGAGCCGCTCAAGCTGCTGGCCGAGGGCAACGGCCATGGCAACGCCAATGGCAACGGGAACGGCAAGGGCGACATCGCGGTCCACGACCACGACATCGTGCTCGCGCTGAGCCCGCAGAAGGTCGATGCCCTCGCCGCCCGGTTCGATCGCGTAAGGCGGATCGCCGGCCGGAAGAAGCCGCGGTTCAACGCGCTCCTCTCATTCACGACCGAGGACGCGCCGCTCGTCCAGCCTGCGCTCGAGGAGACGCTCGACCGCTTCACGAAGCGGTGGTTGCTCGACGAGGTCGTGAGCAACGAGGGCAAGCCCACCGAGCTGTCGTACCTCGTGAAACTGCGGAAGTCGATGCCCGGCGACGCCCTCATGAGCGAGATCCGGTCGACGGTGGGCAGCAAGCTCACCGGATGTGACATCGAGCTGAGCGAAGCGCTCGAGGAGCAGGAGGCGGAAGACACCGCCAAGGCGTCGG
>JAJKIV010000012.1 GCA_021154285.1 Gemmatimonas sp. | reverse complement strand
TGCTCGTGCGCGTGCTCGAGCGCAAGCGCCATGTCGCGCAGGATCGATATCGCGCTCGCGAGCGGCACCAGCCCGTCCTTCATCCGCTCTCTCAGCGACCTGCCCTCGATGAACGGCATCGTGTAGAACGGCAGACCGGCTGCTTCTCCCGCGCTGAGCACGGGAACGATCCGCGGGTCCTGCAGCTTCGCGGCCACCCTGATCTCGCGCTCAAACCGATCCGTCGACACCTCGGCCGCGAGCTCCGGGCTCAACACCTTCACGACGACGCGGCGCGCGAGCCGTCGCTCTTCCGCGAGAAACACGCGCGACATGCCGCCACCGCCGAGCTCACGCTCGACGGTGTAGGCTGAACCGAGGGCGGATTGAAGTTGTTCCTGGAGGCTGGTCGGCACCGACCGAAGCTACGAGGAATTGGGGCCAGAGTCGAATTAGCGCAGGTGCGCGAGCTTGTCCGGATTCAACACCCGATAGACCGCGAGTATGTGGTTGCCGTCCGTCTCGAACAGCGTCACGTACGTGATCACGCCATCGTGGTAGCTGCCGATCGCCGGTTGACCATTGAGCTCGACAATCTCGTGGGTAACGACGCCCGGATACTTGCGCTCCAGACCGAGGAAGAGTCGCGTGATCCGATCAGGGCCTTCGACCACTCTCCGCACCGACCCCACCTTCCCACCGCCGTCACCGGTGAACGTGGCGTCGGGCGTGAATAGCGCGAGCATGGCGTCCTTGTCGTCCGCCGCCAGCGCATCGAGGAAGCGCTGCAACAGCTCCGCCTGCCGCTCGGCCGGTGGTGAGAAGCGTCGTCGGCCTTCACGAACGCGCGTCTTCGCCCGATGAACCACCTGCCTAACGGCTGGCTCCGCCTTATCGAGGATGCGGGCGATCTCGTCATAGCCGGCATCGAACACCTCGCGTAGCAGAAACGCCGCACGCTCCTCGGGCGCCAGACGCTCGAGCAGCACCAGGAACGCCATCGACAAGTCCGACGCCAACTCTGCCCGCTGATCGGGCGAGACGCTACCTGTCGCGATCGGCTCCGGGAGCCAGTTGCCGACGTATCGCAGCCGCTCCCGCTCCGCTCGGCGCAACCGGTCGATGGCGAGGCGCGTGATCACCGCGACGAGCCAGCCCTCCTCGGATACGAGATCGTCGTGTTTCGCCTGATGCCACCGGAGGAGCGTCTCCTGCACGAGGTCCTCCGCCTCCTGGACGTCGCTCAGCATGCGGTATGCGATCCCGAAGAGCCGAGGGCGGTAGCGTTCGACGACGTCGTCAGCGCTGGAGGGCGGGGTCGGATGCTCGGTGTCCATGACGATGAGAGACGGTGCGACTCGCGGATTGTGACAATGAACGCAGTCGCCGCATGCCCGTCACAGCAGAATTTTCATCACGTCTTTCTTTTCGCGTTTCGAGCTCAGGCGGGGCTCGAGAGCTATGTTCGCAACTCCGGCCTCGAGCATTCGCTTCTTCATCTCATCAAGCTTCGTGCATCCTATCTCAACGGCTGTGGGTACTGCGTGGACATGCACACGAAGGACGCGCGCGCTGAGGGGGAGACCGAGCAGCGATTGTATGCCGTGCCCCTCTGGCGCGAGACGCCCTTCTTCACGCCGCGCGAGCGAGCCGCCGTTGCCTGGACCGAGGCCGTCACCGAGATCGGGCGCACGCACGTTCCGGATGATGTCTATACCGAGGCACGAGCGCATTTCACCGAGCTCGAGATGGTGAACCTCACCATGGCGGTGATTGCGATCAACGGCTGGAACCGACTCGCCGTGTCATTCGGCCAGCCGGTTGGCAGCTACGAGCCGCGACGTCCGGCCTAACGGTTCGTCCCGGATCGTCCGCGAATCGTCCGGACTGGCATCGCGCGAACGGCCGCGGCGCGCGGCCGTCGTAGATTCGCGCGATGGCAACGGCTCCCGGCTTTCGCGTTCTCGCCGCCGTGACCGCGTTCGCGTCCGGCGCAGGCGCACAGCAACAGCAGGTATTCCTCAACATCAATCCGTCGTGGTCGCCCGATGGTCGACAGCTGGTGTTCGAGAGCGCGCGCCACGGGAACACCACGCTGTACATCATCAACGCCGACGGGACGGGCGAACATCGCCTGACGTTCACCGGCTACGGCGACGACACGCATCCTGCCTGGTCGCCCGACGGACGAACGATCCTGTTCGATTCGAATCGGGACGGCGCGTTCCACCTCTACACGATCCGCCCTGACAGAACGGACGAGCGTCGCCTGACGATTCGCGACTCGAGCGCGTCGTTCCAGTTCGCCCGCCATCCGACGTGGTCACCGAATGGGCGACAAATCGCCTTCGACTCGGACCGTGACGGGGGCGACAACGTCTACACCATGCGGAACGATGGCACGGACACCCATCGCCTAACGACTAGCGGAAACGGTGGTGGGCACGCCTCCTGGTCTCCCGACGGGGAGCGCGTCGTGTTCGGTTCCGGGCGCGACACCACCGCGGTCATCTGGAGCATCCGCGCCGACGGGACGGATCGACGGGCGCTCGCCCGCGGCCAGTTCGCAGGTGCGGCGGCAAAGTACTCACCTGACGGACGTCGACTCGTGTTCTTCTCCGAGCGGGAAGGCGTTCCGAGTCTGTATTCGATCGCCGCCGACGGCACGGATCTCCGACGGTTGACGCGCGAAGGGACGAGCTACGAGGCGACGTGGTCGCCGGACGGACGCCAGATCGCGTTCTACTCGAACCGCACGGGTCGCTACGAGCTGTACCTGATGGATGCGGACGGAGCGAACCAGCGGCAACTCACGAACACGGCATACGGCAACGCCTGGCCGCAATGGTCCCCCGACGGCTCGCGAATCGTGTTCTCCTCCTCGCGCGATGGCGGCGACTGGGAGCTCTACACCATGGCGCCCGACGGATCCGATGCGCGGCGCCTAACGTCGAGCCCCGGGCGCGACGCCCACCCCATGTATCTGCCGTCCGGCCGGCGGATCGTCTTTCAGTCGCCGCGAGACTACGCGAGAACGGGCGAGGTGGACGTTTACACGATGGACGCCGACGGGAGTCGCCAACGACGATTGTTCTCCCACCCCGGGTTTGACGGCGTTCCGGTCCCGTCGCCCGACGGCCGGTGGATCGCGCTGCAGCGCGGCACGTTCGACTCGACGACAAAAGACTTCCACTGGGAGCTGCTGGTCGTTGACACCCTGGGCGGAAACCAGCGGGTGCTCACGGCGAATCGCTGGAATAGCCAGGTTCCGAGCTGGCGACCCGGGAGCGAGGAGCTGGTGTTCTACGCGAACCCCGATGGACACGATCAGCTGTTCGCGATGACCGTCGCGACGCGAGCAGTGCGGCCGCTCCACGTGAGTCGCGCGAACGACACCGCACCCGCCGTGTCGCTCGACGGGCGATTCGTGGCCTTCAACTCCGACCGCGATGGCCCGGGCGATCTATACGTGCTGGAAGTGGGGTTGGGCCGAGTCAGTCGTGTGACGACCGGCCTTGCTATGCGGAGTCAGCCGAGCTGGTCGCGTGATGGCACTCGTCTTCTCTTTTCGGCGACCAGCACCGGCGTCGACGAGGTGTACGTGGTTGGCCGGGATGGCTCGGGTCTGCGTCGCCTAACGCACGGCACGGACGGAATCAGGTAGCCGCGCCGGATCAAGGGGTCAGAGCCCTTGAAATCTCGGGATCAAGGGGTCAGAGCCCTTGAAAGGCTAAGTGGTTGATTTTCAACGGTGTCTGTTTCAAGGGCTCTGACCCCTTGATCCGCCCTTGATCCGTCGCTCGTCTCCCGCCTCCCGGAGTCGCCCCTTGCCAGGCTAGGGGTAGCAGGCGTATGTTCGCCATAGCCTGCCTAGGGGAGACCCGTGCCCGCCGCCGACCTCAACATCCTCCGCGAAAGCCTCGACCTCCTCATCCTCAAGGCACTGACGTGGGGACCGAGACACGGGTACGCCGTCTCCGAATGGATCGAAGGGTCCACCGGCGAAATGCTTCTCATTGAAGAAGGCACCCTCTATCCCGCGCTGCACCGGCTGTCCGAACGCGGCTGGGTAACGAGCGAATGGGGGCAGTCCGATAGTGGCCGGCGTGCCCGGTACTACGAGCTCACGCGCGACGGGCGTGCTCACCTGCGCAGCCAGGGGTCGGTATGGCAGCGCTACGTCGAGGCCATCGCGAAGGCGCTGCGCACCCAGACGGCGGAAGCCGGCGGCTGACCGTGGATCGCGTTAGGCGACTCCTGCGCCTGCCAGGTCGTCTCCGGCGCGCCGACCGCGACGTCGACGACGAGATCGCGTTTCACCTGGCGTTGCGCGAAGCGAAGCTCGAAGCATCGGGCATGGACCACGCACAGGCTCACCTCCGCGCGCGGGAGCGCTTTGGCGACATGGCAGCCATTCGGGCCGAGTGTGTCGAGTCGGAGCGGCGGCTCATCGAGAGAGAACGACGGATGACCATCAGCGAGGAGTTGGGCTCCGATATTCGGATGGCACTCAGGTCCGCCCGCGGAGCGCGTGGGTTCACGGTGACGGCCCTGCTCACGATCGCGCTCGGCGTTGGCGCCACAACCGCCGTGTTCAGTGTCGTGCAGGCCGTGCTGCTCCGGCCGCTGCCCTACCCTGCGTCGGATCGCATCGTGCGCGTCTTCGGCGCCGCGAACAGCTTCGATGCGCCGCTCTCGTCGCCCAACTTCCGCGACGTCGTGGCACAGTCGAAGAGCCTGAGCGCGATCGGCGGCTACGTGTGGAACCAGGCAACCGTCACGGGCCTGGGCGACCCGATGCGCATCATGACCGCGGCGGTCAACGGTGACTTCTTCGGCGTGCTCGGCGTGAAACCGGCGCTCGGACGAGCGCTGTCGGCTGACGAGACCAGGAGCGGCGCACCTCGCCGCGCCGTCGTGTCCCACGAGTTCTGGATCACGCACTTGGGCGGCGAACGCCGGCTTGCGGGCCTCCATGTCACCCTGCGCGGCGGAAGCTACGACGTGGTCGGCGTCATGCCGCCGGGATTCGCCTACCCGAACCGAACGCAGATCTGGATCGGTTCGTTCTACGCCGACGCGGAGAACCTGCGGCCCGGCTTCCTGTGGAGCACGGTCGCACGGCTTCGTTCCGGGGTAACCGTCGACGCGGCGCGCGCGGAGCTCGACGGGATCCTCAAGCGAATCGAGGCGACGTACGGTCGCGCGGAAGCCGGCGTGAGCGGGGCACGCGTTAGGCTCCTGCAGGAGGAGATCGTCGGCGGCCAGCGAACGCCGCTGCTGTTTCTGTTCGGCTCCGTCGCACTCGTGCTGTTGATTGCGTGCGCCAACGTCGCCACGGCGGCGCTCGCCCGCGGCGAGGCACGGCAAGTCGAGCTCGGGATACGCGCCGCGCTGGGCGCCGGGCGAGGGCGCCTCATTCGACAGACGTTGAGTGAACACCTCCTGATCGCGCTCGCGGGCGGCGCGGTTGGCGCTGGGGTTGCCACGGGTCTCACGCGCGCCCTCGCCCACCTCGGCCCGCGCGCGACGGGTCTCCCGCGTCTCGACGAGATCGGCGTGAACTGTGGGGCTTTGCTCTTCGCGTTCGCTGCGACGCTCGTCGCCGGCGCCGCGATCGGACTCTTGCCCGCCTGGCAAGCGAGTCGTGCCGACCTGCGTGGCTCGCTCGCTCGTGC
>JAJKIV010000011.1 GCA_021154285.1 Gemmatimonas sp. | reverse complement strand
GCGCGACTTCGGCGACAACTACGTGCTCCCGCTCTTCATCGCGAACGGGATCACCGGCATTCGCGACATGGGGAGCGACCTGGACGCCGTACTGGCGGCCCGCGCCGAGGTGGCGAAGCACACGCTCGTTGGTCCGAGGATGGTGGTGTCGGGGCCGATGCTCGACGGTCCGAAGGTGTCGTTCGCCGCGTCGATGGCGATCGCGACGCCCGAGGATGGTCGCAAGGCCGTCGACACGCTCGTCGCGCGTGGGGTCGATTTCATCAAGATTCAATCCGGTGTGCCGCGCGACGCCTACTTCGCGATCGCGGATGAGGCGACGAAGCGTGGCATCGTCTTCGAGGGCCACGTGCCGGACGCCATTCGCGCGTCCGAGGCCGTGGCGGCCGGACAGCGAACGTTCGAGCATCTCATTGGCATCTTCGAGGCGAGCACGCCCGACGAAGACTCTCTCATCACGCGCCGCTACGGCGCCGGCAGCGACTCGGCCGCGAACAAGTATCTCGCCGCGTTTCTCGATCGGTATGACGCGGCGCACGAGGCGAACGTCATCAAGCTCCTCGCGACGAACACCGTGTGGCAGTGCCCCACCCTCTTCTGGGAGCGCGGGCAGTGGCTGGTCGATGTGATCGACTACACCAAGGACCCCGACATCGCGTACACGCCGCACACGTGGGTGACGAAAAAGTATCCGGAGATGCAGAAGGCAATCGCCGGGAGCATGGACACGGACCCGTTAGGCGTGCGGCGTCGGTTCGTCGAGCACGAGCTCGACATCGTCCGCAAGCTACACTCGGCGGGCGTTCCGCTGCTCGCGGGCACCGATACGCCAGCGGGTGTCGATGTGACGCCGGGTATCAGCCTGCACCTCGAGCTGCAGCGGTTCGTCGCGGCGGGGCTAACGCCCCTCGAGGCGCTGCAGACGGCGACGATCAACCCGGCCCGGTTCCTCGGCAAGACCTCCGACTTTGGGGGCGTCGAGCGCGGACGCATCGCGGACCTGCTGATCCTGCGCGCGAATCCGCTCGAGAACATCGCGAACACGCGCGCGATCGCGGGCATCGTCGCTGATGGGAAGTATTGGTCGCAGGCGGAGATCGATCAGCTGCGTGCACGGCTCAGGCGGGAGGCGGCGGCGCGGTGACACCGCGCCGCCCGTGTCGAGTTGGAGACGAGTCGAGCCTAACGAAAGTAGGGAAACTCGTTCACCCAACGGAACCCGCGCTTCACCAGTAGGTACGAGTCCTCCCGGCGCCGAGTGAACGCGATCTCGACGGAGTCCGCGCCGGCCCGCGCCCGGATGACGAGATGCGACGAGTCCGGGAACGCGTACGACCCGACGAGCTTGTCGAGCGTGTCAGGCAACGGCGTGAACGTCGTAACGTGAGTGCTCGAATCCGTGTGGATCCGGTAGGGCACGAGTGAATCGTTGACGAGCCTGACTCGCGCACCGTAGGTCGCGACGGCGAGCCGTCTCCATCGCGTGATGTCCGTCAGCAGCGGCGGCTGCGCCACGCCGTTCTTCACCACGTTGTCCACCTCGTAGATCCCGTAGAGCGGCTCGCGCGGCGCCAGCCGGCCGTACTGGTGCAGCCCCTGATATTCGCCGCGCACGTCCTGAACGATCATGCACGCTGCCAGAAAGGCGCCGAACACTCGCGCCGCGATGAGCGACTGGCGCGTCGTGAACAGCTCGACCAATCGCGGCGCGTCCGCAGCCCGCTGGCGCACGAACACGTTGAGCAGCCGACCGGCGTCGTAGACGATCAGCACGATGCACATGAGCAGCAGGTGCCCGGAGTACTGTTTCACCGGGATGTCGAAGCTCATGTTCAGCATGAAGACGTTCGCGAGGGTCGCGGCGCCGATGACCGCACCGAGTGTCGACGTGCGACGGAACAACAGCAGGCTCGCCGCGAGCGTCTCCATTGAGCCGGCGAAGATCTCGTACGGGATCGAGAAGCCGAGGAAGCTCCACGCGAACCCGCCAGGCGATGCTTCGCCAAAATACTGGGTGAGGCGCAGCGGGTTCATCGGCTCGAACTGGTTTGGAAAAATCTTGTCGAAGCCGTAGCTGAAGAGCGTCGCCGCCAGCTGGAACCGCAGGTACAGTCGAAAGGCCGCCGCCAGCTTCACATGCGCGCGAGGCTTTCGGTCGACGAGGGTCCACGCCACGGCCGCGAGCATCGCCAGCACCAGCATTGCGAAGACCTGCACCCAGTCGAACAGCTTGTCGCCACTTCCGGACGGCTGAAGACTGATCGGGTGCGATAGGTGAAGCACATGCGCGCCTATCCACGGCACCACCGCTCGCCAGACGGCATCAGCGGGCTTTTGCAGGACATCGAGGTACGGGATCTGGGCGATTGGCCCCGGATAGGTGTAGAGCAGGAAGTAGATGACGAGGAAACGGAAGCCGAGGAGCTGGAGACGAGACCATTCCCTGGGCGGCTCCGTGGCGATCAGGTCACGATCCGAGGACGGCGAGTAGATAGTCGCAGCGGTGGTAGCGACGTGAGTGTCGGTCATCGCGACTCGCTTCGTTGACGTGGAATCAGGAGCTCGTAGTACACGAGCGGGTCGCCCTTGTAGACGACGTGTCCGCGTTTCTCATAGCCGCACGCGAGATAAAACTTGCCGGCGCCCGCGGCGTGATCGTACGCGTCGAGTCGGATCGCGTCGGCAGGCCAGTCGGTGGCGACGGTGTGGGCGTCGTCGAGCGCGAGCCGACCCAGCCCCTGTCCCTGATGCGCCACGGCGACGGCCAGTCCGGTCAGGTACAGCGGCCGCTTCACCGGCGTGAAATACGACACGTCGATCGCCCAGGGCTTCTTCGTCGCGAGACGCAGCACCGTGAGGATACGCCTGCCATCTCGGCCCACGCGAACGCGGGCGTGGCGCTGCGCGAGTGCGGCGGATCGCTCGGACCCGAGCGTGGACCAGTGCCCGGCGCCGAATCGCGCTGTCAGCGCGCCCGCTGCCGCGTTCTGAAGCGCGGCAATCGCAGGCACGTCGTCGAGCGTCGCGTCGCGAAACTTGAGATTCACTGGCATCCGCCGCCTCAACGAGTTTATTCGACTCGGTCAACTTCTCACCATGTCGACGCGTGAGTCCACCCCGTTCGCGAGCGTATCAATGTCATTTCCGCGCGTCTGTCTGCTGATTCTCCTGGCCGGCTGCGCACACCAGGCTGGCCGAGGGTCGGAATCGAACGCGCCCGGTCATTCGCAAACGCTCTTGGCCGTCTTCGCGCACCCGGACGATGAAACGCTCGTTGCGCCGGTGCTTTCGCGCTACGCGCGGGACGGCGCGCGTGTCGTGCTGGTCATCGCGACTGATGGTCGTCGCGGGGCCGCGGACTGGACCGGCGTACCCGCCGGCGACTCGCTCGCAACAGTACGCGCGAACGAGGCGCGGTGTTCAGCGCGTGCGCTCGGGATCGAGCCACCGATTCTGCTCCGGTTCCCCGATGCCGGGCTCGCGGACTTCGCGCCGTGGCCCGGCAAGCGGCTCGACACGCTGGCCGTCCGCATCGACTCGATCATCCGCGCCGTGCGACCCGACGCGGTGATCACGTGGGGACCCGATGGCGGGTACGGCCACTCCGATCACCGCCTAACGGGACAGGCGGTCACACAGGTATTCCAGGCCGGGCAGGTGCCGGCCAACGTTCCCCTCTTCTTCCCGGGCTTCCCCGAGACGCGGACGGCGCAGGCGCCTCCGTGGTACGGGCAGCATCTCCACCCGGTGAGCCCGACGTTGCTGACGGCGACCGTCTCCTTCACTCCACCCGACCGCGAAGCGGCGTGGAAGTCCATCGCCTGTCACTGGTCGCAAGCCACGGGGGAAGAACAGGCCCAGAATCGCGCGGCGCTCGACTACCTCTGGCAGGGGATGGTCACGTTTCAGCAGTGGGGCCGGGGTTCCAAGAGGACTTCGCTGTTCTGATGCGGCGACTCCATCACTCCGTGCGCAAGGTCACTGCCGAATCCACTCTCGCCGCGCGAAGCGCCGGAACGAGGCCCGCGACACACCGGCCGCGAATAGTCCAGCGCTCGTGGGTCCTGCCGTTGCCCATCTTCCTCGTGGCGCGCGAGTACGGCCATTGCGAGCGGTTATTCCTACGTCCTCGCGAGCTCCGGCGCCGCGGCACGCGCCGCGGACTCGATCACGTCCACGACTTCCTTCGGGTGCGACATGAACACGACGTGGCTCGAGCTGATCTCGGTCGTCTGGGCGCCCATCCGCTTGGCAAAGAAGCGCTCGAGATCCGGGGGGATCACGTTGTCGTTCTGTGCCACGACGAACCATGACGGCGTCGTTCGCCACGCGGCGACTTTCGTGGTCGCACCGAATGCGGAGCTGGTGAGCGGCTTCTGCGTCACGGCCATGACATTCGTCTGCACGACGGGTAAGTCCTGCGCGAAGATGTCGTGGAATTTCTCGCGATCGATGTACAGGAGGCCCGCCGCATCGGGCCTGAACGCCTCGACAGCCTTCGATGGATACTTCTCGAGGAGTGCGCCGAGGGGCTCATTGGCATCGTTCGCGAAGGCCGCGAGGTAGACGAGCGCCTTCACGTTAGGATTCCCCGCCGCCGCCGCCGTCATCACGGCGCCGCCGTACGAGTGGGCCACGATGACTGTCGGCCCGGTCTGGGCATCGATCAGGCGCTTGGTCGTTTCGACGTCGGCTTCGTATGACGTGAGCGGGTTCTGAACCGCGCTCACCTCATACCCTTTGGACTGCAGGATGCGGATGACGGCGTCCCAGCCGGACGCATCGGCGAACGCGCCATGGACGAGCACGATCGAGGGTTTCATGGCCGTAGCGGGGTGAGCGGTGATGGAGTGACCCGAGCATGGGAACTTCGCGAGCACTGGACCGAGTCGCAATGGCTCGTTAGGTCCATTGCTACGGTAGAGCCGTACCTGGTTCCAACTTGTTACACGCGCGCCCGTCTGATCCGCCCGATCCCGAAGCGGATGACCCGGACCCGCCGTCAAAGCCCTCGGAGAAAATCCGCGAACATCGGCGTAATCCGTTTCAATCCGCGTTAGGTCTTGCCGTTCCGCTCGCGCAGCACATCGCCGAGGATTCGCGTGGCCGACTGGAGTCGCTGAGGCGGAGCGCAACCGAATCCGAGCAGGAGTCCCTGTCGTCCAATCGGCCCGATGTAGCTGTTCGAGAGCGGCAGCGCCGCCAGCCCGCGACGACCGAGCCGTGCGACAACCTCCTGATCGTC
>JAJKIV010000010.1 GCA_021154285.1 Gemmatimonas sp. | reverse complement strand
TAAAGCCGGCGACGGGTGACTGGCGACTGGCGGGGACGGGCGACGACGTGAGGCGGCAGGCGGCAAAAGGCGCGCGTCATTCCGAGCGAGCGGCAGCGAGTCGAGGAATCGCCGTCGTCCCGGTAGAGGGGCTCGGTTCCCGGTTCCGGTTCCCCGTCGCCCGTCGCCCGTCGCCCGTCGCCGGCAGTTATGGCCGTCCGAAACGGCTTCCGCACCAACACCACCAGATCCGACACGCCCTGCAGCGCCAGCAGCGTCACGAGTGGCGCCACGGCGATCAGCCGTCCGCGCACGTGCGGCGGCAGCGATTTCCGGTAGATCACCCAGCCGAGAACACAGAACGCGCTCTGAACCACGAAGTCGGCGACCGGTCGCTCGATGAACCACAGGCCAATCGGCGGCCCGCCTAACCACAACGGCTTGTGGCCCGTGACCAGGTCGGCGAGTGGATGCGACAGGTAGACGACGAAGGTAACCATCGCCGCGCCCGTAGACCGCGTCCAGAGCCTAACGATGATCGCCGCCACCACCGCGCCAAGCACCACGAACGGGAACGCATGCGACCATAGCTGCGCGGTCGCCCCGGCGCCGAGGCCGGTGCAGATCACCTCCACCCAATCCGGGGCCTGCGACGCGGCGACGGCCACCCACAGCGGCAGGTCACGCCGCACGCCACGTGCGGCGAGCGCGATGGCGACGTGCCCGGTGTACATCCTACGCGCGACGCAGCCAGCGATCCCACACGATGGCGAGGATCGCGGGAGCTACCAGAGCGAGCAGGTGCCTGATCGGCCGCGGGATGTGAAGCGCGGCACGCCAGATCTCCGTCAACGTTTCCATGACCGTCGCGAGTAAGGTTGTGGATGGCGTTCGATCACCGTGAGCGCCCACTGCCTGATCGCAACGCGCGCGCGATGGCCACGGTGCGGTACAACGCCGTGCCCAGCGCGCCGATACCGATGATCCAGACCGTGGCGAAGAGCAACGTCCCGTACGCCCAGCCGGCCGCGGAGGCGATGGATCGGTCGAAGATCGACGCGAGGGCGAGGAGCACGAGCCGTTCGGCGCGCTGCATAACGCCGCCACGGCACGCCACCTCGACCGCGTCGCCCTTCGCGCGCGCATAGCTCACGAGCAGCGAGCTCCCCGCCGCGAGCGTGACGGCGAGCGCGCCGGCCGGCGTCACGGACAGGTACGCGGCAAGCCCGACGAACGCGAACACCTCCGCGAAGCGATCGAGCATCGAATCGAGGAATTCCCCGTAGCGCGACGCAAGACCTCGCGCTCTCGCGACGCGCCCGTCGAGGATATCGGCCAGGCCGCCCAGCAGGATGAACCAGCCCGCGAGGGCGGGTGACGCCCGCATATAGGCAACGCCGGCCGCGAGCCCAAACACGGCACCGAGCACGTTGAGCGCATCAGGCGAAACCCCGGACGCGACCAGCGAGCGCTCGAGCGGCGCGATCATCCACATCACCCAGTCCCGGATCCACCGGCCGAGGATGACGCTCGTCGGACGGGTCGCCACGTCCGGATCGCCGCCGCGGCCCCGAGAGACGATGGCGAAGACCGGCATCGTCAGCACCACGACCGCGACGAGCACGAGCGCGATATTGACTGTCACGGTCACCCTTGGCGTTGCGGGCGAGAACGAAGAAAGCGGATGGCCTTGGGCCAGAGAAAGATCAGCGGCCACCGTCGTTCCCGCGAGCTCAGCTCGATGGCAACGCCGCTCCGTCGCGCAATCTTTCCCACAACGTAGTCGAGCCAATCATCGTAGAGTGCCACGTATTTCGCCCAGCGAAGCGTCGCCCTCAGTTTGCTGCGGCGCATGTAGACGGAGGATAAGAACGGCTCCAAGCCTCCATGGCCTCCCGCGACGCGGTACCGGGATCCGTCCTCGCTGAGCGACCCGGCGTCGCGGAGCCAGGTGAGCAGCGGGCCGTACATCCGATGAAGCGCCGTGCGCTGCACGTCGAGCAGGCCCGCGACGCGGTCCGAGGTTTCAGGGCGAATCTCCGAGGCGAACGCCGTCGTTAGGAGAATTCGACAGTACATCTCGACATCGAACGGCGTCCGAAGGAAGGCCCGTCCCCACTCGAATGATCCAGCGCGAGCCTCGATTGTCGCATCGATCACCGCCCGTCTGCTCTCGGCATCGCGAGCCCAAACGAGCCTCGCGACCTGAAACAGCCGCCCTCGCACGAACAGATCGGCCGACCGCGACGAGCACGCGCGGCGAAATGCGCGGAGGGACAAGACGGCGATCTTCGCGCGCGCGGGCGGGGTGGCGTTTTTGTCCGCTACGGCAATTACATTCGGCGGCAGAACACGATTCAGCAGCGTCGCTACTCCTGGCCGATACCGCGTTCCGACCGTCGCCGCCAATGACCGATACGCATCACGGTAACTGTCGACGACCACGAAGAAATCGTGTGCGCTCTCTGCGGCGGCGCCTGCGCCGTGCGCGTGGGACCCGTAGTGGATCAGCGCGACCGCGCTGGGGCCGAAGGCATTGGCCAGAAACGTGCTGAATTGCTCGAGTCCCGGCCGCGATGGCTGGTCCAGCCCCGTCGCGAGTGCCTTACGGACCGTGGCGTCAGTGAGCGGCGATCGCGGAGGCGTCGACATGACCCTCGGGGTGCCTGCCAAGCGCGCGCATGCGAGCGAGAGCGTTCGTCATCGTGTCGTGAAGCATGTCGATGAAGACGTCCATCGATTCCGGCGACCGATCTCCCGGCGGGGTGAGCGGTCCGACGATCGTAACTGTTACAGTGCTGCCGGCGACCTGAGCGAGCGCCTCACGCGTCGTGCGTGCCGACGTCATCCCGTCGGCGACGACGCAATAGATTGGTCGTCGTGCACGTGTCAACGCGATCCGGAGGCCGCCTCGCATGAAACTGCCGATCTGGCCATCGCGCGTCCGATGCCCTTCGGGATAGAGAAGGAGACATGCCTCCCCGCGATCCACCCGGCCGACCGCCTCGAGCAGGGCCCGAAGTTCAGCGCGACCAAGGCTGGCCCCTTGCGAGACGAACGGAAAACGTGCAAGTCGCGCCAGCGGAGAAATGCCTGGAATTCCGCGCCGGTACCGGTCGCGAGTCGGAATGATCGTTTGGGGACCGGGAATCAACCAGACGCCTATCGGGATGTCGAGGACCGACTGATGGTTCATCACCACAACGCAGCTTTCCCGCGGAATGGCGCCGTGAATCGAGAACCGGATGCCACCGACCACACGCGCCATCCAAAGCGTCGCCCGGGCCAGGAACCGCAGCCACGCGCGGACCATTGCGGTACGATACCGCGGTAGCAAGACGATCGCCGGCCAGAGCAGAAGGCGTTGCCCGAGGCCAATCACGATGACCGCGTAGCAGGCGAACAACACGACGAACGCCCCACTTCGGAGTCCCCGGCCCAGGTTTCGCGGCCGATTGTCGACGAACGCGTTAGGTCCGGCCTGGAAGGAACTGCCGCCGCTCAACGGGAGGTCACCATACATGAGTGCGCCGACGGAAGCGCGGGTTGAGCCCATGCAATCGCAGGCAGCAAGCGTTTCGGATTATGACTACAGTAATTTCTTCTACCACGCGAGCGACGACCCGTTCGCCATCCTCGAGCCGTTCAATGAATGGCTCAGAAATGCGCTGCCGCACGGTTACTATCTGTTCTCCCAGGCGATGTCAACGCCGCCGCAGGGCGAGATTCGCCTGACGGAAGGGCTGCGTGGTCGCCAGCTGCGACTCGTCAACCTCTCGTCGTACAACTACCTCGGCCTGTCCGTTCGGCCCGAGGTGATCGCGGCGGCCAAGGAGGCGCTCGATGCCTACGGCCTGGGCGCCGCCGGCTCGCCGATCCTGAGCGGTATGATGGACGTGCACGTGCAGCTCGAGGAGGATCTGGCGCGATTCAAAAAGAAAGAAGCCGCCATGGTTTTCCCGACCGGGTACAGCACCAACGTTGGGCTGATCGCCGGGTTGATGCGCCCGGGTGACTGGGTCATCGCCGATCAGAGCGCGCACGCGAGCATCGTGGACGGCGCGATATTGTCCAAGGCGAGCGTCCGCTTCTTTCGCCACAACAACCCGGCTGATCTCGAGCGAAAGCTCAAGCAAGCGACAGGGAAAAAGCTCGTGGCGATCGAGGGTGTGTACTCGATGGATGGCGATGTGTGCCCGCTTCCCGAGTTGGTCGCGGTCGCAAAGAAGTACGGCGCTCGCGTCATGCTCGACGAAGCCCATTCGACGTTCGTGTATGGTCCGACGGGACGAGGCGTCGCCGAGTTGTACGGCCTCGAGAACGACGTGGACATTCACGTCGGCACGTTCTCGAAGTCGCTCGGCGGGCAAGGTGGCTACGTCGCCGGCTCGCGAAACCTGTACAACTACCTCAAGGGATTCGCGCGATCGCGCGTGTTCTCGTGTGCGCTGTCGCCCGTTGTGGCGGCCGGTGTTCGCAAGTCCCTCGAGATCGCGCAACGGGAGCCCGAGCTTCGCGACGCGCTGTGGGCGAACGTGCGGCACATCCGCAGCCGGCTCGAGGAAGAGGGGGTGGATGTCGGCGACTCGACGTCGCAGATCGTGCCGATCATGGTACGCAACGACCGACGAGTGTTCGAGATCTGTCACAAGCTGCTCGGCGCCGGCGTGTATCTGCAGCCGGTGATTTACCCTGCAGTAGCCAAACACCGCTCAAGATTCCGTGTCTCCATTTCGGCGGGTCACACCCGCGAACAGCTCGACGAAGGCGCCGCGATACTGATCCGCGTTCTGCGCGAAGAGAGGATTCTCGTATGACGACCAGCAACCCGAGTGAGTTCGTGCAGTATCGGTTCCGCGATGCCATCGGCGGCTTCTTCGAGTTCCCCACCGAGAACGCGCGCGCCCTGCTGCCGACCGATTTGCAGCCGATCGAGCCGCACCACGGATCGAGCGTGCTCTCGGTGATGGCGTTCGACTTCCACGACAGCCCGGTGGGCGAGTACGGCGAGCTCATTCTGTCGATCCTCGTCGCGCCGCGTGTGGATACCGGCCACAGCTGGCCGCGCTCCGCGTTCTGGCCATTCCGACTCGGCACGACGACGCCGGAGTCACGCGAGCACGCGATCGAGCGGTGGCATTTGCCGCACTACATGAAGGACATCTCGATCGCGTGGGACCGCGGCGATGGCCACGTCACGATCAACGCCACGGACCGTGGAGAGCCGATCGTCGACATGACGATCACCGAGCACGAATGGTCCAAGGTCGAGCATCCGTATCAGGCCTTCATGTACGATGACGAGGGCGCGTACACGTCCACGATCGTCATGGCGGGGCAGTTCAGCGAGAACGAGGAAGAGCGCGGCGGCATTGTCATCCACTCGCAGGCGATGACCGACCTGCTCGCGAACTGGGAGGTCGACGTCACGCCATTCCGCGAGCTGTGGATGCGCGACGGCATGCAGACCTTTCATCCGCTTCGCCAACTCGCGGCGTTTGCGCCGCGCTGATGCCGGACGTTTGCGTCATCGTGAACCCCGCCGCCGGGAGGGGGCGGGGGTTGGTTGCCGAACAACACGTGCGCCGGGCATTTTCGGCGGTTGGTGTCACCGACATCCGCCTAACGCGTAAACCGGGCGAGGAGAAGATCCTCGCTCAGCGCGCGATCGACGAAGGAGTACGAACCATCGTCGCCGTCGGTGGCGACGGGACGTGGGGAAACGTCGCCAACGCCATTATTGCCTCGGGCGCCGGCGTGCGGCTCGCACTTGGCGCTGCAGGCACCGGGAATGACTTCGCCAAGACCGTCGGTGCGCCGGCCAACGACTACGAGGCGACAGCACGCCTTGCCGTGGACGGCCCCGATGTCGCAGTCGATGTCGGCCGGATCGAGAACAAGCATTTCCTCAATGTGACGGGGTTCGGCTTCGACATCGCAGTCATCGAGGACGTCGCGACCATCCGGTGGCTCAAGGGCGATCTCCTGTACATGTACTCGGCGCTCCGCCAGCTATTCGGTTACGCTGGCGTCCCGGTCACACTCTCGAGTGGCAAGGGCGCGGGGGGCCTGACGTCCCATCTCATGGTGATCATCGCCAACGGCAGGAACTTCGGCGGTGCGTTTCGGATCGCACCTAACGCGAGCATCACCGACGGCCGACTCGATGCGGTCGCGATCCGCACGGTTGCGCCGTTCAAGCGGATCGGGCTGTTCAGCGCGGCCGCGCGGGGTACGCATCTCACGCACCCCGATGTCCGGAGTGAGCAGGCCGCGCGGTTCACGTTGTCGTTTGCGACGCCGCCCGCGTACGAAACGGATGGCGAGTACAACCGCGCCGCATCGTCGACGCTCGAGGTGGCCTGCGTTCCCGGCGCGTTGCGGGTCGTTACTCCCATGGCCACGCCCGCGGGCGCGTGAAGGCCATCAGTTTTGCCGCCCCCATCCCGACGTACCTAACGACGCTCGCGGCCGGCCGGTTGTCCCGGCGCCTGTATATCGGCCCGCACGCGTGCACCACGGTTGGGGATGTTTCCGAGCCAGTGCTGCCCGGCGAGCGCTGGGTTCGCATTCGCACGCGACTCGGCGGGATCTGTGGCAGCGATCTCAACGTCATCACCCTCAAGGCGAGTCCGACGACGTCGCCGTTCTCGTCCTTCCCGTTCGTTCTCGGACACGAGAACGTGGGTGACGTCGTCGGAGTCGGGTCGGCGGTTCGGGACGTCAGGGTAGGGGAGCGTGTCGTTGCAAACCCGCTGCTTTGCTGCGAGCCGCGCGGTGTCGAGCCTCCGTGCACGGAGTGTGTCGCCGGCAACCACTCGCGCTGTGCTCACTTCACCGATGGGGCGCTTCCACCCGGCATGCTCATTGGAACGACGCGCGGCACGGGCGGCAGCTGGGGCGAGCAATTCGTGGCGCACGAGTCGCACCTGCTTCGCGTCCCGGATGCTCTCAGCGACGAGGAGGCGGTGCTCGTCGAGCCGTTTGCCTGTTCGGTACACGCTGTGCGGGCTAATCTGCCGGAGGCCGGAGCGCGGGTGCTCGTCATCGGTGCGGGCTCGATCGGTCTTCTGACCACCGCCGCTATTTCGGCGCTTGCCCCCGAGGCGACGCTGACCGTGCTGGCGCGCCACGAGTTCCAGGCAGAGCATGCGCGCCGACTCGGCGCAGCGCGCGTCGTCGCTTCGCGCGGCGACTACGTCGGTGCGCTCGCCGAGGCCGGTCAGTCTCGGCTGCTCGAACCGATCATTGGCCGCCCTATCGGGATTGGCGGAGGGTTCGACTACACGTACGTCTGTGTGGGTGGGACGAGAGCTTTGGACGACGCTCTTCGCCTGGCCCGACCCGGGGGGACGGTCGTCTTGTTAGGCAACGTCAGCACGCTGAATGGGCTGGACTGGACGCCCGTGTGGTTGAAGGAGCTGACGGTGCGGGGCAGCCTGTGTTACGGCGTGCACGCCCACGGCGGCGCCGCGCAGAACGCCTTCGCCGAGGCAGCCTCGTTGATCGCCAGTGGTCGGGCGCCGGTGCGACCACTGGTCACCGCGACGTTTCCGATCGGTGAGTACCGCCGAGCGCTCGACGCGGCACTGGATAGAGGAACGACGCGAAGCGTGAAGGTGGCGTTTCGGTTTTAGGAACGGCCGGGGACGGGCGACGGGCGACGGCTAAGAAGCGCAGAACGATCGGAGGCTCATCTCCTAGTAGCCAGCGTCAGCCAGCAGCCAGCGAGCAGTCAGCTGCCAGCCGCCGTTCCTCCCGTCGCCCGTCCCCGGCCGTTCAGGTACAAAGGGCCAATACACTCACGCTCGAGCCGAGGCATAGGCTCACAGGTACGAATCCTCTGTCGAGGCCTCATGAAAGCGCCCATCGATTGGCTCGCCGTCGCGCTCCTTGTCGGATTGATTGGCCCTCCTCGGATGGCGGCAACCGGGGTGGACTCGCTGCGGGTGGCCGGCCCGCGTAAGTCGGCGACACCTCCGTCCTCGATCTCTCAGCAAAGTCCCATCGACATCCGCGGCGATGACCTGCAGGTCGTGAAGAAACAGGCCGTTCCGCCGCTGACGTTCCACTACAGTACGCACGCGACGGTGGACCTCGAGAACACCGGGTCGCCTAACGAGGAAGCCACGGTGCGGGCGAACGTGGCGGCCGGGGATGGCGAGATTCGCGTTGGCAACCGGGTGTATCGGCTCGTGCAGTTCCACTTTCATACGCCCGCGGAGCACGAGGTCGACGAGCAGCGCTTTCCCATGGAGATGCATCTCGTGCACAAGGCCGCGGACAGCTCGACGCTGGTGATCGGCGTCTTTCTCCGCGCCGGCGCCGCGAATGCCGCTCTGGCGCCGATGTTCAGTCAGCTGCCCAAGCAATCCGGCGCGCACGTGACCGTGTCGCAGGTCAACCTGAAGGCGCTCATCCCGCCGCACGAGGAATCCGCGCGGTACACCGGGTCCCTGACCACACCGCCGTTTACCGAGGGCGTGCGCTGGGTCGTCATCGCCCAGCCAATTGTTCTCTCGAAGGGCCAGATCGCGGCGTTTGCAGCACTCTTTCCCGAAGGGAATTCGCGCCACGTGCAGCCCGTCAACGGACGTCACGTCGCGACTGACGACAGCCATTTCGAGCGCGACGAAGGCGTGCCGGCGGGCCGAATTCACTGAGCTCGGCCGCGACTTGGACGAAAGTAGGATAGAGGGTTCTCCGAAAATCGCGATCGTTGAGTGACCGCACAGGGGGATCGCTTGACAAGGACAATGCTTACGGGGCTCGCCATGGTCGTCGCGCTCGCCGCGCCGGCCAGCATCACGTTTGCCCAGCGCGAAACGGATTCGGGTGTCGAGATCGAGAAGGACATCGCGTTGCTTCGGCGCAACCTGCGAACGGAAAAGAAGAAGATCATCGCCGCGAATTTGCCGTTAACGGAGACGGAGGCGACCAAGTTCTGGCCCATCTACGATCAATACGCTGCGGAGATGGGCAAGAACAACGATGCGTTGGACGCGCTGCTCAAGGAGTACGCGGCGAATCAAAAGACGCTGACGGACGCTCAGGCGGAAGACTTGCTCAAGCGCTGGAGTAACTGGCAGATCTCGCTCGCCCAGACTCGGCAGAAATACATTCCGATCGTCGGCAAGGTGCTTCCGGGAAAGAAATCGGCGCTCTTCTTCCAGATTGACAGACGGCTCTACACCCTGATGGACGTCCAGATTGCATCGGAGATCCCTCTCGTCATCCAATGAGTCGTTTGGCACGCCGGCCGAATGCGGCCGAGCAACGCGGGCGATCTCGCGTGCAGCGTTAGGCGACCAGCCGGCGGGCGAGCGTCGAGTCGGAGGTCGTTAGCACCGCGTCGCCCGGCGCCCCTCCGCTGCCGCCGCGACTTGGACGAAAGTAGGATAGAGGGTTATCGCCACTTGTCGCGATCCTTCGTGAACATTCACGGGGGATCGCTTGACAAGGACAATGCTTACGGGCCTCGCGATGGTCGTCGCTCTGACGGCGCCGAGCCGCAGGAGTTTCGCGCAAGTGGAAACGGCGAACGGGGTGGAGGTCGAGAAAGACCTCGCACTGGTGCGTCGCAACTTGCGGGCAGAGAAGAAGAAGATTCTCGCCGAGAACGTGCCGCTGACCGAAACGGAAGCCACCAAGTTCTGGCCGGTGTACGACCAGTACGCGGCCGACATGAGCAAGCACTACGATGAGTTCTACGCGCTGATCAAGGAGTATGCGGCGAACCAGAAAACGCTGACCGACGAACAGGCGATCAGCATTCTGAAGAAGTGGAGCGCCATTCAGGTCGACGTCGCGCAGACCCGCCAGAAATGGGTCCCGTTGATCGAGAAGGTCATCCCCGGAAGGAAGGCCGCGCACTTCTTCCAGATCGACCGCCGTCTCTACGCCCTCATGGACCTGCAGGTCGCCTCGCAGGTCCCCTTGGTCATCCAGTGAGCCGCTCGACGGCCCTGGCCTAACGAGATGAGACAGTCGCGGTGGGCGCCGGTGACGAGCCGGCGCCTCCGCGCTCGCGGCGGTGATGAGGGGTCCACCACCGGCCGGACCGCGCGCACCTCGCCACGTGAAGAAAGTTCGCCAGCGACCGCCGAGAGAATCCGCGACGGACCGGCAGTTGCTCCCTCCGACTTGACCCCTGCCACAAAGTCTGCGACCGTACCCATCGGTTGGTGGCCAGGAGTCCGACATTGGCCGCGGCGGGTGCTATGATGCGGGGTGGTGTCAGGAGTGTGGGCGAGCGCAACGGAGGTCCGCGACTCGCATGTTGAAGGCTGTTTCGGGAGTGCAGTGTCGAGCCGATGTATCCAGAGACGGACTTCCCGACTGATCTACGCGCATTGGAGGACAGCTACGAGCTCATCCGAGAGCTCGGCCAGCGCGGCGTGGCGGCCGTGTATCTCGCGAAGCATCGCGATAGCGGGAAGCTCGTAGCGATCAAAGCCATCCAGGCACGTTACCTCGACGACGCGGATGCGCTGCAGCGCTTCGCTCGCGAAGCCAGGACCGTCGTCGGCCTCAACCATCCGAACATCGTCCGTACCGAGTCGATCGAGCAATTCGGCGACCGCGCGATCGCGATCATCATGGAATACGTCGCGGGCGGAACCGTACGCGACCGCCTGCGTGAGTACGGCGCGTTCGCCGCTGAAGACGCGGAGAGCGTGCTCCGGGACGTTGCAACCGCGTTAGGTTACGCGCACCGCCACGGGATCGTCCACCGCGATGTTCGCCCGGAAAACGTGTTCCTCGAGAAGTCCACGCGGCGCGCCCTGCTCGCGGACTTCGGGATCGCCCGGCGCATCGAGGAGGACGCGCCGATCACGCTGCTCGGCGCAGCGCTCGGCACGCCGCAGTACATGTCGCCCGAGCAGATCGACGGGGGCGAGATCGACGGCCGAGCGGACATTTACAGCCTCGGTGTCCTGGGCTGGGAGCTGCTCACGGGCAAACGACCGTGGGCCGGCCAGAACCTGTACGGCGTCATCTACAAGCAGAAGCACGAGGATCTGCCGCGCATCAAGTCGCTCCGCCCGCGTGTCCCGGCCAATCTGCTGTTCGCCATCGAGGGGGCGCTGGTGAAGGACCGTACGCAGCGCTGGCAGACCACGGACCAGTTTCTCGAGGAGCTGACGTACGACCCACCGCCGGTGTTGGCGCAATCGTCATTCACCGCTCCGGGGCCGGTCGACGATTCGCCGACCGTGCGCTTCCGTCGCCCGGATCCGGAGGAGCTTCCCGAGCCTAACGATCTTTCCGCGCCGTGGCTGCCTCCCGCCGTGGCGGCCACGCCGCGGCTCGTATCGGTGCCGGACGATGTACCGTTCGCACGACCTCTTCCGCGGCACCCAGGCCGGCGATGGGCGTGGCGGTTCGCCCTACCGCTCCTTGCGCTGCTCGTTCCCCTGGCGATTGCCGACGTGCCGTGGGTCGTTCGGCCTGATCGGCCTGCCGTGACCACAAGCGCGGGTAACGTTTCGTTGGCCGACGTGCGCACGCCGGCGCGGTGTGCTGTCCCGTCGATGGCGGCGCAGCGTGCCTGCCTGACGGAGCTCGTCGCCGCGGGCGACGCGCCGCTGAAGAGCGTCTATGATTCGCTCATCGCGGAGACGCGGCGCCTCGCGAACGGCCCGCTCGATGGCGCTACCCCGCCGTCAGTCGCGCAGCTCCAGTTGGAACAGGAGCGATGGGTTGCGGACCGGAAACGAAACTGTACGCGCGATCCGGCACCCGGCTTCGTGCCTCGCTGGGCAGAACCGATCGCCACGTGCTTCGCTCGCATGACCGCAGCCCGCCGGGACGATCTCAGGTCCGAGCTCGAGCGCGCGAGGCGCGAGTCGCGGTAAGGTCCTCGTCCCTACCGGCGACGCGAGCCTACCACATCGACGAATCGCACGTGCGCGCGCGTGTTGGCGTTCGTGTCGACCAGCACGTGGTCGAACTCTCCCACGGCGCTCGGGGCCTGCGACACGGTGATGTAGTCGCCCTCCTGCCACTCGTCCGTGAACGTCCGATCCGGCGTGTACACTTCCCACAGCGTGCCGTCGGCGAGGCGAACGAACGAACCCTCGTCGGGCGTCGACACGAGGCGTGCGGCCGGCGGAAGCGTAGACAGGGGTGACCAGCCGTGATGGTTGAACTGCTCCGGTGCGGCGGGTGCTTCGCTCGGCGCCGATTCCTCGGTCGAGGAGGCCGCGATGCTCCGGCCCGCGGCCGCCGTTGGTTGCCGGAACGCATTCGCGCGAAGCTCGGCCGAGTAACGCGTCAGCCACGCGTCGAGCGCGAAGCGCTGCTCAGGCGTTAGGCGGTCGATGCCGATCCGCTGCTGATCCGCGGCCGACATCACCTGGGTGGCGCGGATCGGGACGAAGATCAGCTTGTCCTGGGTGTCCTGCGCCATGAGCGAAGCTGCCGAGCAGGCGACGCTCGCCGCCACGAGGACGAACCACACACGAGAACCACGAGAACGAGCGCGCATCCAACCCTCCTGCGTGAGAGGACTCCTCGCAGGGTGGTTGCTGGACCAGGGGCCCGCAATGCCCAGAAAGCTGAATCGTCCAGGCAGTGCGCTATCGCGCACCGCCTCGGCACGCATCCGGCATTCATCGCCGGGAGTTCAATCCCGACCCGATGCAGCCCGAAACTGACTTCCCAACCGACCTTCGCGCACTCGAGTATCACTACGAGCTTATCCGGGAGCTCGGACAGGGTGGGATGGCGGCCGTGTACCTCGCGAGACGCCGCGACAGCGGGACGCTCGTAGCGATCAAGGCCATTCGTGCCCGGTACCTGGATGACCCGGACGCGCTGCAACGGTTCGCGCGAGAGGCACGTACCGTCGCCGACCTGAGCCATCCGAACATCGTCCGTACCGAAGCGATCGAGGAGATGGGTGATCGGGCTATCGCGATCATCATGGAGTACGTGGCAGGCGGAACCGTTCGTGACCGACTGCGGGAGTATGGGACCTTCAGCGCCGAAGACGCCGAGGCGGTGTTGCGCGATGTCGCGAGCGCGCTCCAGTACGCGCACCGTCGCGGCATCGTGCACCGAGACGTGAAGCCGGAGAACGTATTTCTCGATAAATCCACCGGACGTGCGCTGCTCTCCGACTTCGGGATCGCGCGGCGTATCGAGGGAGACGTCCCCATCACGATGCTGGGCGCATCGCTCGGCACACCGCAGTACATGTCACCCGAGCAGATCGACGGCCGCGCGGTGGATGGGCGATCGGACATCTACAGCCTGGGCGTTCTTGGATGGGAGTTGCTGACAGGACTGCGGCCTTGGGCGGGCGAAACCCTCTACGGCGTCATCTACAAGCAGAAACACGAGGACCTGCCGCCCATAACGTCGCTGCGGCCGCGCGTACCGGCAAACCTCCTATTCGCTATCGAGCGCGCGCTCGTGAAGGACCGCGACCGTCGATGGCAGAGCGCCGACGACTTTCTCGAGCAGCTGACCTTCAGTCCCCCGCCGGTGGTATCACAACGCCTGTCGGGTGCGGCGCCAACGGTCGAGGATGAGCCGACGGTCCGGTTCCGGCGGCCCGTGGGCGCGAACGCTGCGGTACCGAACGCTGCGGTACCGAACGCTGCGAAACCTAACGCGACCGTTGAACCCGGATCGCTGGGCCACGGCCGCGACGGACCACCGCGCCCAATGCCGGAAGGCGAGCGGCGAGAACGACCGGCAGGTCGGCCAGAGTCGGGACCTGAGCGCTCCCGACGCGCGTGGCCGCTGTTCGCCGCGGTGGCTACGTTGGCGGTTGCCGGCCTGTCGTGGTATGCGCTGGTCCGGCGCGGGGTCACGGTGGACCCGGGTGTCGATTCTGCTGTGGAAGTGCGCACCGACTCTGCCCGCGCTGTCACGTCGAGTGCGGGAAGCGTCGTGCTCGATAGCCCGCCACGTTTACCCGCGCGGCCGGTCGGCGACTCCAGCGCTGTTCTGCGGCGGACGTCGCCGGTTCCAGCCGCCGCCACGCATAGGACGGCTCAACCAACCCGCGCTTCTACAGCCCCGAGCGCTCGATGCGCGTTTCCGAGGATGGCAGATCAGCGGGCATGCCTCATGGCCTATGTGGCCGTCAACGACGCGTCACTCCAGCGCGCCTACGATTCGCTCATTGTGGCATTGCGGCGCAATGCCAACGTCAGGCGTGGCGACCCTGACCCGCCAACCGTCAGACGCCTGCGCGAGCAGCAGCGCCAGTGGATCGTGGTCCGGGACCGGGAATGCACCCGGGAGCCGGCGCCCGGTTACACGCCGCTCTGGGCCAAACCCATCTCGAAATGCTTCGCTCGCATGTCTGCCGAGCGCCGGGCCGAGCTTGCGCAGGAGCTCGGCCGTGCACCGCGTTAGTCCAGCCGTCAAGGAACGACGCGCTCGCCGGTTACCTTCGGCGTCACGTACACCTTTCGAAGCGATTCGAGGTACTCGTCGTGGAGACCCTTTAGCGTGTCGAATTCTTTCTTCACGAGCGCGCGATAGTCGGCACGAGTCGCGAAATCATACAGCAACGCTGCCATGGCCTGCGCGTCGACGACGAAACCGGAGTGCCCGACGTCGGTCAGCGCATCGGCTTCCATTTCGTACGTGTGGTTGGAGGCGTTCGAGGACTTGGCGCTGAAGCCCACGCCAGGAATGTTGCTCGATACGCTGCCGGTTTCCTCGTAACCCATCGGCTTGCCGGGCTCGGGCACCACGCCGGTCGCGCCGTATTTCTTCATGTACGCAAACGCGACCTCGTCGAGGGACCCGACGCCGATGCCGTCGCGGTTCCGTCCATAGTGGTCAATCTTGACCTGCGTGCCCGTCGCCAGTGCGGCTGCTTTGGCCGCGTTATTGACCATCTCGGTCACCTGCGCGAGATACACCTCGTCGGGATACCGGATGTAGAAGTCGGCGGCCGTCTTGTCGGGAACGACGTTAGGCGCGGCGCCCCCCTCCGTGATCACGCCCTGAATTCGGGTCTCCGGTCTCAGGTTGCTCCGGATGGCATCGATGTTGTTGAACAGGTGAATGACGGCCTCGAGCGCGTTGCGGCCGTTCCATGCCGTGAGTTGATGCGCCGGCGCGCCGTAGAACGTGTATTTTACGCCGTCGATGTTCATGCAGCAGGTGCCAAACCCGGGCGCCGGCCGGGTGGTGGCGTTGACCGCGTGGCTCCGGACGAGGATGTCCATGCCCTTGAACGTTCCGGCGTCGAACATGACCGTCTTGGCGTTAGGCGGCATCATCTCCTCGCCCGGCGTGCCGAACACCACGACGGTGCCTGGCGTCTTCGT
The DNA here is from genome assembly GCA_021154285.1 of Gemmatimonas sp. Lineage (GTDB taxonomy): Bacteria > Gemmatimonadota > Gemmatimonadetes > Gemmatimonadales > Gemmatimonadaceae > JAJKIV01. The sequence goes on along the minus strand of JAJKIV010000010.1, from coordinate 4,378 downwards.
GCGCGTCAGGAATTCGGCGACGGCGATCGCCGCCGCGATCCCGATCGGGCCCTGCGTGGAGTGCTGGTCCCCATGGAACGCGCCTTTTGTCCCGCGCAGCGCGTCGTACTCGAGAATGACGCCGAGGTTCGGCCCCGGCGTCGACTTGTTGTACCGCGCGACGAACGCCGTCTTGAGCTCTCCGACGCCCATGGTGACGTCGAAGTCATGCTGCTTGAGATAGTCGGTGAGCACCTGCACCGACCGCGTTTCGACGAATCCCACCTCCGGATGCTTGGTGATGTCATCCCCGAGCGCGATCAGCTCCTTGTCCATGAGCTCCTTGGCACGCGCCGCCACGGCGTCTCGCGCCGGGTTCGCCCCGGTGAGCTTCGCGACGACCGCGTCGATGTTGAGCGAGCGCTGAAGACCCATCTGCTTCTGCACGACGTCGCGTGCGGCGTCGCGCTCGGTGGGCGTTTCCTGCGTACGTGCGGCGGTGGGCGCGGCGAGGACCAGCATCGCGGCAACCAGGGTGACTCGTTTCATGAGCCGAATGTGAAGGGTGATTGACGAGCGTTAACGCATGCCGAGGTCGTACACGGCAAGCGCGTTCTGACGCATCACCATCCGGGCCAATTCCTCCGCGCGGGGGCGGTTGATCTCACCATCCCGGAGCATTCCTGTCAGTGCCATCGCCAGCGCGCGCCGAGCGGTATTCGACCCGACCCAGGCGACCTGCTCCCAACCCTGTTCCGCTCCGCCGTCAAACGCATCGCTGCCAAAGAGCACCTTGTCTGGCCACTCGCCGAGCCATTGTCGCAGCACCGCCGCGAGCTGGTGCGGAGGGAGAAGGATATCCATCATGGAGATGTCGGCGTAGACGTTAGGCTTCGACAACAGCCCCGATGTTTCGCCCACGAGCGGCCAGCCGCCGTGGACGATGACGAACTTCGTGGCGCGAAGCGTCGAGTCGTTGACCAGTGGCTCGAGGAGGTGTGGCGCCGCGCCGGCGGACCGGTAATACCCGCCGAACGTCTCGAGCGTATGGATCTGGATGGACAACCCGAGCGTGCCGGCGTCCTTCGCAATCACGCGGACGAGGTAGTCCTCGAGCGTCTTGTACTCGGCGCGCGACGGAACGCCGCCGGCGACGTAGCGAGCGTAGATCGCGCGGGCCGCGGCGGGGTCGGGGTCGTCGAAGTCGAGCGGGCGGAGGTATGCGGCCTCCAGCTTGATGCCCACGGCGCCACCGGAGCGCCATCGCTCGAGCGTGGGCCTAACGATGGTACGCGCGTAGGTGTCGAGCGTCGACGGGAGCTTGGTCATCCGCAACTCGCGCAGATACCTCCGGAGGAGTGCAGCCTCCTTTGGATACAGCGCGCGCGTATCGGGTGTTCGTGCCGCCTCGCCGCGCGTATCCAGCGGGTACATGAGTGGATCCGCGAAGGGAACCCAGCGAAACCGCGGGCTCGCCAGCCCGGCACCCATGGCGATGCGATTCGCCAGCATCACGTCGGTCCTGACCGCGTCGAGCGCCCATTCAGGGAAATGCTGGGCGTGCTCGCGACGCGTCGCCTCGACCGCGGCGCGAAGCCCCACGCGATAGATGCTGTCATTGACTGCGGTGGGCGCATGAAAGAGGGCGTCCTGTGCGGTTCGCCAGATGGGATCGTCGAGCGAGAGGCGGTGCGGAACGCCGAACGGCGGGATCCCATCGAGTGGCAACGCGTCGAACTCGGTATCAGCCGGTGCGCCCGGCGGCACCGGTCGCATCGGATGGGCATGGACGTCGATCGCGCGAATCGTGTTGATGTAACTGAGCAGGGCCGAATCGACGGGAGTTTGCGCGCATGCGCGCGATGGCTCGGCCGTCAGCAGTGCGAAGGCGACGAGAAGGCAGGGCCACCATCGGAATTCCCGCCGTGCGACCACGAATCACCTCGATCGAGAATGTGGCGGATACGGTACACTCGACGACCGGGAAGCGGAACGGCAGGGAAGCGGAACGGCAGGGAAGCCGGAGACGGGAGACGGGAGAAGCGGCAGCTGGTTGCTGGCTGCTCGTGCTGGCTGCTGGCTGGCGTGTCATTCCTCGCTTCGCTCGGAGTGACGCGCCGTCGCCAGTCGCCCGTCGCCCGTCGCCCGGCCAGTCGCCTAGTCAGTCTTGAGCGCTACCACAGGATCAACACGCGCCGCTCGCCAGGCGGGCACGAGGCTCGCGACGAGGGCGACCGTTCCGAGCACGACGGCGACCGTCACGAAGGTCAGTGGATCATGCGTGCTGACGCCGTACAGGAGGCCCGCCAGCAGCCGCGACAACATGACGGCGCCGACGAGTCCGACCGCGATCCCGCCCAGCGCGAGCGCCGCTCCCTGCCGTAGGACGAGCCGCAATACCCGGGCGCGGTCAGCGCCTAACGCCATACGGATGCCGATCTCGCGCGTGCGCTGCGCGACGAGGTAGTAGATCACCCCGTACAACCCCGACGCGGCCAGCACGAGCGCGATGCCGGCGAACGACCCGAAGAGGACGAGAATGAGCTTCCGGCTCGCCAACGACTGCGCGATGACCTCGTCCATCGGCCGCACGTTCATCAGGGCGGCATCCGGCGCGACTGTCTTGAGCGCGCGGCGGAGGTCGGGCACGATCGACGCGTCCGCGGCCGACGTCTTCACCATGAGGGCGACGTCGCCGCGGGCGAAGTTCGCCCGCATGTCCCTGTACGACGTGTAGATCTCGACCCTCGGCGCTTCGGCCAGCCCGGACTGCCTAACGTCGCCGGAGATGCCGACGATCTCCCACTCGACGTAGCGGTCGGCCGAACCCTGAAGCACGCGGCGCCCGATCGGGTTCTCACCCGGGAAGAAGGTTCTCGCCAACGTCTCGTTCACGACGACCTTCGTCACACTCATCGAGTCGTCGTGCTCCTCGAGATCCCGCCCCGCTTTGATCGGCACCCCCATGGTGGCCAAGTAGCCCGGGCTCACCGTGCGAACCTCGGCAAACGGTTCGGTCCCCGACTTCGGCCACGGTCGGTCGTCCACCCAGAAGCTCACCGTCGCTCCCGTTTCCTCGATCGGCAACAGGGAAACGATGCCGGCGTGCTGCACGCCCGGAATCGCCCGGACTCGCTCGAGCAGCGGCCGGAGCAACTGCTCCGTCGCCGTGTTGTCGCGGGTGTAGCGGTTGGGCACCGCGAGTCGCGCCGTAACCACGCGCTCCGTCGTGAGCCCCGAGTCGGTAGACTGGAGTCTGACGAAGGCACGCATGAGCAGCCCTGCGCCAACGAGCAACATGAGCGAGAGCGCGATCTGCGTCACCACCAGCGCGCCGCGGAAGCGGCGCATCTCGGTCCCGGTGGTTGTCTTCACCGTCAGGTCAGCGAGAGCGTGGCGAACGCCGCTGCGTGTCGACTGCATCGCCGGCGCGATGCCGAACGCCAGCCCGCAGAGGACTGCAGCCGCGGCAAGCACCGTGAGCACTCGAGCATCCATCGCGACTGGTCCGACGACGGGCAGCATCGTTCCGCTCAACGTGGCGAGAACGCGAAGTCCGAGGTACGCGAAGCCGAGGCCGAGCAGTGCGCCGCCGAGTGCCAGCACGATGCTCTCAACGAGTCGTTGTCGCACGAGCTGGCCGCGACTCGCGCCGAGCGCGACGCGAACCGCGGCATCCCTTCTGCGGGCTGCGTTTCGCGCGATCAACAGGTTCGCAACGTTCGCGCATGCGATCAGCAGCACGAGCAGGACAGCGCCGAGCAGCACGAGCAGCGTCGGCCGTACGCGGCCGATGACATCATCACGCATCGGAACGACCGCAGCCGAGCGGTTCGCAATCGCGACCGGATACTGGTTCTCGAGGCGTGCGACGACTCGAACGAGATCGGCGTTCGCCTGCTGCACGGTGATCCCGGGCTTGACCAGTCCGACGACCGAAATCCAGTGCCACCCGCGCGCACGCGGGTCGAGGGCCATTTCGGGCGGGATGAACGGCAGCCAGAGCTGGGTCTGCAGCGGCCCGAGCGGAAAGTTGAATGACGTCGGCATGACGCCCACGACAGTAAACGGAACCCCCTCGACGCGGATCGTGCGGCCGACGACGCCGCGATCCGCGCCGTAGCGGTTGCGCCAGAGCGCCTCGCTCACGATCACGACGTTCTGTTTTCCTTTGACGTCGTCATCGCCGAACCAGCGACCGAACATCGGTTTGACGCCAAGCATCGGCAGCACCTCGGCGCTCACGTATGTGGCGCGTACGCGTTCGGGCTCGGCATCTCCGCCGAGGATCGCGCCGCTGGCCACGTAGCTGCCGAGTGCCTCGAAGGCGGTGACGTCGCGCTGCCAGTCCTGCCAGTTGAGAACGCTGACGGAGCTTACGCCCTGCTGGCCCTTGACC
>JAJKIV010000009.1 GCA_021154285.1 Gemmatimonas sp. | reverse complement strand
TTGAGACCGCCCTCGTAGGACCACGCGGTAATGAGGCCTAACGTCGGGACGGCGTTGATGTTGTCGGGCGAGCGGAACCCACGCGACGCGTTCGCGTAGGCAGCAAGCACGGGCGTGAGCTTGACGAGTGCGCCGAGCTTGGGCGAGAACGTCCCGTGTGAATCGCTGGCCGACGCTCTGTCGACGGGTTCGACGCGCGTCCACAGGGCATCGTACCGCGCGCCGATCGACAGCGTTAGGCGCTGACTCGCGTCGACGCGCGCCTGGATGAAGGGTGCGCCGGAGAGCTGCTCGCCCGTGCTGCGCTCCTGCGCCTCGATGCGCGTCCGTGCGCTGTCCTGCCAGTTCTCGTAGCGCGAATGATCGAAGCGTCCCTCGACGCCGGCCGTCACCTCGCCGCGCGAGAATCCCACACTGTAGGCGCTCGTCGCGCCAAGGCCGTAGCGGGAATCCTGCTCCTCGGTTTGCGCACCGCTGCCTTCCTCCCCGCCGCCTTCCGGTGGCGTCGTGAGAAAGAGCTCCCACCGGCTTTGCGTGGCGTACAACGTCGATCGCCAGATCGAGCTCCCGTGCATCGTCCGAAGGCTCACGCGCTCCTGGGCGCGTCGCTTGAACCCGCCGTCGGTCGGATTCGCGACCGTGTCGAACGCCGCGCGGTCGAACTGGTCGGCGGTGATGAAGCCCGGTGAATCCCACGTCGTGCCGTAGAGCTCGACGCCGGCGTCCACCGTCGCGTTAGGCGACAGGTTTCGCACCACGCGGCCGTGGCCCTGCAGGAGGTTGTATCCGCTGTTGGGCCGCCACCCATCCTCGCGCATGGCGCGAAGCCCGAAGACGCCGCCGGACGAGTCGTGGTCGAACCCGGAGAGCACCGTGCCCTCCAGACGACCGTACGCCCCACCGGTGAGAAACCCCTCCGTCCCACGCACGCGCTCGAGCGTTCGGACGTTGACGACGCCGGCCAGGGCGAAGTTGCCGAACAGCGCGCTCGTCGGGCCCTTGATGACGTCGAAGTCGTTGATCGCCTCCGGGAAGATCAGGCTCCAGTCATTGTACCCCTCGGCGTGTCCGTTCACCGGCTCGTTGACCGGGACGCCATCGATCCACAGCGCCAGGTCGGTGGAATGGTCGGAGCTGAACGCGCGAATGGACGCGTCCGACGCGAAGCCAGGTCCCTGTCCCTGGTCGTGCACCTCGATGCCCGCGGTCTGCCGAACGAGATCCCAGGTGTTGGTCGCGGGCGTCAGCCGGATCAGTTGAGGCGCGACATTCGTCGCCGCTCTGGGCTCGTCGCGGTCCGCCCGAGTTGTCGTGATGGTGACCGCCTGGAGTTGCGTCGACTTGCGGGCGGTCGAGTCGCGCCTGGTGGTGTCGCGCGTGGCCTGCTGTGCGCGAATCACGCTGGAAGAGCAGAGCAGGAGTGCGACGAGCGCGCAACGCGCCGGGCGCACGGGACGAACAATGGAACGCATGAAGTCCTCGCATCGGGATGGTGCCGCGACTCACGGGCGTGCGGCGCGGAGCGGCGCGTGGTGTCACGCGCGCGTGCTGACGATCAGCCGATGTGAGGCGCTGGAGGTCCGACCGAAGGCGGTCGACTGTGTTCTGGTTCCGATGGTACGTGGGCGGTGTGCCTAACGGCAAACCGGGTCGCCGGCCGAATGGCTGGCGACGGGAGCAAGGCGCTCGTGTCGACTATCGCGACGGGAGACGAGTCACAGCACGGGCCCGGGCACGTACAGCAGTGCGAATGGTGTCCGTCGTTGCTATGACGCGTTGCCGCGACCGGCGTGCTGGGGGCGTGATGCGCTGCGTCGTTGGACGCCGGAGCGTGCGAGACGCCGGCCGCCGCCGGCCCGGCCACGTGGGCCACGCCATCGTGCATGGCGCACGCGTGCAGTGCCGCCGGCTCCTCCTGAACCACGAAGGACCAGGCCGCGAAGACCGCGGCAATCGTGCGACGACACGGGGCCCACAGCATTACAAGAACTACGATTACCTGGTGGTCCCGGCAACGCCAGCGCGGTGCGCCGGACGGCCGGGCGAAATCATCGAATCTGGAAAGTCAGCGTAGCCCACTTCGATTCGTAGTTTACGCTGTCACCGGTCACCGGGACCATGTGAATGAACTTGATGTACCAGTAGCCCGGCGAGCCGATCACCACGCGGGCGACCCCATCCTGACCGGACCGAACGTTGCCGACTGGTAACCGAGCGCCAGTTGGGGTTCGTCCCCCGGATATAACGAGTTGATTGGCCGCTGGCCGGCCATCGACCAGTACGCGCACTCGCACCGCGCCGCCCGTCTTCGTGGTATACGGATTGTCGAGCGGCACGATCTCGGCCGGATAGTTCAGCACGGTGTCGAATCCCGGTGTCCGTGCATCGCCGACCTGAATCAACGTCTTCACGTGCTTCGAGTACCGCTCGTGCGAGGGCGTGTTCAGCTGGTTCGATCGCTTTCTCGCCTCCAGCATGTCGGTCACGCCGTCGCTGGCCAGGTACTCGTTGAACGCCTTGGCGTCCAGCCGCAGGGTACGCGGGAGTGTGGATGCGCCAACGACGTACGTACCCGGCGCGCCAGTTCGAAAGACCAGGACGCTCGTGTCGCCAGTTTCGGACCAGGCGGACGTTTCTGGGTGCGTAGCCCCGCCCGGTCCGATGACGCTCAGATCACGAAGACGATTCCGCGTGATGCTGTTCTCACTCTTCTCGAACGTCCCATTCAGGACGCGAACTCGCGCATCGCTTTCGGCCGCCACGAAAAAGGCAAACGGCTTGAGAAACAGGTCGTGAGCGTCGAGCGTCGCGGCGCCGACGACGAGCAGCAGGAGCCCGAGGAGCACGCGTCTCATCCGTCACCAGTAGGTAAGGAGTGGAGCTGTAGAGTAGCGCCCGCTACGCAGGAAGCGTTAGCCTAACGCAACCCGTGACGCATGCGGTCCAGCAGATCGCGGACACCCTGCAGTACGGCGTCCGGTCGTTGCGCGTGGATCATGGCGTGCGACGCGTCCTCGAGAATGCGGTGTTCCGCACTCGCTGACGACTCCACGAAGGCCGAGTTCGTCGCCAGCTTGGCGATGTTCTGCGCCCGCACGACCTCCTCGGTCGAGAAGATCATCTGGCTCGCGTCGATCCCCATCGCGGTGTACACGATCATCGGCACAGCCGGCATCGGGCCGCCGTGCCTCATTTCCTCGTAGAGGCGATCGACGTTGCTCGCCTCGAGCATGCCGGCGCGCACCTGCGCTGGATCGAGATGACGCTCGATCAGCGGCTCACGAATCTCCGGCGGCCAGTCCTTGTACATCGCTTCGAAGATTGGTCGGAAGCTCTGGACCTGCTCCGGCCCGAGCTCGGGCATCGGCTTCGACTTCCATTCTTCCGCCGCTCGGCGCGCAATCTCGGGCTCGTGGGCAGAGTAGTCCTCGTGGGCGGGATCGAGCAGGAGGAGCGCGGCGACGTCGGTCGGGACGAGCTGGGCGAATCGCCGAGCGTACAGGCCACCGAGCGAGTGGCCGACCAGGAGATACGGACCAGCGAGCCCCGCGGCGCGCAGAAGCGTTTGGAGCTCCTGCACCACATCCTCTGCGCTCCTCGGTAGCGGAACAGCGTCGCTCCAGCCAGTGCCACCCCGGTCGTAGACGACACTGGTAGTGAATTGCGCCACACGCGTGTGGACGTTGAAGTAACCGAGGCCGAACATTCCTCCGCCAGGCAAGAAGACGACTGGCGGGTCGCCCGTGCCGGCGTGGTGCAGATAGAGGCGTCGACCGCCGGGCGCGTACAGGTGGCCGAGCGGGGGCAGATCGAGTGCATTCGCTGACGGCATGTGAGCCTCGCGTTAGTTTTGGCGGCCGAGGCCGAGGCCTCGTTCGCGGTTCGTAACTTACATACCCAATGGTATCTAAATACCACCTGGTATCGCAAGAGGAGACGTCGAGTCATGCCACGCACCCGGCTCACGCAGCAGGCCCGCAAGGCGAAGACGCGGGAGGCCATCGTCGCCGCCGCGACGCGACGGTTTGCGCTCCGCGGCGTGGACGCCACATCGCTCGACGACATCGCCGAGGCCGCCGGGTTCACCAAGGGCGCGATCTACGCCAACTTCCCCAACAAGCGCGCGCTCGTCGAAGCCGTGATCGAGCGGAACATCGTCCAGATCGACCCGGCCATGCTCGTTAGGCCGGATCTCCCACTGGCCGACCGACTCGCGCTCATCGGCCGCGAAGTGGCGGCGCTGACCCGTACCGTGCCGAGGGAGACGGTGCTGCTCGACCTCGAATACAGCCTCTCGGCGCTCCGCAACTCGCGAAAGCGGGCGACGGTCCCCGCGCGGTTGCAGACCCAGTGGGACGACGTGCCAGCGCGCTTCGCTGCGTTGAACGTCGCCCAGGGCGCCCGCCCGCCATTCGAATCCGCAGAGCTGCTCCGGTTGGCCGGGATTCTGGCTCGGGGAATCATCCGTGGCTTGGCGGAGGCGCCCGACGCGCTGACACCCGACGCGATCGAGACCCTCTTCCGGCTATTGGCCGGCAGCGAGCCGGCCGCAACCAGTCTCCGGTCCCGACGTCGGCGCCCCGATCGATGAGTCCAGGCGTCGCGACGATGAACATCGCCCGCCTACATCGCCATTCCCTGGTCCTACGGCGTGCCCCAGCCTAACGAAATCCGCAATTGCCGGGGCTCGACGGGATGGAAATGGACGTCGGTGGTACCGCTCGCCGCCTCTCCGGGGAGACGGGATGCGTAGGCGTACTGGATATCGCTGACCCGGGCGTTGAGCAGGTTGAGCATCGACGCCTCCACACGCATGCCGCCCAGCTGGTACCCGGCGCTGGCGTTCACCAGCGTCGTGGCCGTGGCTCGAACGCTGTTGTCCTCCACGAGCGGGTACGACCCGACGTGGCGAACGCGGAGTGCGCCGAACGGTCCCGTTTTGCGTGGTGCCCAGGTTGCTCCGGCCGCCAGGACATTCTCGAGTGCGCCCGGAACGTGATCCGCACCGGGCTGGACGCCGGCCAAGCGGGCGTGGGCGAAGGAGACGTCGGCGTCGAGCGAGAGCTGCGGCACAGGTCGATAGAAGTTTGCGAGCGTCACGCCGCTTCGCCGGCTCCTGTCCGAGGGCTCGGTCGTGCCACCGTCGCCCACGAAGAGCAGCTCGCTGTCGAGATTCAGCGCCCACAAGGCGAGTGTCGTTCGCCAGTCCGCCACCGGGTTGGCGCGCAGGCCGATCTCGGCGCCTCGGGATCGCACGAGCGGGTTGACTCGCTGTGCGGGGTCGCCGGTGGCCGGATCGACCGTGATGGTGGTCCCGCGGGCATCATTGCTGTGGAAGCCAAGGCCGCCGCTCAGATACAGCTCCGTGGTGGCGGTCGGTGCGAAGACGAGTGACGCCTTCGGGCTCGCGATCGCCGCGGTGCGCCGGCCCGAGTTCTCGGCTCGGTCGCTCGTGACGTCGAACGCGTAGACGTCGCCGCGCATGCCTAACGTCGTACGGAGCCACGGTCGCCACCGCGACTCTGCCTCGATGTATCCGCCGGTGCCGGTCTCGCTGACCTGGTCTTCCCGAACCGTCGACAACCGCTCGCGGCGTTCCGTCCGATATAACCCGACGGGCGACAGGAAGTCCGCCCGTGACTGCATCCCGACCGTGAGCGTGTGTTCGGCACCGACCGCCTGAAGCAACGTGGCGTGGCTCGCGTTCGCGCCGATCATCAGGCGCTTCTCGCGCTGGTTGAACTGGTCACCCTGCGTTGGATTGTCGAGGAAGTACGTGAAGTTCGAGAACAGGCTCAGGTCGGAATAGACGCCGAAGACCTGCACCGACTGTGACGTCCTGGCGCCGATGTGATACCACGAGCCTGACAGGCTGTAACGCTCGGTGTTGCCGCCGTCGGTTCCGTCGATGTACCCGAAGCGACCGATGGCTCCATTCTCGACGGCGCGCTCCGGAATCTGGTCGCTCGCGTTCCAGGTATTGTGATAGGCCATGCCCAACAGAGAGAAGCGAGACGCATTTTGTTGCCACGAGTAGCGTGCGAGGCCGCTCAGCTTGCGGAGCGCCTCGTCGAGCACCCACGGCCCACTGTACGATTTGAGCTCGCCACCGAGCAGCAGGTCGCCGTGGCCGACGCGCTTCGCGGTGCCTAACGCCACACGGGCCAGCGCGTTCTCGCCCGCTTCGACCGTCGCGAAGGGACCGTCGAGCTTCGACTTCAGGTGAAACTCGGCTCCGCCGGCGCTCCCAAAGTCACCGAGCTCGGGGTGCGAGACCCCGAGCCGGTAGTCGAGGTAGTCCACGAGCTCGGGGATGAGGAAATTGAGGTCGGTATAACCCTGCCCGTGCGCGTGCGTGGGGCTGTTGAGCGGCATGCCCTCGAGGCGCGTCTGGAAATCCGTGCCGTGATCGAGGTTGAACCCGCGAATGAAGTACTGGTTCGCTTTCCCGTCGCTCGAGTGCTGCGTGACGATGAGGCCAGGCACCGTCTCGAGGAGCTCGCCTTCCCGCGTGATAGGGCGCAGGCGCAGCTCGGCGGAGCCGATATGACCCTGCGAGGCGGTCGAGGCGACGCCGATCAGGTCGTCGGCGCGGCCGGGGACCTGGACGACCGTGAGCGATCGAGCTTTCGCGGTATCGCGTGCGGTGGTAGTGGACGTGTCGCGCTGGGCGAATGCGGTCGTCGCTGAGAAGGCGACGAGAGCGGTGAGACCGATGGCATGCGATGCGGGTCGGGACATGAGGGCGGCATGAGACGGGGCAAGCTGCTACGTCTCATACGCGGGCCCGACCTGATCGGATTGCGGGCGGCAGTCCGGCGTAATGGTTAGCCGTGACCGTGGCGACGCCGGTTCATCGGTCGCCCGTGACTCACGGATCTCTAGCGGATCGGACGGTAACGTCACACGTTCCCGGCATGCCCCAGGTCACTGACCCCACTGGGCCCGGTCCAACGACAGTGGATCGCGGCGCGCTCACGCTGCTCTCGCCCATATCCGGCGTTGTCGTTCCGCTCGATGAGGTGCCTGACCCCGCATTCGCACAGCGGCTCGCGGGCGATGGCGTCTCGATCGACCCGCTGAGCGATCTCGTCGTCGCGCCGTGCGATGCGCTCGTACGCCTTGTCCACCGAGCCGGCCACGCAGTGACGATCGAGGCGTCGGGGCTCGAGATCGTCCTCCACGTCGGCCTCGATACCGTAGCCCTTGGCGGAGAGGGCTTTCACCCATTGGTGAAGAGCGGCGACACAGTGCGCGCGGGCGATCCGCTCCTGCGGTTCGACATCGATCTCGTCGCCCGCCGCGCTCGCAGTCTGCTCACCGAGATGGTGATCACGAACATGGACGTCGTGTCGGCGCTGCGCCCGCGCTCCGGTCGTGTCGTTGGAGGCCGCGACGTGGTGCTCGAGGTCTCGCTGCACGACCAGCACACAGCGGCAGCGCCGGCGGGCAATCAGGCGGGCGAACCGGCGAGCGTTGACGTGGTCAGGTCTGCGCCGATCATCGTCGCCGCCGAGACCGGGTTGCACGCCCGCCCGGCTGCGGTGATCGCGGCGACCGCACGACGATTCACCGCAGACGTGCGCCTGGTGAAGGACGGTCGCGAGGCGAACGCGCGCAGCGTGGTGTCCATCATGGCGCTCGAGGTGGGGGGCGGCGACACGGTATCCATCGTGACGCGTGGCCACGATGCGCCCGCGGCGCTTGCGGCGATCGCCGAAAAGCTCGCGACGAACCTCGATGCTGCATCCGGCGCAGCCCCCACACCGTCCGCGCCAGCCGCTCGACCGACCGCGCCGTCGTCGGACGTGCCAAGGCCGGTTCGTGCTGACGGCGCACTCGTCGGAGTACCGGCGTCGCCCGGCATCGCCGTCGGTCAGGTGTTTCGGCTGCGCCAGGACGACGTCGTCCTCGAAGAGAAAGGCGGGGAGCCGGCGCAGGAGCAGCGTGCCCTCGACGCCGCGATCGCCGGGGCGCGCGGCCAGCTCGAGTCGCTTCAGCAGCGACTGACGAAGGAAGCGGACGCGAACCGCGCAGCCATCTTCGCGGCCCATCAGGAGCTGCTCGAAGATCCCGAGGTGCTGGAGCGGGCGGCCACGCAGATCCGCGCTGGCGCTTCCGCCCCCTTTGCCTGGCAGCAGGCGTACACGTCGCAGGCGGAACGCCTCGTCGCGCTCGCGAATCCGGTGCTGGCGGGGCGCGCGACGGATCTGCGCGACATTGGCCGGCGCGTGCTGCACCTGCTCGTCGGGCGCGCCGAGGCGAGTCTCGACGTGCCTCCGGAGTCCATCCTCGTGGCCGAGGAGCTCACCCCGTCTGACACCGCGTCGCTGGACCGCACGCGCGTGCGCGGGCTCTGCACCACCATGGGCAGCGCAACGTCCCACGTGGCGATCCTTGCACGCGGGCTCGGTATCCCCGCCATCGCGGGAACGGACCCGCGAGTGCTGGACCTAACGCCGGGCACGCGCGTCATCATCGATGGTGACCACGGCACACTGAAGCCTTCGCCGACCGCCGAGGAAGAGGCGGCGGCTGTCGAACGGCAGCAGTCCGATGAGCGACGGCGACACACCGAGCTGTCGGCGGCCGCCGAGCCGGCGACGACTCGCGATGGGCAGCGCGTCGAGGTCGTGGCGAACATTGGCGGCGAGCGCGAGGCCGCTCGCGTGCCCGAAGTCGGCGGAGAAGGCGTCGGGCTTCTGCGGACCGAGTTCCTGTTCATGGAGCGCCGGACAGCACCTAACGAGGATGAGCAGGCCAAGGCGTACGAGGCCATCGCTCGCGCGCTGGGGCCGGATCGCATTCTCGTCATCCGGACGCTGGACGTCGGCGGCGACAAGCCCATCCCGTATCTCGACCTCCCCGCCGAGGAGAACCCGTTCCTTGGCGAGCGCGGCGTGCGCCTCACGCTCGCCCGGCCGGAGCTGTTCCGCGCTCAGGTGCGCGCGATTCTCCGGGCGTCCCCGGCCGGGAAAGTGGCCATGATGTTCCCGATGATCGCCATGCTGTCGGAATGGCGTGCCGCGCGCGAGCTCGTCGAGCGCGAGCGCGCTGCGTTAGGCGTGCCACCGATCCCCGTCGGCATCATGGTCGAGACGGCGGCCGCCGCGCTCATCGCCGAGCGCTTCGCGCGCGAGGCGGACTTCTTCTCGATCGGGACGAACGACCTGACGCAGTACACACTGGCCATGGATCGCTCGAATGCGCGACTCGCGCCGCAGGTGGACACGCTCCACCCCGCCGTGTTGCGGCTGATCGAACGGACCGTTGCTGGGGCGCACCAGCACAAGCGGTGGGTGGGCATCTGCGGCGCTCTCGCCGGCGACCCTAACGCCATCCCGGTCCTCCTCGGACTTGGTGTGAACGAGCTGAGTGCCGATGTGCCGCTCGTACCGGCGGTCAAGGCGCGCATTCGAGCCCTGTCGATGGCGGAATGCCGCGCGACTGCGCTCGAGGCGCTCGATGCCGCTGATGGGGCAGAAGTGAGAGCCATCGTTGCGCGGCGTCATGGGTGAAACCGGTGAAATGACAACGCTCCCCAGAGGAGACTCCATATGAGTCAATGGCGTGCTGCCTTCGGGTGGCTGCAGAAGATCGGGAAGTCGCTCATGCTCCCGGTCTCGGTACTCCCGGCCGCCGGAATCCTGTTAGGCGTGGGAAGCGCGAAATTCACGTGGCTGCCGGAAAGTGTCTCGAGTGTGATGGCGCAGGCCGGAGGCGCGGTGTTCAGCAACCTGCCGCTCATCTTCGCCATCGGCGTCGCGCTCGGGCTCACCGGCAACGACGGCGTCGCAGCGCTCGCGTCTGTCGTCGGCTTCGCGGTGATGCTCGCCACCATGGGCGTCATGGCTCCCCTGGTGGGCTACGAGCCAAAGACGATCATGGGCATCCCGTCGATCGAGACAGGTGTGTTCGGCGGCATTCTCATCGGCGCGGTCGCGGCGATGCTCTTCAATCGCTACTACCGACTGCAGCTTCCGTCATACCTCGGCTTCTTTTCCGGCAAGCG
>JAJKIV010000008.1 GCA_021154285.1 Gemmatimonas sp. | reverse complement strand
GGGACAGCCGGCCCGTCTCACTGCGCGGTCAGCCGAGTCCCATGACGTGTATCGCGATGTTGAAGTAGATGATGATCCCTGCGACGTCCACGAGCGACGCAACGAACGGCGATGACGCGATCGCGGGGTCGAAACCCACTCGCGTGAAGAGCAGGGGCAACATCGCGCCGACGATCGTGCCCGTGATCACGACGAACAGGAGGGTGGACGCGACGACCCACGCCACATCCGTCCCGTTCCCCCACATGAGTGCTCGGCCGAATCCAATCGCCCCAAGGAACGCCCCGAGCACGAGCCCCTGACCCAGCTCGCGAAGGAACACGCGCAGGGCGTCCCGCATCTCCACATCGCCGACGGCGAGCGCGCGCGTGATCAGCGTGGCGGACTGTGATCCGGAGTTGCCACCCGAGCTGATGATGAGCGGAATGAAAAAGGTCAGCGCGATGGCGCTGGCGAGCGTCGCCTCGTAATGCCGCAGCGCCGTCCCGGTGAACATCTCCTCGATAAACAGCAGGATGAGCCACCCGCCACGCTTGCGAGCGATCGACCAGAACCCCGCCTGGAAGTACGGCTCCTCGAGCGGCTGCACCGCGCCGAGCTTCTGTACGTCTTCGGTCTGTTCTTCGACGATGGCATCGATGACGTCGTCGACCGTCACGACGCCAATCACTTTGCCGGCATCGTCGACGACCGGCACGGCAACGAGGTCGTATTCCGACGTCATCCGCGCGACTTCCGCGCGGTCCGCGGTCGCGGGAACACTCTGGACTTCTTCCCACGCGATATCGGCGATGCGCGTTCCTTCCGGTGCGGCGAGCAGCTCGCGCAGGGACATGACGCCACGCAGCGCCCCCTGGGCGTCGGTGACGTAAAGCGCGTGCATTGCCTCGCGACGGCCCGCGCGCGCGATCCGGCGTACGTTCGTCAGCGCCTCATCCACGTTCATCGTCTCCGGCAACTGCACGAACTCGGTGGTCATGATACCACCGGCCGAATCCGGGGCGTACGTGAGCAGCGCCTCCGTCTCGCGTCGTGCTTCCGCCGGAATCTCGGCGAGGATCTCCTTGGAGCGCCCTTCCTCGAGCTCCTCGAGGACGTCGACGCGGTCGTCCGGCGTCATCTCGGAGACGAGCTTCGCCGCTTGCGCCGCGGGCATCTCCTCCAGCACCTCAGCGCGCAGCTCCTCGTCCAGATACTCGAGCACGTCCGCAGCACGAGCCGCCGGCAGCACGCGCAGGAGGAGCTTCACCTGATCGGTCGGGAGCGACTCGGCGACATCGGCAAGGTCCGCCGCGTGCATCTCCTCGGTCTCGGCGGCGACATCCGACGGCGACTCCTCCAGTAACGCCAGAATATCGGGCGCGATCAGCGCCGCGATCGGGCGTTCTTCCTTTCGCTGGGATGGCGTCATCGGAGTGCGGTGAAAGGCCTGCCGAGGCGGGGCGTCAAGTTACGAACGTCACCCAGCGCTGAACAAGCGCGATCATGGACATATCACGTCACAGGTCGGTCAGCGGGAGTCGCCGCTCGAGTTTCACCGACGTCACCTCGCATCCGGCTAACGCGATGGCCTCTCTCAGAGCCCCCGACGTCGTGGACGCATCGTGCTCGACGATCGCTCGCCCCATGTCGACCTCGGCCGACAGAACCCCGGGCACGCCCGCGAGCGCGGTGAACACCGCGCGCTTCGCGTGGACCGCGACCATGCCCGAGATCGTGAGGATCGACACCACGGCGCGGAAAAGTACAGCGGGGTCGGTGCATTCGGTGGTGTTCGGCGCTGGTTGACTCGCACCGTCGCCCTCACGACCTTCCGACGTTCGCGCGGTCATGCCGTTTCACCGCAGACCATCGCCTTCGAGCCGCACATCATCGTGAACGTTTCCTTTCTCGGACTCGGCGCCATCGGCGCGCCGATGGCCCGTCACCTTGCGAAGCCGCCGTTCTCGCTCGCCGTCTGGAATCGGACGAAGTCGCGAGCCGACGCTTTCGGGACCGAGACTGGCGCACGCGTGGCAGGCTCGCCCGCGGACGCAGTGCGCGGCGCGAGTGTCGTCATCACCTGCCTCCCGACGTCGCACGAGGTGGAAGCGCTGCTCGACGGTCCGGACGGCGTGCTCGCCGGCCTCGCGCCGCAGTCGCTATTCATCGACTGCACCTCCGGAGACCCAGCCACATCGCGCCGGATCGCCGCACGACTCGGTGAGAATGGAACCGCGTTCATGGACGCGCCGGTGAGCGGCGGAGTGTCGGGCGCGCAGCAGGGTGCCCTCACCGTCATGTGCGGCGCGGACGAGGCGACGTTCGAGCGCGCGCGGCCCGTGATCGAGGCGTTCGGCAAGAAGATCGTGCGCTGTGGACCCGTCGGCGCCGGTGACGCCGTGAAGGCGGTCAACCAGGCGCTGCTCGGCATTCACATCTGGGCGCTGAGCGAAGGGCTCGTCGCATTGTCGAAGGCCGGGATATCGCCACGGCTGGCGCTGGACGTCATCAACGCGTCGAGCGGACGGTCGAACGTGTCGCAAAACCTGTTCACGGAGCGCGTGATCACGCGTGCATTTCCCCGGACGTTCAAGCTCGCCCTCATGGAAAAGGACGTAACGATCGCCGCGGAGTTCGCGCGCGAGAACCGCGTGCCCTCGCCACTCATCCAGAGCGTGGCCGACCTCCTGCGCGTTGCGCGGCAGGCGTTAGGCGAGGATGCCGATCACGTGGAGACCGTGAAGCTGCTCGAAGAGTGGGCAGGGTGCGAGGTGCAGGGATGACGACGACGACCAACGTGAGAAGCGATTTCCCGGCGCTCGAGCGCGAGCACCTTGGGCTTCGCGTCGCGTACTTCGATGGCCCCGGCGGCACGCAGGTGCCGCGCCAGGTTGTCGAGGCGATGAACGACTATCTGTTCAACCATAACGCGAACACGCACTGGAACTACCCCACGAGCGCCGAGACCGACGCGGCGTTGGACGCGGCCCGCATCGCCCTCGCGGACTTCGTGAACGGCGATGCGACCGAGATCGCGTTCGGCTTGAACATGACGACGCTGACCTTCCATCTCGCGCGCGGCTTGTCGGCGCGATGGGCGAAAGGTGACGAGGTGGTCGTGACCGAGCTGGATCATCACGGCAACGTCGCGCCATGGACGCGTCTCGCCGCCGAGCGTGGGCTCGTCATCAAGACCGTGCGAATGGACCCGGCTGCGGGCGTTCTCGACTGGGCGGATCTGCAGCAGGCGATCACGCCGCGGACGAAGCTCCTCGCGATCGGCGCCGCATCGAACGCACTCGGGACGGTGACCGACGTGGCCGCCGCGGCTCGACTCGCGCACGCGAAGGGCGCGCTCGTGTTCGTCGACGCCGTCCACTACGCGCCTCACGTCCTGGTGGACGTCAAGTCGTTAGGCTGCGACTTCCTCGCCTGCTCGGCCTACAAGTTTTACGGTCCGCACGTCGGCGTCCTGTGGGGCCGGCGAGACTTGCTGGCGTCGGTCGACGTTCCGAAGCTCGTTCCCGCGCCGGAAGCTCCGCCCGAGCGTCTCGAGACGGGTACGCAGAATCACGAGGGAATCATCGGGGCTGCTGCCGCGGTCGATTATCTGGCGAGCCTCGGCGAAGGCTCGAGCCGGCGTGAACGCCTCGTCTCGGCGTACGCAGCGCTGCATGAGCAGGGCTCGGAACTTTTCTCGCGCATGTGGAACGGCGTCGCGGCGATCCCGGGTGTGCGCATGTATGGGCGGCCGCCCGGTCATGCTCGAACCCCCACGGTGTCATTCACGCTGGACGGCGTTGTATCAGACGACGTGGCGCGGGCACTCGCGAAGCAAGCAGTGTTCGTGTCCAACGGCGACTTCTACGCGACGACCGTCATCGAGCGACTCGGGCATGCAGTAGACGGCGTGGTCCGCGCAGGGTGTGCCTGCTACACCACGACCGACGAAGTGGATCGCCTGATCACGGGCGTTGCTGACCTGACGCGCGACTAAGCAAAATCCAATCCGGCCGCTTATTCTTTTGCGCGTGCGGTACGACCGGCGCTCCTGCCGGTGAGCGGAAATTCCTCGCACCATCGATCGATGCTCTCCTTTGCGTTCGCAGCAATCGCCACGTTGGCCATTCCGGTCCAACCGGCGTTGGCGCATAACGACTCGGCGCCGGCGGGCGTCTCGATACCCGCGGTCGATTCGCTTCGGGGACAGGTCGTCGACTCCACCGGTGGGGCGCTCCGCGGCGTACAAGTGACACTCGTCGAGCTCGCGCGCCGAGTGACCACCGATCAGCGCGGCGCGTTCGTGTTCAGTGACGTTCCGCCCGGGCGCTACACGCTCGTCGCCCGCCGCGTCGGATACGCGGCGGTGTCGAGCGCCGTGCGTCTTGGAACCGGTTCCGTCGTGACCGTCACCGTTGTCGACCACACCGTCGTCCGTCGAGTCGAGCCAACGTTCGAGATACAAATGAGCCGGCTCGCGACGAACATCGAGCCGGTCGTGGTGACCGCAACGCGTGACGCGACAGACGTCGACCGCTCCCCATTCCCCGTAGAACAGCTCTCCGGCGACCGGCTGCAGCGCGAGCAGAGCTTCTCGCTCTCAGGCGCGATCGACGGGCTGGCGGGCGTCCACAACCTAACGACTGGACAGCAGATCGGGAAACCGGTGATTCGCGGCCTTTCGGGGGCGCGCGTCCTCGTGCTCGACGATGGCCACCGTCTCGAGGACTATTCGTGGAGTGACGAAGACGGGCCGTCGATCGACGCGCGCCTCGCGCAGCGCGTCGAAGTGATTCGCGGTCCCGCGAGCATTCTGTATGGATCCGATGCGATCGGTGGCGTCATCAACGCCGTCCCGGCCGCGCTGCCTGACGCGAGCGGCGGCAACTTCGTGCGTTCGACGGCCGAACTGACGGGCGCGACGAACAATCGTGAGGGCGGGCTGCTGCTCGGCGCCGAGGGCGCACACTCGCGTATCGGATGGCGCGCGACGGCCATCGCGCGCTTCTCCGAGGACATGAACACGCCCGACGGGAAACTGGAGAACACGAAGTACTCGTCTGTCACTGGCGAAGCCGCGGCCGCGTACCACTCCTCTCGCGGGACGTCGACACTGCGGTATGCCCGCTACGGCTGCGAGTGTCATCTCCTCGAGGCCAACGAGCCGCCCAAGCCCGAGGGCGGAGGTGAGGAGGAAGGGCCCGAGCGGAAGGCGTCCGACGACCGCGTGCAGTACACCGGCAACTACGTCCTGGGCAAGTTCCGATTCGAGCCGAAACTGCAGTGGCAGCGTCACGGCCTGGCCGAAGTGTCCGACGAGCTCGGACCCGGCGGCGAGCCGACCGGCACCGAGTCCGAGGTCTTCAACCTGCTGCTCAACACGACGACCGCCGACCTGCTCCTGCATCACGGAGAGGGAGGGAAGGTCCACGGGACGTTAGGCATCGCGGGCGAGTACCAGACGAGCGATTCGCGAGGAATCATCCCGCTCGTGCCCGACGCGCGCCTGACGTCGGGCGGGTTGTTCGGGTTCGAGCAGATCGACTTCGGCAAGGTGAGCCTAACGGCTGCCGCACGCGGTGATGCGAACTCCCTGCACGCCGATGCGAATGCGGAACTCGGTCTGACCGATCAGTCGCGGAGCACGAGCGCTTTTTCGGGCGACGTCGGTGTCATCGTCCGCCCCGCCAGGGACCTCGCGCTGACCGCGAACGTCGGCCGCGCGTGGCGCTCACCGACACTGTTCGAGCTGTTCGCCAACGGGCCGCGACTCGGCGAGGCGCGTTACGAGATCGGCGACCCGACACTCGACCCGGAAACGAGTCTCAACCTCGACGGGAGCATTCGGTATGGAAATCAACGCGTGCGCGCGGAGATCGCGGGATTCCACAACCGGATCGATGACTTCATCTACATCGCGCCGACGGGTGAACAGCAGGGAACCCTGGATGTCTATCGCTACGAGCACGCGCTCGCGACGCTGTACGGCGGCGAAGCCTCGGTAGATGTAGACCCGACCAGAATGCTGACGCTCCGCGCGCGCTACGACATGGTGCGCGGCACGAACGAGGACACGGACGAACCGCTGCCGCTCATTGCGCCGCCGCGGACGACGCTCGAGGCGGAGCTGCACGGCGTTGCGCTGGGTTGGGCGGACAATGCGCACGCGGGGCTGGATGTGGAGATCAACGCGAAGCAGACGCACCTCGGCCCGTTCGACACGGGGACGGACGGCTATACGCTGCTTGGCCTCGAAGCCGGCATCGCCCGCCGCCTCGGGTCGCGTCCGATCCGGTTCGACGTACGCGTACGGAACCTCACCGACAAGGCATACAAGTCGTTCCTCAGTCGCTACAAGAGCTTCGCGCTGGACCCGGGGCGAAACGTACTGCTCCGGCTATCGATGGACTTCTAAACCAGCGGCTGCGCGCTGCTGCGTGCTAGCAGCGGCATGCAGCTAGCAGCTAGTAAGTCTTTGCGCGTGGCTCGAGCTTCTTTTCGAGTGCGGGGAGGTATGGCTCGTACACAGAGCCGGGATGCCACCACACCCATCCGTTATAGCCCGCCTCGTAGATGCCGCGCATCTGCTCCTTCACGTGCGCCGCGTCGTACTTCGGCTGGCCCAGGGAAAAGGCCTGGATCCACGGGCGAACGCGCTCGCCCTTGAGGCCCAGTTTCGCGTCGCGCTCGCGCGCGCGGTTGATCGCCTTGAATTGCACCTGGTACGGCTCCGCGTTAGGCCGCGGGAGATTGAACGAGCCGGGCGGGTAGTGCGATGGGTACGTCATCGGCAGCACCACATCCACCGCCGGCGAAACCTTCTCCCACTCCTGGCCGATCTCGAGTGCGCCGCCCACCGTCGTCACGAGGCCGAAGATGTCCGCCGTCGTGCGACCGCCCAGCTTGTCGATGCGGGCGTTCGCCGTCTTGAGAAACTGTGCGAGCACGTCCGGCTTGGACCGGCCCTTCTGGTTCGGGAACACCTGCGGCGGAAGACTCTTGTACGGCTCGGGGAACCGGATGTAGTCGAACTGCACTTCACCGAACCCCAGCTTGACCGCCTCTTCGGCCACGCGGAGGTCGTACTCCCAGATCTCCTCGTCGTACGGGTTCACCCACGTTAGGCCCTGCTTGTCGTGCCACGGCGTGCCATCAGGCTTGCGGATGACGTGATCCGGGTTGGCGCGCGCCGCGACCGAGTCCTTGAACGTCACGATCCGCGCGATGGCTAGGATGTCGTGCGCCTTGAGCGTGTCGAGCAGCTGCTTCACGTTCGGGATTACGCCCGCCTTGCCCGCGTTCTTCTGCAGCATGGGATCCTGCGACGGGATGTTGAGCCCGAATTCGTCCTTGACGTCGATGACGAGCGCGTTGACCTCGGTCGAATCCGCGATCGCGATCAGCTTGCGCATCCGCTTCGCGCTCTGGGCCGCGAAGCGATTGACGTAGAGGCCCCGCACGATAGGCAGGTCCGCGGCTGATGCTGGCCGGACCGCAGGCGTCGATGCCTGGCCGCCCGCGCTGGCGCGGCTCGTGTCGCCGGCCAGCGCGCCCGCGGCCGCCGCGGTATCGAGCCGCTGCGAGCCCGCCTGCTTCGAGGCGGATGGAGTGTTGGCGGGAGAGCGGTCCGCCGCGCCCGCGGAACACGCGAGCAGGGCAGCGGCGGCGGCAGCGAACGGCAGATATCGGCGCATCGGAATCGTTCGAGGGGGCGGAGGCCCGAATATTACACCACCAACTCACGCCCGAGCCTCCGGGGACGCGATCGGCCTGGCTATATTCGGACGACGATGCTCCCTCTCACGTCTCCGCGCGCCGCGAGCCTTCTGGTGGGCGTCCTGCTTTTCGGGGCTGGGTGCAGGAATGGCCCCCGGGCGACCAGCACAGCGCCTTCCACCGACTTCCTGGTTACCGCTGGGGATTCGGCCTTCTGGGTCAGCACGGTGGACGGGCGCCTTCGCATGCGACGGGCGGCCCTCACGCTCGCATACGTGAATGGCCGATTCTACGAGCTCTACGTTGCCGATGATGACCGGTCGTACTACGACGCGCTGCTCATTGGCCAGCGGATCTATCGCCGCGACCTCGTGTCGGGTGATTCCGTCCAGGTCTTCGAGGACAAGCGAGTCACCAACGTCGCCCGGAGGTACGCCGCCGACCACCCGGACGAGCGGCGACTCGGCCAGGATGAGGATGGGAGCGACGATCCGCACACGGTAGCGACGAGCGAGATCGAGTTGCTCGATGTGCTCGGGCCACTCCTCTCGTACGAGCATCACACTGACATCGACATCGCGAACATCGAGGACTCGCACAACGTGCGGTACGGCGTCGTCGACCTGCGTGACGGGTCCGCCGGCACGCTGCGATCGATCTTCGGCGACAGCGCCGCTCATCGCATCGTTGCCGACGCGCGCGCGGCGTATCGTATCGTGATCGACTCCGTCCGGCGCTCCCGGAGCGCGCGCGGCCGGCGCGCGGCGCGAGTGATCGATGCATTTCACTTCGACTCGACGAGCTTCTCCCTCGTCGACATCGACGGAAGCCCACGTGTGGGCTTCTATGTGCCGGGCGAGGGCGTGGGCGGCGGCGGTCTCTCGCTCCCGCTGCCGCACGTTCGGACGCCGGAGCCCGCGTGGTGGAGCACGATGGCCAGCACCGTGCCCGTGCTCGGCGCGGATTCCGCCAGCGAAGTGTGGGGCGGGCCGCGTTATGACGTGATCGCTCACTACGACACGAGCGGTGACTACGCGACGCTCGTGGTGCGCGACTCCGCGAAAAAAGAATGGCCCGCTGGCCGACTGCCGACGCCGACCCGACGCGTGTACCGTCTCGACATCGCGAACATCGATACGACGGTTCGGCGCGGACTCGCGCGCGCCTTCGATGAGTCGACGCTCTATTCGGGCTCGGCCCGGACGGTGCTCGGGCCGCGTCGGGGTCGGCCGCGGATCGTCTTTACGCGGTGGTCTCGCGCGACGTCGACACCGATGCATGTCATCTCCGCCCCGGCTCGAGGAGCCAGGCGCCGCACACGCCCTTGAAGCGTTCCTGTCACCTGAGCTTCCCTTATGCCACGAATGCGCGCGTTCAGCGGCCCCGATGACACCACGTGGGGCGTCGAGGTTCAAAATCCCGGAGCGAGTAACGCCGTCGTTGTCTTCCGTCATCCCGATGGACAGACGGGGCGCCTCGATCGTTATGCCTGGTACATCGCGCGGGGATCGGAGTCGCAGAACGTGACCGGACGGCTGAACAAGCGCGCGGTCCTCGACTCGCTGGGCGATGCGGACCTGCAGCGATTGTTTCGTCGCTCGATGCCTGTATCGACGGATCGCAGCCCGGCGACGGATATCGGTTGAGCGCTCACGTTAAGCGCTCGCGTTAAGCGCTCGCGTTAACCGCTTGCCCGAACGGGGAGCTGGTTCGCATCGGCGGATGGCTCGTTGGCAGCGTCGGGAAATGCGATCTCGAATTCGGCGCCGTCGCGCGCGATCTGTGTTGCAGGAAATACTTCGCGCGCCTCGCGCTCGAGATCCGAGACGTCGCGCGAGTAGCGCGCGGACACGTGCGTGAGCACCAGCTGGCTCACGCCGGCTTTCGCCGCGACCTGTGCGGCTTCCCGCGCAGTCGAGTGACCCGTTTCTGCTGCGCGCGCGGCTTCCTCGTCGGCGAACGTCGCCTCGTGCACGAGGAGATTCGCGCCGGCCGCTGCCTCCACGGTTGCCTCGCATGGCCGCGTATCGCCGGTGATGACCAGCTTCCGTCCTGGGCGTGTGGGCCCGACGAGATCCGACGGATCGATCTCGCGACCGTCGTCGAGCGTGACCCGCTGGCCACGATGCAATTGTCCCCACAGGGGGCCTTCCGGCACGCCCATCTCGCGGGCGCGCTCCGGGTTGAATCGACCCAGCCGCAGGGATTCCACGAGCGCATAGCCGAGCGCGGGCGTCCGCATGTGGTCCGCGGCAAACGCAACGATCTGGTATCCCTTCCGCGCGACCGTGTCGCCGGGCTGCAGCTCACGGTATTCGACGGGGAAGTCGAGACGGTCCGCCCCGAGGGTTTCCGCGCGCCGCAGCATGCGCGACGACCCGGGAGGTCCCCACATCCGAAGTGGCTCCTCTCGCCCCTGCAGCGCCATTGTCCGTACGAGTCCCACCATGCCCAGCATGTGGTCGACGTGCATGTGGGAGAAAAAAATGTCGCGCAGCGAGAAGGCGACGCCGTAGCGCATCATCTGGCGCTGGGTGCCCTCGCCGCAGTCGAACAGGAAGGTCTCGCCTTCGCGCACGACCGCAATTGCGCTGACACTGCGTTCGACCGTTGGCCGCGAAGCGGACGTTCCGAGGAAGCGAAGACTGAGCGACACAGGCGGAATATAGTCCGTCCGCCGATCTGGCGGCCCGCGGTTTGCCGCAACGTGTGGTTGTACGAAGACTTGCGATTCCAAGTAATCAACGGGTACCGGATGGCGACGACGTCAACACGCAAGTCCCCGCGTTCACAGGGGGCAAAGTCGGGCGGCAAGGGCAGGGCACGGGAGATGGCGCGGGAGCGGAAGCATCCCCGCCCACCCTTGCCGAAGCAGTCGCAGCGCCACCCGGGGATAGAAGCCGCGATGACACCGCGGCCACAATACAGAGCGCCGGTCTATCATCCCGCTGGAAAACTCGAGGACAAGGTGGCACTCATCACCGGCGGCGACTCGGGGATCGGCCGCGCGGTGGCCGTCATGTTCGCGCGTGAGGGCGCCGACGTCGCGATCGTTTACCTGGCGGCGGAACAACGCGATGCCGACGAGACGCGTACGAACATCGAGCGCGAAGGACGGCGGGCGCTTCTCATTCCGGGCGACGTAACGCGACCGGCGTTCTGCCGCGAGGCCGTGCAGCGCACCGTGCGCGAGCTGGGCCGACTCGATATCCTCGTGAACAACGCGGCGTACCAGCGCAACGTGGACTCGATCGAGGACCTGTCGGAGGAGCAGTGGGACCGCACCTTCCGCACGAATATCTACGGGTATTTCCACATGGCGAAGGCGTCGATTCCTCGCATGCAGCGCGGGTCGACGATCATCAACACGGGGTCCATCACTGGTCTCGAGGGTAGCAAGGATCTGCTCGACTACTCGGCCACGAAGGGAGCGATTCACGCGTTCACGAAGTCGCTCGCGCAGAGTCTCGTCGATCGAGGCATCCGCGTGAACTGCGTGGCGCCGGGACCGGTGTGGACGCCGCTGAATGTCGTGGCGCAGGGGAAGGAGGACGTGTCGAAATTCGGCGAGGACACACCAATGGGCAGGCCGGCGCAGCCGGAGGAGATGGCCCCGGCGTACGTGTTCTTCGCCTCGAACGCGGATTCGAGCTTCGTCAGCGGCGAGGTCCTCGCCCTGCTTGGCGGCGAGACGACGGCCGGCTAGGCGATGGGAGTGGGGCGTGGTAGTACCGAGCGCAGTCGGGCGGGCTGCCTATTGGCCATGGATTCAATAGCGCGGTCAAAGTTCACTCCGGAGTATTTCGCCGCGGCCCATGACTTGCGCCGGACTGGTGTGTTGGTCCGCACCGAGTGGAGGTAAGTTGCTCGCGGATGGGAACCGTTGGGGTATCTGCGAGGCGTGACCTGATTGTCACCCCAACTTGGATGGAGGCGCGATGTCGGGAACGGGAAAGAGCAAGCGAGGGTTCGCGTCGATGGACGTGAGCCGCCAGCGAGAGATCGCCAGCAAGGGTGGGCGGGCAGCGCACCAGAAGGGCACTGCTCACGAGTGGACGTCGGACGAGGCCCGCGTCGCGGGCCGCAAGGGAGGAGAAGTGGTGAGTCGCGATCGCGCGCACATGGCGGCGATCGGTCGCGAAGGTGGTGAGTCACGTGGGGCCAGGAATCGCCGGCGTCAGACGGTGGGGAGCCGAGGTTCCGAGGCCACGAGCGGCGGCGCGTACTCTGATCGAGAGTCGCCGGTGGAAGTCTCGCGTGAAGGGGTGGCCGGTTCACAGAGCTCGGGCTCGAGAAGCTCGCGCGATGACCTGAGCGATGACGGCATGGAGTCGGTTCGCGACGAGGATGTCCCGAATAGGACCTGACGCCCAGGGTCAAACCGAAACACCGGTACATGGTACGACACGGGGCCGGCTCCTCGCTCGATCGGAACCGGCCTCGCTCGCATCGGCGGCGTCCACGTTAGGCGCGCCAACCAGGCAAGGAACGTCCGCGCCTCGCCGCCGTGTGACGCGTGGGGGCTCGGATCGTCCCCGATGCAGCAGGCGCCGAGTGGTCCGGCGGCGCTTGACAACCGCCCGTCGCATCGTAGTTTATGCTATCGGCGCGGCCCCGCCACGAGCGGGGCTGCTTCGTTAGCTGCCCGGTGCGACTGGATAGACAACAATCGGCGCACTCCCGGGTACGAGGGGCTGTAGCTCAGTTGGGAGAGCGCTGCAATCGCACTGCAGAGGTCAGGGGTTCGACTCCCCTCAGCTCCATAGCAATCAGTAGTTCAAGCGCGAAGATCGCGCGGCATGCTTCTCGCCAAACGGAATGTTGCCCGCCGCCGCTCGGTAGGACGTAGAGTTCCAATGACGGCGCGCGCGGCAAGTCCCGCTGGCGACAACTCGACGGCAGGACGACACAAGCGCTGCGAACCTCTGGGTTCGCGGCGCTTTTTGCTTGCTATTCACCGACGGACAGCGCGGCGACGAAGTCGGACCTGAGCGCGCTCAATACCTCGAACACGTAACGATTCTCCTCCGCCTCCGCTCGGCCGGCAAAGTCGCTCATCGCCGAATTCCCGAGCCCTCCCAGCCATCGCACGATCGCGCTCTCCTGAACGGAGACCGAGGCCTCACGCGACAGCAGTGTTTGGGATCCCGGACGATCGCGCACCGAGATCCGAACCGTGATTCCCTCGCCCTCGAACGGATGGCGGAGCGAGGTGCTGATCAGATGGTTCACGGCGAGCGGAAAGTTCCAGTCGGGCTCATGTCGGAAGTGCATGGCCCACCCGCGCTCTTCGTTGCTTCGAACGAACGCGAAGTCGCCGATGAGTCGGGATACCCCGACGCGGAAGATCATGAACTTCGCGGAGGCGTCCACGTTGATCTGCAGCGTGTCCGGAAGCGGTCGCGCGGCGCCGGACAGCGCGAGCAGCTGCCCGTCGCGAACGCGATAGCGCACGCTGAAGACGTTGTCCGAACCGACAGCATCCAGCCACGTCGCTCCGGTTCCGTCCTGCAGTCGCAGGCGGTACCGAGCCGGGCTCACGTACTTGTCGAGGTACTTCGAGAAGTTTGGGCGCGTCTTCGCGATCCGATCGGGATCCATGCGAAAGCGCACGAGCACCGCGGCGCTGCCGTCGCCTATCGGCACGGCGCGGAGCGAGTCGAGCGAGAACAGCTCGCCCAAGACCCGCGAGGTTTCGGGGAACAGGGTCTCGTTTCCAGCGTGGACGTTCGCACCAGCGGCCTGCTGGGGTGCCGACACGAACGCCGTGAGCGCCGCTGCGATCTCGCGAGCGTTGACCGGACCGATCGCGTGATCGACGTTCGTGTCCCAGTCGTACTCGGATTCGCCGCGCCGGCGCAGGCGGATCACGTGGCGTGCGTCGCCAGTCGCTGTGTGCGCGGCGACGGAGGCGTAGGGCGCGAAGAGATACCCCGTCGGGGTATGGGTGCCGAGGAGCGTGAGCGTTCTCGTGCTATCGGCGCCCACCGTGGTCCACACGGATGTGTCGGCAAAGACGCCCGACGGCGACAGGGCGTACCGGCCGAGCTTCGATCGAGCCTGGTAGAACTTGGGAGCGCGCTGAACGTTGTCGAACCGCGTGGCGAGCCCGCCGAATAGCGCGTCGGCGTTCGCACGCGCGCTGCGCCGATCGGGCCCGAGTGTTTCGGGCATCCTGTGGCACGCGACGGTTGCGAACAGGGATGTTGCGACGGCCAGGCGGAGGAGCGGCAAGACGCGGTGGGGCCGGGAGTTCGGGGGTTGTTGGGGTAGTTGTCCAAAGCTAGCTTACGAGTTCCGCGCCAACGCGGAAATTTCGTGTCGCTGCCCCTTGGTGTAACTGGCAACACGTCTGACTCTGGATCAGAAGAGTCCTGGTTCGAGCCCAGGAGGGGCAATTCGAAGCGCGCTGTGAGCTTAGGCTTGCATTGCGCTTCGTATTTTTCGTGCTCCTGTGTCAGTTACTGTGTCAGTTACTCGCCCGCGCGCTGAGCGAGTGGGCGGCCAGGGGCGGGAAGCGCGCCAAGATCGACCACTGCGCGCATCATTTCGGCGTCGGGCCGCTGATAGCACGTGATCATTGTCTGCACGTCGCTCCACCCACCTGCCGTTGCGACATCCTTCAGCGGGAAATGCCGGCGTTCCGTCGCCCATTTTTCGCCGGAATCCATGCCAAAGTGTTCCGGCCGGCTCTTGGAGATTTCCGATTTCGAAAGCGCGTTTTAGCCAATAGCTGGCGAGGTGGGCGGTAATTTGGCGGGACGGATTTTTTCGGCTTGGGAAAAGAAGCCCTGCACCAATGGCGGGATTTTTCTTCCGCTCGGCGACCAACGCATCTGTCGCGACCGCCGGCATCGGCGTAACCCACGTCCTACGCCGCTTATCTAATTCCGCTCGCCAGCGAATTTCGCGCTTCTCGAAATCGAGATCATCCCACCTAAGGCCAAGTACACTGCCCAAGCGACGGCCGGTCGACTCCATTAGCACCAATAGGAGACGGAGCCGCGGATTTACCTCGTCGGATTTTTCGAGCAGCTTGGAAAATATTTCGACCGGAATTACCGGCCGCTTAGGATCATTTTCTCGAGGAATCCGGTATCCGGCGAGCGGATTTCGATCCAAGAGAAACGCTCCATTTTCGTACACACCTAACGCCCAACCAAAAACACTCTTCAGAAATACGAGATCCCGCTGAATAGAACGCGTACGAACCTTCCGCCCGTTGACCAATCCCGCTCGACGCGCACGGGCGTATTGGGAAATTCGGTCTGGTGTGATTGTATCACTGGTGCAGTTCGCACCAAAAAAGCCGCACAAATACCGCGATATTCCTTCGCATTCCCGCCGGTATTTCTCTGCTTTCAAACAGCCGTCGCGCGAGTGCCGGTTTTCGGCCAAATACCGCGCGCAAAGGGCGCCGAGCGTGACCGGCTTCCGCATGACCACCGGCTTTTCACCGTTGCTTCGTGCACAGGCAAGTTCCATCGCCTGTTGAAGCGCGCGCGCCTTATCGTCGTGTTTCAGGCTCGCCCGGCGAACGCCTTTGCCGGCAACCCAAACCGCACAGTAGAGCGTCGAGCCCGGACTGCGCTCATACACTCGGACGCGCGTGCCACGCTTCGCACCCAGCGTTCTCGACCAGCATTTCCGAGAGGCCATTAGGCTCTCCTAGCCTCCTAGGAGGCGGCTGGCGACGAACTCCTGGCGCCTAACGCATTTGGTCTTCCGCCAGTCGTCCGAGCGCGACCCGGCCCGGTAGGGCGCCGTGCGGCACTTGCTCACGATCCCCTCCGCGCCGAGCCGGCACGCGTGGGCGAGCACCGTCTTGCCATCGCCGTCGAAGTGGGGGCTATAGCGAATGACGCCCGCGCGCCCGCCGATGAGGGTTTCCAGCCGGCGCTTGCGTTCCTCCAACGGCAGCGGCTTCAGGTC
>JAJKIV010000007.1 GCA_021154285.1 Gemmatimonas sp. | reverse complement strand
GACGGCGCTGCAGAAGGCGCTCGAGCTGTCGCCTAACGACCTGCAGGCCATATCGCTGCTCGGCTGGGCGCAGATGCATCAGGAGAAGTACGACGACGCCCTGATGAATTTCCATCGCGTCCTGACGAAGGAACCGGCGAACGCGCTCGCGCGCATCAACGTCGGCTACATCTGCCTCAAGAAGCGGATCTTCGGCGAGGCGATCGAGCACCTGTCGAAGGCAATCCGGCTCGACAACGACCCGAAGGCGACGCTCTACGCGCATTACTACCTCGGACTCGTCTATCTCGAGCGCGAGATGTACGACGACGCGCAGACCTTCTTCCGTAAGAGCCTGACACTGGGGCCGAATCTCATCGAGGCCTACTTCGAGCTCGGTCGTGCGCACTGGTTAGCCAGCCAGCACGACGACGCGAAGGAGGCTTGGCGCACCGGTGCGGCGGCGAACAAGTTCAATCCATGGGGAAAGCGCTGCGCCGAGGTGTTGGCAAAGGTGGAGGCTGGGGGACAACCGTAGGGAATCGGGAATCGGGAATAGGGAATCGAGGGGTCCCGAGGGTGCTCCGATTCCCGATTCCCGATTCCCGATTCCCCCTGTGGCTGGCAGTCGTTGCCCTATACGTCATCGCCAACACGGCGGGCGCCCAAGACTCGGCATCTCGCTACGATCAAGCACGGTTCACGATCGTGGCGTACAAACCCGACGAGCTGCTCGCGAAGTCGCTGCTCGCCTCAGCCGTCGCGAGCGACACGTTTCCCGGGCTCCCGCGGCCAACTCAGCGCGTCGTCATCGCGATCGCGCCGGACCACCGACGATTTCGCGACTGGATCGGCCCCAGCGCTCCCGAGTGGGGAGCCGCGGTCGCTTTCCCGGAATCGAGCCGCATCGTTATGCAGGGCCGGAGCGCCGGATCTGACGCCGGCGATCCTGTCGAGGTGCTCCGCCACGAGCTCGCCCATCTCGCCCTGCATGAGGCGCTCGGCGACCTGCCACCGCGTTGGTTCGACGAAGGGTACGCGAGCTATTCCGCGAACGAAGTGGCGCGCGATGCGGTGCTCGGAGCGAACCTCGCTCTGCTGTTCCGCGGAATGCCTGCTCTCGACTCCCTCGATGCCGGATTCGCCGGCGGGTCGCTGCGCGCCGAGGGGACGTATGCGCTGGCGTACCGCGCCGTAGCCGAGCTCGCGGAGCGGGACCCCGAACGAGGCCTAACGCTGTTCTTCCGCTACTGGAAAGAAACCGGTCGGTTCGAGAGCGCCGTGCGGAGCGCCTACGGCATCACGCAGGGCCAGTTCGAGGAGATCTGGCGAGCTCGGACGCGCCGACGATACGGTGGGCTCGCGCTCGCCGCAGACCTTTCTATCGCGGCCGCGATTACGCTGTTCATCGTCATGCCATTCTATGTGATCCGGCGTCGCCGTGACCGTCTGCGAATGGCCGCGCTGGTCCGCGCCGATGAAGAGGCTGAGCGGAGGGAGCGCGAGAGTGTGATCGAGGCGTTGCTCCGAAGCATCAGTCCGCCGATGACGAGTGCCGGTGAGCCGCCACCGGCGCCGCCGCCTGACGAGTCGGCTGGCCCTGGGAGAGAGCAGCCGTGACTTGATCCGCAGTGTGACTCGACGGTACACGACGCGAGTTACGACAGAGGCTCGGGCGCGCGCGTCACCTCCGAAAAGTCGCGCGTCGGCTGTTGTTGACGGCCTTGGCTAATCACGAGCTAACTCTTGACGGGACGCTTGCTTGACATGATTTCGGGCGCCCGATAAACTCCACCGATCATTATGGCCCAATCAAAATCGGCTTCACGGTCGCGGCCGCTGATTCTCTGGGGAATCGCTGCCGCAACGTTGCTTGTAGGGTACATCGATCTGGCTCTCGGGGGCGAAACGCTTGCGCCGATCCTGCTCGTCATCGGCTACTGCGTGCTCGTTCCTCTCGCGATCCTGAAGTAGGCAGACTGTGTATTCGCCCTGCCAGTGCATACGAGTTGCGCTGGCAGAGCGATTGCGTTTGCGGCTGCTGGAGAGGGGCTAAGGCCGGGCGAATAGCTCAGTTGGTTAGAGCGCCTGCCTTACACGCAGGAAGTCGGGGGTTCGAGTCCCTCTTCGCCCATGGCAGAAAAATCCGCTGGACCCTGTGATCCCGATGGGGGGTACGCATGTTCAACGCTTCGGAGGAGACGACAGTGAAGGCACGGCGACGCCACGTACGAACCATGGTCGGGACACTCGCAGGATTGATGGCCAGTGGTGCGTTCGCGACGGTGAATGCGCAGACGCAAACGTTGCAGCGTGGCCAGACAGCGGGCCCCAGATTCATGGTGCCGACGTTCAAGAGTCAGGAACGCGGAATCGGGCTGCAGGCGGCCGAAGCAGTCCGCGAGCGAATGGGCCAGGACTTCCAGCTCAAGACACTCTGGATCGTTCCCAAGTCGGACATCATGACGACGCTCGTGAACTCGGGCTATTCGACGACCGAGGCATTGAGCTCCAACGACGCCCGGGCGCTTGCGCAGCTGCTGCGTGCCGAGGAGTACGTCGAGGGGAACGTCGAGAAGACGCCGACCGGCTATCGCGTCACGGCGAACTTGATGCTCGTTCGGCCTGACGGCATGGTACAGCCGCTGCCCCCGGTGGAAGTCGCCAAGGTGGGCGACGCGGCGAAAGGCATCTCCAACGCCGTCGACGCGGCGCGCAAGCAGATCGATCCCACCAAGAAGTGCATCGATCTGTATCGCGCGAAGAAGTACGCCGAGGCGATCGCCGAGGCCAAGAAGGGCATCGCCGCGTACCCGAACGCGGTCATGCCGCGCGTCTGCATCGCCGAGGTCTACAACGACCAGAAACTCGGCGCCGACTCGATGATCGCGATCAGCGAGTCGATCCTGAAGATCCACAAGGACAACAAGCGCGCACTCTCGTTCGCGGCCGACGCGTACGCTGAGAAGAAGATGGAGGACAAGCAGATCGAGGCGCTCACGCGTCTCATCTCGCTCGACCCCAACAACACGCGACTGCAGACGCAGGTCGTCAACATTCTGGCCGCAAGCGGCAAGGCATCGCTCGCGCTGCCGATCGTCGACGACGCCGTCAAGAACAACCCCGGCGACGCGTCGCTGGTGCATCTCCAGTGGCTCGTCCACTTCGCGGCGAAGGACATCAAGGGCGCGCTCGGTATCGGTGAAGAGATGGTGAAGCTCGACACCGCCTCAGCCGACACAACCTTCTTCATCCGGCAAGCCGCCGCGTACGCCGCGGACAGTCAGTTCAAGAAGTCCGCCGAGACGCTCGCGCGCGGGCGCCAGAAGTTCCCGAACAACATGTCCATCTCCGCGACCTACGTGCAGCTGCTCATTCAGACCGGGCAGACGGCACAGGCCATCGAGGTGGCCAAGGGCATCCTGAAGGACAACCCGAAGATCCGCGGTATCTGGCTGCCAATCGCGAAGGCGCAGTCGGACGCGGGCGCGCCGCCTGACACGGTGATGGCGTCACTCCGCAGCTCGATCGCCGCGGGGGATAGTGCGGCCCTGGTTGCGACGTACGCCACGGGTCTGGGGCAGGCGGAACAGAAGAAAGCCAACGCCGCGACCCCGAAAGACATCGACGGCTTCCGCCGCGCGCTCAACTTTCTCCAGTTCAGCGACAGCGTGAACAAGTCCGCGGCGGCCGCGTTCCTCCAGGGCGCGACGCACCTGCAGAAGGGGCAGGCGCTCCTCGAGCAGGCTCGCGACAAGAAGAGCTGCGACATGGCCAAGGAAGCGACGCAGGACTTCACTGACGCGCAGATCTTCATTCCGCGCGGCGCGGCGGAGTTCCGCGATCAGGCCGGACAGCTCATGAACGCGCTGCAGCAACTGTCGCCGTACGGCGACCAGATGGTGAAAGCCCTCTGTAAGGGCAAGTAACCAACGGTAACCAACTCCGCGGATCGTGCACGAACGAAGCGCCCGCCGTCAGCTCGACGGCGGGCGCTTCGTTTGGAGTCAGAGGTCACGCTCCACTGAACGACGATGACCCGGCAAGCGCGGAAGATGAATGAGCAGGTCACGCGGGCACGCTTCGTATCGCGCCTGACGCAGCTCCGTCGACTCGCCGTCGACGTTCACGATCATCGGTTCCGCGGACGTGATGCGAAACCACGGCACCTGGAGATACTGAACGCCATCACTCTCGAGATGCTCGCCGCGCTTTACGCGCAGCACGAGCTTCGCGAATTCCTTGCGTGGCATCGCGCTCACGATGCACGCATCCAGCAGACCGTCACGAACGCTCGCTCGCGGAGTGACCAGCGTGCCGCCTCCCGTCGCGCGCGCGTTGCCCACGGCGAACAGAAGGAAGTCCGTCTCGAGTCGAAGCCCGGGCGCCTCGAAAAGCGCTCGACGTGGTTCGAGGCCCGCGAGCTTGCGCAGCCCGGAGATGAAATAGGCAACCGGCCCGAGCGATGCTTTGGCATCGGCTGGAGTCTCGGCTGTCACTTCGGCTCCGACGCCTCCCGACGACACGTTGAGAAAGCGCCGACCGTTCATCGCGACGGTGTCGATGATCACCGGCTTCCGCTTGAGCACAATGTCCATCGCGGCGCTCGGGGTATCGGGGATGCCCACTTGCCGCGCGAAGTCGTTCGCGGTGCCCGCCGGAATGATGCCAAGGGCGACTGCCGTCCCCTGCATGCCGTTGAGCACTTCGTTGACCGTGCCATCGCCACCGCACGCGACGATCGTGTCCGCTCCGGCCTCGATCGCCTCGCGCGCGAACACCGCGCCGTCGCCAGGTTCCCACGTGACACGCGGACGAACGACGTGTCCCTTCGCGCGCATCCACTGCACGAGATGACGCAGGCCGGGGAGCTCGGCCCGCGCGCCATGCAGCACGAGCGCGATGTGTCGTCGCCGCCGACCGTGTGCGCCTGGTCGGTCGGCGTCGGCGCGTCGATCGCTGTCTCGCGCGCGAACCCCACGTCTTCGGTCATTCATCGCGTCTTGATAGCTACCTTATCGTTAGGGAGTTGGTGTCCGCATGTCGCCCGCCTTAACCGATTTCAATCTCAGGAAGAAAGTATCCCGCATGCGCACGTGGCGACTAACGACTATCGATCAACGACTAACGACTCGCGATGGCTGTCGCTAGCATGAGTGAATCGTCTGCCGGGCCGTGGGCCAGTGCGTATCACGCGCCAGTTCTCGCCGACGAGGTGGTTCGACTGCTCGCCGGCGCGCGCTCGGTGCTGGACGGCACGCTCGGCGGCGGCGGACATTCGCTCGCGCTGCTGGAGAGCGGCGCGGATGTGACGGCGATTGATCGAGATCCGGAAGCGATCAACGCCGCGCGGCGCCGGCTCGCGAGTTACGAGATCGATGGTCGCTTCCGCACGGTGCTCGGCAACTACGCGGATGTCGACCGAATCCCGGAGCTCGAGGGCCGGAGGTTCGGGGGCATTCTTCTCGACCTCGGGGTCTCGTCCCATCAGCTCGACGATGCTTCTCGCGGCTTCTCCTTTCGTGAAGGCGTACCGCTCGACATGCGCATGGGCACGGACGCCGTTCGCGATGCCGCGACGCTGCTCTCCGCCGCGGACGAGATCGAACTGGGTGCGATCTTTCGCGAATACGCCGATGAGCGGCGAGCCATGCGCCTCGCGCGTGAGATCGTCCGGCGACGGGCGAATCGGCCATTCGCGACGAGCGATGACCTGGTCGGCGCGATCCGAGGCGCGCTCGGCCCGCGTACCGGCCCGGCGGATTTCGCCCGGCTCTTTCAGGCCGTGCGCATTGCCGTGAACGACGAGATCGGAGGGCTCGAGCGGGCGCTCGACCGGCTCCGCGAGCGGCTGCAGCCCGAAGGGATTCTTACGGTAATCGCGTATCACTCAGGCGAAGACCGCGTTGTGAAGAACGCCTTTCGCGACTGGAGCGCGTCGTGTGTCTGCCCGCCGCGTCAACCCGTGTGCACCTGCCGCGGCCATGCCCTGGGCACCCTGGTGACCAAACGGCCGGTGACGGCCGCGCCCGAGGAAGCCGATCGCAATCCACGCGCCCGGAGCGCGAGGTTGAGGGCATGGCGAAGCGCGCCGTAGGGGCGAAGAGCGGCGGGCGCGTGACGCGGCGCCGGGGTCGGTCTGTGGTCGCCCTCACACTTTTTGGTTTCGTCCTCGTGGCCACGAGCGTCATCTGGAGGCGTACGTTCGTCCTCTCGCAATCGCGGACGCTCCAACTGCTCGAGCGTCAGCGATCGGACCTCCGCGCTCAGCGCGCGCAGCTGCAGCGCGAGATCCGGGACGCCGCCAGTCGAGAAAAGCTTATGCCGCTGGTGGAGCAGCGGCTGCGTCTGCGAATGCCGAGTGACAGTCAGATCATCGTGATCGAGAAAAAGGACGTTCTGCCGCCAGTACGCGATGCTTCGAAATAACCGGATCGCGGTCGTGCACCTCGTCCTCGGGGGCTTCGCGGCGGCGATCGTCGCGCGAGCCGCGGAGGTTCAGGTCTGGCAGGGCAAGCAGTGGCAGGCAAGGGCGACCCGGCAGCACGTTGCCGCGTCGTCCACCCCCGCGCCACGCGGCCTGATTGTCGACGCGTCCGGCAATCCACTGGCCGAGAGTCGCGAGCGCGTACAGATCGCGATTGCCACGACTGAGTTGCGCGACCCTCGGCGGGTACATCGCGAGCTCGCACGCATCGGCCTCGACGCGTCATGGCTCGCGCGGCTCTCCGACCCGAAGCGCAAGTGGGTTCAGCTTCCCGGAAGCTTCGTCCAGGCCGACGTCGAAGCGCTGCTCGCGATGCGCGGCGTCTACCCGACGCGTGTCGGAGAGCGCGTGTACGCCGCGAGTGGCGGCGCGGAGCGCATCATCGGCCACGCGGATCCGCAGGGTGTGGGCGTCGATGGCATCGAGCTCGTGCTCGATAGCCTGCTGCGTGGCACGCGGGGCACGGTATCGATGGTGAAGGACGTCCGCGGCCGCCGGTTCGAGACGCGTGATGCCGCGAGCGCCGAACCGCGACCGGGCAAGACCGTGGCGCTCACGATCAACAGCGCGCTCCAGGAGATCAGCGACGGCGCGCTCGGAAACGCCGTCGCGCAGATGGGTGCTGACGGCGGCGACATCATCGTGCTCGACCCGAACACCGGTGAGATTCGCGCAATGGCATCGCGCCGCAAGGACGCCGCGTCGACGGCGGCGATGGCCATCATCGAGCCGTATCAGCCGGGGTCCACGCTCAAGCCCTTTATGGCTGCGGCGCTGCTGGCTCGGGGCAAGGCCCGTGTCGATGAGGTGATCGAGACATACAACGGTACGTACAAGACGGCTGGCCGTACGATCCACGACGTGCACTCAGCGCCACGGTTGTCGCTGGCGGACGTCATTCGCTTCTCGAGCAACATCGGCATCGTGCGGTTCTCGGAGCGGCTCACGCCGAAAGAGCAGTACGAGGCGCTGCGGGACTTTGGCTTTGGCACGCCCACCGGCATCGCGTACCCGCTCGAGTCGGCGGGCATTCTGCGTGAGCCTGGGTACTGGGGCCCGCAATCGCCGGCGTCGCTCGCGATGGGTTACGAGATTTCGGTGACGCCGTTGCAGCTCGCGCTGGCGTACGGGTCGATCGCCAACGGCGGCGAGCTGCTCGAGCCGCTGCTCGTGAAGGAAGTGCGGGATCTCGATGGGAAAGTCATCTACACCGCGAAGCGGCGCGTCGTGCGGCGCGTGCTCTCGCCGCAGGGGGCGGCGCAGCTGCGACGCCTTCTCACTGGCGTTGTCGACAGCGGTACCGCGAAGGACGCCGAGATGCAGACATTCGCGATCGGCGGGAAGAGCGGCACCGTTCGCGGGATGTCGCATGGCCGATACGTTGCCGGCTCGTACACGGCGTCGTTCGTCGGGCTGTTCCCGGCGGACAACCCGCAGTTCGTCATCCTCGTGAAGCTCGACAATCCCAAGGGCGCGTATTACGGCGGCAAAACCGCGGCACCTGTCTCGAAGATCGTCCTGGAGGCAGCGATCGCCGCGCGGGACGCGGCGATCGACCGCAACGCCCTAACGCGACGGCGCAACGAGCCGGTGTTCGCATCGAAGGACAGCGGGCCGAAGACGAACGCCGATACGCCGAAGGCGCGCGAGATCACGGTCGCCGCGGGTTCGATCGATGAGATCAAGCCGGATTCGGCGCGTGACCCCGGCGAGAACACGAGCGTTCCGTTCGTCGTGAATCTCGCTGATCGGAAGCGGGCGCCCGTTCCGCCTATTCGAGTTCGCCCGATACCTGACGTGCGCGGTCTCGCGCTCCGGGAGGCGGTGCACACGTTGCACGAGTCCGGCTTTCGCGTTCAGCTCGGGCCAGGCGCAACCGGGACGACGGCGCCGGAAGCGGGGACGCCGCTGCGTACCGGCTCGATCGTCCGGCTCTACACGCAGCAATGACATCGTTCCCCTCGCGCGCCGTACGCGATGCGCTCGCGCGCGCCGGAGTCCTTCGCGAAGTTCGGGGCAGCCTGCCTGACGAGCTGACGGGCATCACCGACGATAGTCGCCAAGTCGCCGCGGGCTCCCTGTTCGTGGCGGTGCGGGGAACGGCGCGCGATGGCCACGACTTCCTTCCGGCGATTGCGGACCTGGCAAGCGCGGCGATCGTCGAGGATGCGGCGCGCACGTCGCTGCCGGCGTTGGTCGTGACGGATGCCCGCCGGGCGGCGCCGATTGCCGCGGCCGCCGCCTACAGCGAGCCGGGCACGAAGCTCAAGCTCGTGGCCGTGACGGGCACGAACGGCAAGACCACTACCGTCGGCATGCTGCGCCACCTGCTCGACGAGGGTGACGACGGCCGATGCGCCTCGATCGGGACGTTAGGCGTCCTGGTCGGGAGTGAGGGAACGTCGCAGCCGGGTGGTGGCGGCCTCACGACGCCAGGCCCGGTCGAGCTCCAGCGCGTGCTGCGCACGCTGGTCGATGCCGGCGTGACGACGGTTGCGATGGAGGTATCGTCGCACAGTCTCGATCAGCGCCGCGTTGATGGCCTCGCATTCGATGCCGCGGTGTTTACGAACCTGACGCGCGACCATCTCGACTACCACGGAACGATGGAAGCGTACGTCGCGGCGAAGGCGCGGCTGATCGAGTACCTCACGCCGACCGGGACCGCGGTCATCAACGCCGACGATGACGCCTGGCAGGTCCTCGCGCGCGCGCCGCGTCAGGTTCGCTTCTCCCTGGCGGGCAACGACGCCGACGTGCACGCGTCGAACGTGCGCTACACGCCGCGCGGGAGTGCGTGGGAGCTCCAGGCGCGTGGGGCACGCGCGGCGGTGCAGCTGCCACTGGTGGGCGACTTCAACGTGGCGAACGCGCTGGGGGCGGCCGCGGCCGCGTGGGCGCTCGGGCTGCCTAACGATGAGATCGCCCGCCGCCTTTCCTCGCTTCCGCAGGTTCCCGGCCGGCTCGAGCGCATCCACGAGCGTCCGACCGTACTTCGCGACTACGCGCACACGCCCGATGCCCTCGAGCGCGCGCTCATGGCCGTTCGGCCGTTCGCGGAGCGTCGGCTGATCGCCGTGTTCGGGTGCGGCGGGGATCGCGACCGCGGCAAACGTCCGCAGATGGGCGCAATCGCGGAACGGCTCGCGGATCATGCCATCGTGACGAGCGACAATCCGCGAACGGAAGATCCCGACCGCATCATCGATGACATCGAGGCCGGGATGCGGGGGGGAAAGCACGAGCGCATCACCGACCGACACGACGCGATTGCCCGTGCGCTGACGATCGCCGCGCCGGACGATGTGATCGTCCTGGCCGGGAAGGGCCACGAGACCTATCAGATTCGCGGTACGATCGCGTACCCGTTCGACGAGCGCGAGATCGTCCGCGAGCTCGTTTCACCGATTCGCCGCTGACCGCAGTGACGCACGCTGTTTCCGGAACCACCAACTTCTCTCCGTCACCGAACGGACCGCGTCCGTTCTGGACGCTCGACCGCGTAGCCGAAGCGCTCGAGTCGGTTGCCGTGACGCCGCCGCCGCGCGGCTCCGCGCCGCTCTCGTCGGTCAACACCGACACCCGCACCGTCGGTGGCGGCAACCTATTTGTCGCGCTGCGCGGCGAACGGTTCGACGCCCATGAATTCCTCGCGGACGCCGTGAAAAAGGGCGCCGCGGCGCTCGTCGTGAGCGACGCGAAGGCCGCCGCCACGCTCGGCGTCCCGACTTTCGTGGTGAGCGACACTACCGTCGCGTTAGGCCTGCTCGGCCGCTATCGGCGCAGGGCGTGGGGGCGGCCGATCGTGGCCGTTGCCGGGTCGAACGGCAAGACGAGCACGAAGGAGCTCACGTCGGCGGCCCTTGGCACTCGGCTCTCCGTCTACGCCACACGTGGGAATCTGAACAACCACGTGGGTGTTCCGCTCACGCTGCTTGCCATCCCGGACGACGCCGACGTTGCCGTCGTGGAGATCGGCACGAATCATCCGGGTGAGGTTGCCGCACTGCGCGCGTTCGTGGAGCCCGACGTGGCCATCGTGACGTCGATCGGTGAGGAACACCTCGAGGGACTGGGAGATCTCGCGGGTGTTCTGCGCGAGGAGAGCGCGGTGTTCTCCGGCGTGGGCGTTGCGATTACGCCGGCCGCTCAGCCCGAGGTGGGAGAAGCGGCGCGCGCACTCGCGCGCTCGACCGTCTCGGCGGGGCTGAGCGCGGGCGATGTTCGTCCGGACTCGTGGACCATCTCGCCGGATGGCGCCGGCGTCCTGCGCTTCGGCGACGTGGAAGTCCGGCCGCCGCTCCGCGGCGAGCACAACCTGCGGAATGCCATGCTCGCCATCGCGGCGGCGCGCTCGCTCGGCATCTCGATCGAGGACACCGCGGCGGGTATCGCGCGGACGCCGGCGTTGCCGATGCGCAGTGCCTGGGTCGAGATCGGGCGCTTCACGGTCATCAACGACGCCTACAACGCGAATCCCGCGTCGGCCCGTGAGTCGCTGCGTATGCTCGCGGCGCTCGACACCACACGACAACGTGTAGCGATTCTGGGCTCGATGCTCGAACTCGGCGCGGCTGGTCCCGCGCTGCACGACGAGATTGCCAGTCTCGCGCTACGCGGGCCCGCGCAGATCATTGCCGGTGTCGGCGAGTTTGCGCGCGCGCTGAACTCGGCAGCCCCGACCGACTCGCGTATCATTACGGGCGCCGATGCACCTGATCTTTGGCCAGCGATATCACAGCGCCTGGCGCCCGATGCCGTGATACTTCTGAAAGGCTCTCGTGGAACCCGCCTCGAGCGCTTGATTCCGTTGATCGAAAATGCGTCCAGGGGCTAGCCGCTAGCACCAGGACGAGCATCAGCCAGCAACCCTCACGAGCACCCAGCTACCAGCTCGCACTTGCTCTACTATCTCCTCATCCCACTGACGAAGTACGTCTCCGCATTCCGCATCGTCCGGTACATCTCGTTCCGGGCGGCGGCGGCGGCGGTGACGGCACTGCTCGTGGCATTCATCGTCGGGCCGGTCATCGTCCGCGCGCTGCGCCGACTGCAGATGCACCAGGTCGTGCGCGAAGGCACGCCCGACTCGCACAAGGCGAAGAGTCAGACCCCCACCATGGGCGGCCTGATCATCCTCACCGCGACGATCATCCCCACGCTGCTCTGGGTCCGTCTCGACAATCGTTATGCATTGTGCGCCCTCCTCGTGATGATCTGGATGGGTGGCATCGGCTTTCTCGACGACTATCTCAAGTTCCGCCAGAAGCGGGAAGGCAAGAAG
This sequence comes from Gemmatimonas sp., assembly GCA_021154285.1. Taxonomy (GTDB): domain Bacteria; phylum Gemmatimonadota; class Gemmatimonadetes; order Gemmatimonadales; family Gemmatimonadaceae; genus JAJKIV01. Next base: position 6,790 of record JAJKIV010000007.1, on the reverse strand, counting down.
AACGAGGGGCTCGTCGAGCGATACAAGCTTGCGGGGCAGGTGACCGCGGGCCTCGCGCTCGGCATCTACGTCTGGCAGTTCCCGCTCTCGACGCTTCCCGGCGCCTCGACGACGCTCCCGTTCTACAAATGGATGCTGATCGTCCCGGCCACCGCATGGCTCGGCTGGCTCTACGTGGGCTTCGTGACGTTCATCCTCACTGGCACGAGCAACGCGGTGAACCTCACGGATGGTCTCGACGGCCTCGCCGCTGGTCTTTGCGCCATCGCCGCGGCAACGTTCGCGGTATTCGCGTATGTGATGGGTCGCGTGGATACGAGCACCTACCTCAACATCTTCTACCTGCGCAACGCGGGTGAGCTGACGATCTTCTGCTCAGCAATCTTCGGTGCGTGTGTCGGATTCCTCTGGTACAACGCGCATCCCGCCGACGTCTTCATGGGCGACACGGGGTCCCTCGCGCTCGGTGGCGCGCTCGGGGCCGTGGCAATTCTGCTCAAGTCGGAGTTTCTGCTTCTCCTCGTCGGTGGCGTCTTCGTGGCGGAGACGGCGTCCGTGATTCTGCAGCGATCGGTCTTCAAGTATCGAAAACGTCGACACGGCGAGGAGTACGCGAAGGCCAATCGCGTCTTCCGTCGAGCGCCGCTGCACCATCACTTCGAGCTCAAGGGATGGTATGAGGTGCAGGTCGTCACGCGGTTCTGGATCCTCGGCATCCTCTGCGCGTTCTTCGCCCTAACGACGCTCAAGCTGCGGTGATTCCGGACATCTGGCGCATCGGCGAGATTGCCGTCATCGGCCTCGGCAAGAGCGGCACGGCGGTTTCCACGCTGCTCGCGCGCGAGGGGGCGCGCGTGTACGCATCGGACTCGGGCGGCGGCTCCGGGGTGGACACCAGCGCGGCCGTGCTTCGACCGCTCGGCGTGGAAGTGGACGTCGGGCGCCACGACCTCGATCGCATTGCCAAGGCCACTCTCGTCGTGGCGAGTCCCGGCGTTCCGCCCACCGCGCCTCCGCTTCAGCGGGCTCGCGACGCTGGCCTGCCGATCATCGGCGAGATCGAGGTGGCGCTCCACGCCATCCCGGGGCTGCGCTACATCGCGATCACCGGAACGAACGGCAAGTCGACCGTCACGGCGCTCACTGCACATCTCCTTCGCGGGTTGGGCCTCGATGCCGTCGCTGCCGGAAACATCGGGACCCCGCTGTCCGAGATCGCGCTGCGCGATCGGCGGCCCGACTGGGTCGCGCTGGAAGTGTCGTCGTTCCAGCTCCATGACACGCCGAGCATCAACCCGTCGGTCGGTGTGGTAACGAACCTGAGCGCCGATCACCTCGATCGTTATGCGTCCGTGGATGAGTACTATGCGGACAAGGCTCTTCTCTTCCGCAACGCACACGATCGCTCGAGGTGGGTGCTCAATGGCGACGACGGCGACGTGATGCGGCTCGCCGAGCGGAGGCCGGTGACACCGCCGCGCGGAAGTCGCCGAGTGAAGTCGGAGGGGCAGGACATCGACGCCGGCAACACCGGTCGCGGCGCGTTGCGCGGTGACACCTATCAGGTCTCTCTCCGGCGTCGCGACGCCGCGGCGTGGTTCGATCACGAACAGGGCTACCTCGTCGTGCTCGGCAAACCGGTCGCGTCGCGCGCGGAAGTTCCGCTGCTCGGCGATCACAACGTGGCGAACGCGCTGTTTTCGCTACTTGCCGTAATGGTCGCGGACCCAATGCACGAGACCGAGGATGCGCGCTCGCGACTCGCCGAAACGCTGCGAACGTTCCAGGGTCTGCCGCATCGACTGGAGCTCGCGGGCGAGTACGACGGCGTCCGCTGGATCAACGACTCGAAGGCGACGAACGTCAGCTCGACGCTCGTGGCGCTGCGCGGTATGAGTCAGCCGACGATCCTCCTGCTCGGCGGACGCCACAAGGGCGAACCATACACGCGGCTCGAGGGCGAGCTGCGACGCACCGTGAAGGCGGTCATCGCCTACGGCGAGGCGGCCCCGCTCATCGTGAAGGACATCGGCAATGTCGTCCCGACCGAGCAGATGGGTCGCTCGTTCGAGAAAGTGATGGAACGCGCACGCGCGCTCGCGGTACCGGGCGATGCGGTGCTGCTCTCTCCCGCCTGCTCGAGCTTCGACATGTTCAAGAACTACGAGGAGCGCGGAACGATCTTCAAGCGGCTCGCTGCCGCGGTGGAGGACCAGAAGTCATGACCGCCGTGGCGCAGACGCGCGATCGATGGAGGATGGGGGTGGAAGCGCGTGCCCTCGTGCTGCTCACTGCGGTCCTGCTCGCATTCGGCCTAGCCGTGCTGTACAGCGCGAGCGCCATGGTCGCGCTTTCCGAAGACCTTGGTAGTGCCCACTACCTGATTCGCCAGATCATCGGGCTCGGGGTGGGCGCGCTGGCGTTCGCCGTCGCTGCGAAGATGGATGCGGAGCTCTGGAGCAAATGGGCGTGGCCGTTCATGGCCGTGACGATCCTGCTGCTCCTCGTCATCGTGCTGCCGTTCACGACGTCGATAGCGCCACGCATCAACGGCTCGCGCCGATTCCTGTTCGGCGCTTCGATTCAGCCGTCGGAGATCGGCAAGCTCGCCGTCATCATGTGGACGTCGATGCTGCTGGTGAAGAAACGCGATCAGATGCGGCGATTGACGAAGGGACTTCTCCCGTTCCTGATCGTGATCGGCGTCCTCGACATTCTCGTCGTGCTCGAGCCCGACCTGTCCGTGGCCCTGATGTACACGCTCGTCATGGGCATCATTCTGTTCGCGGGCGGCGTGCGCATCGGCCACTTCGTTGCGCTCGGCATTCTGGCGATTCCGGTGCTCTGGCACGAGATGGAAAAGCTCCAGTACGTCATGCTGCGGATGTCGACGTTCCTCGATCCCGGCAAGGCGCCGGACGCGAGCTACCAGCTCAAGCAATCGCTCATTGCTGTCGGGTCGGGTGGCGCGTTCGGCCGAGGATTCGGAGAAGGTCGCCAACAGCTCGGCTTCGTGCCGTTCGGCTACAACGACTTCATCGCGAGCAACATCGGTGAGGAGTGGGGCTTCATCGGCCTTCTGCTGCTCACGGCAGCGTTCGCGATGTATGCGTGGCTCGGCTTCCGGATCGCCAGATCGGCGCGGACTCCGTTTCTGCAGCTCGTCGCGTTAGGGCTGACGGTGACGGTAGTGATAACTGCGTTCCTGCACATCGGCGTCGTGGTCGGTCTGTTGCCAACGACGGGGCTCACGCTGCCGTTCATCTCGTACGGTCGCTCCAACCTCGTGTTGTCGCTGTTCATGACGGGGGTCCTCGTGAACATCGGCAGCCATAAGGAACGCGTGCACGGCGTCGCGGCGACGAATCCGCTCGCGGCTCCGGCATGGTGAGCGGTTGAGGATCTTCGTCACCGGTGGCGGCACCGGTGGGCATCTCTACCCGGCTCTGGCGATTGCGCGGGCACTCGTGAAGCTGGAGCCGCGGCTGGAGCCGGTGTTTATCGGAGCCCGTCGCGGCATCGAGCGTGACATCTTGCCCACGACCGAGTTCCGGCACGAGCTGCTCGACCTCCATCCGCTGTACCGCTCACGGCCCTGGCAGAACTGGCGGACCCTGCGTGGTCTCGCGTCCGCGTCGGGGCGGATATCCGCGCTCGCTCGAGAGGGGCCACCACAGTTCGTGATCGGCACCGGCGGATACGCCGCCGGCGCCACGATGATGTTTGCCGCTCGCCGGGGCGTTCCGCTGTTCATCCAGGAGCAGAACAGCTTTCCCGGTCGGACGGTTCGCGCGTTCAGCCGCTTCGCGCGCGAGATCTACCTTGGCTTCCCTGAGGGCGGGGAACTACTGCCTGCGAAGGCGCGCGGCCGGGCGGTGTACACCGGCAACCCCATCGCGCCGCCGCCATCGCCGCTGCCGGACAAGGAGATCGCGCGCGGCGCGTGGGAGTTCTACGACGGCGGTATCGTGATTCTGGTCTTCGGCGGCAGCCAAGGGTCGGCAGGGCTCAACGCGGTGGTCGACGCGTGGGTCACGCGCGGTCTTCCCGACGGCGTTCAGATGATCTGGGCAACCGGGAAGGCACACTACGACCGACACGCTCGGCACGAGTCCACTCGGGTTCGCGTGAGGCCGTATCTGGCGCCGATCTCCGATGCGTATGCGGCGTCGGACCTCGCGATCGCCCGCGCGGGTGCGATGACGACAGCGGAGTTGGCTGCCTGGCAGATTCCTCCGATCCTTGTTCCGCTCCCGACGGCTGCGGCGGACCATCAGACGGTGAACGCGAAGGCGCTCGCTGCGGCCGGAGCGGCGCGGTGGATCGCACAGAGCGACCTCACGGTGGACCGGCTCGACGCGATGGTTCGAGAGCTCATGCTCATGCCGCGAGCCCTGGAGGCGATTGCGAAAGCAGAACGAGAAAGAGCTAGACCTGACGCGGCCGATGCGATTGCTCGTCGGATACTTAGCAACGTGCATCTCACCTAACACTTTCAAGTGGTCAGAGCCCTTGATCGCGATCAAGGGCTCTGACCCCTTGAAACACACACGCTATATTCCGCCCGCCAACATGCCCCTCGTCGACCCCGCCGACCGCCGCCCGGTTCACTTCGTCGGAATAGCCGGCGCCGGCATGAGCGCATTGGCCGAGCTGTTCGTCAGGCGCGGCGCCACGGTGACTGGCTGCGATGCCTCCGGTGACCCGACCGGCGATCTGGGTCGCCTCGGGATCTCGGTCAGCACCGGCCACGACCCGGCCCACGTCGAAGGCGCGCGGGCCGTGGTCGTAACGTCGGCGCTTCTGAAAACGCACCCCGAGCTCGAGCGCGCCCGCGAGCGCGGCATCCCCGTGATCCGTCGCGCCGAGGCGCTCGGGGAAGCCGTGAGCGGCGGCGATCTCGTTGCCATCGCCGGAACGCACGGAAAGACCACGACGACCGTCATGACGACCGAGGCATTGCAGGCGGCTGGGCTCCAGCCGACCGGCGTCGTCGGCGGTCGCGTTGGCAGTTGGGGCGGGAACCTTCGGTATGGCTCGGATCGACTGTTCGTCGTCGAGGCCGACGAGTATGACCGATCGTTCCTCGCGCTCACGCCGACCGTCGCTGTCATCACGAACGTCGAGGCCGATCACCTCGACATCTACGCCGACCTCGCCGACATCAATCGCACGTTCGCGCAGTTCGCGTCGCCGGCGCGCACGATCGTGCTCTGCGCCGACGATCCCGGCGCGAACGGTCTCGCGACGCCGAGCTCCGCGGAGATCATCCGGTACGGCATTCATTCGCGCGATGCCCGATTGTTGGCGGTCGATGTCCGGGCGGAAGGCGGCGGCTCGATCTTCGAGGTCGAGTTCGACGACGAGATGCTTGGCGAAGTCGAGCTGTCAGTTCCGGGGCTGCATAACGTGATGAACGCGCTCGCCGCGATCGCGAGCGGGCTCACGCTTGGCGCGACGCTCGAAGCGATGCGGCCCGGGCTGGCGGCGTTTCGCGGCGTCGAGCGTCGCTTTCAACGTCTCGGGACCATCAACGGCGTCGACGTGGTGGATGACTACGCGCACCATCCAACCGAGATCCGCGCGACGCTGGCCGCCGCTCGCACGGCGTTTCCCGGTCGTCGCATCGTCGCCGCGTTCCAGCCCCATCTCTTCTCTCGAACGCGCGACTTCGCGCGTGAGTTCGGCGAAGCCCTCGCGGCGGCCGATGCGGTGTACATCGCGGATATCTATCCCGCGCGCGAGCAGCCTATTCCAGGGGTGACCGCAGACATCATCGTTGCGTCCACGCGCGACGCCGGAGGCTCCGTGGCCTGGCAGGGCGCGCGAGGCTTGCTCTCGAACGAGCTCGCGCGTGCGGTGCGAGGTGGCGATGTCGTTCTCACGATCGGTGCCGGGGACATCACGAAAACGGGACCGGAACTATTGCGGGCGCTCGGGGGAAGCGCCTGACGCGCCCAGCGGTCACGCGGAATGAGCCCACTCTCCGATGTCGGGCGATTGCGACTCCGGCGTGGCGCGGTCGCGTTGGCGGCGCTCGTCGTGCTCGCGAGTCCCTGGTGGGCCCGGCTCATCGCGTCTCACCTTTCGTTCTTCCGTGTGCGGCGGGTCGAGATCGTCGGGATTCGGTATCTCTCGCCGAACGACATTCTCACGCGGTTGCGGGTCGACACGACGCGGTCGGTGTGGGACGATCCCACGCCGCTCGAGCAGCGCGTCGCCGCGCATCCCCAGGTCGCGAACGTGTCGATCAGCCGACGCCTTCCGGGAACGTTGGTCGTGAACGTGGTGGAAAACATGCCGATCGCGATGGTGTCGACGGACCGCGGCTTTCTCGTGTTCGACGAGCAGGGACGCCAGCTCCCGCTCGATCCCAGTCAGGTTCCCGTCGATCTGCCTATTGCGGCGCGGCGCGATACGACGCTCTTTCGTTTGCTCGCGCGAGTGAAAGCGGAACGCCCGCGCGTGTTTGCTCGACTCGACGATGTCTCGCGCATCGGCGATCGCGAGTTGCTCCTGCATTTCAAGTCGCTTCAGGTTCGTGCAATGTTGGACGTGACGCCGGACCGTCTAGCTGAGATATTTCCCGTCGAAGCCGATCTGGCCAAGCGACAGGCCCGCGTCGCGGAGCTCGATCTTCGTTTTCGTGACCAGGTGATCGCCAGACTCCAATGAACGTCGAACGACTCGTAGCCGGGCTCGACATCGGATCGGCCAAGACCACCGCGATCATCGCGGAGGTCGTGGGCGATCTCCCGCGCAACCCGTCCATTCGCATCCTCGGCGTGGG
>JAJKIV010000006.1 GCA_021154285.1 Gemmatimonas sp. | reverse complement strand
GCACGAGGAGCCGCCGGCGGATTACGTGATCAAGGGGCCGCCCGCGCCGCCGCCGGAGTGAGCGCAACCGGAGCGGAAGAGACAAGGAGAGGATGAAATCGCAGACGGTGTTCACGGCCGGAGCGCTTTTAGTCGCCGCGATTGCTAATCCGCTTGGTGCCCAACGTGGCGGCACTACACCAGCGCCGCCACGTTCGGACTCGAGCCTCTATGGTGCGCTCTCGTACCGCTTCATTGGACCGCCGGGCAACCGTGTCGATGCCGTTGTCGGCGTCGCCGGCGACCCGAGCACCTACTACGTCGGTGCCGCATCCGGCGGGATCTGGAAAACGACCGACGGCGGTGTGCACTGGTCGCCAATCTTCGACAAGGAGTTGGTCTCATCGATCGGCGCGCTCGCAGTAGCCCCGTCGAACCCACGGATCATCTGGGCAGGAACTGGCGAAAGTTTTTTGCGCAGCCACATCTCGATGGGGCTGGGGCGTGTATCGCTCGACCGACGAGGGCGCGACGTGGAAGACCGTTGGCCTGGCGAATAGTGGTCGGATCGCGCGCATCGCTGTTGACCGGCGTAATCCAGATGTCGCCGTCGTCGCCGCACTTGGCCACGCTTACGCTCCGCAGCAGGAACGTGGCATTTTCCGAACTCTCGACGGGGGGCGACGTGGACACACGTGCTGTTTGCCGGTGACAGCGTGGGCGGCATCGACGTTCTGAGAGATCCGAACGATCCGGCGGGGTCGCGGTGGCCGTGGTGGCGCGAATGCGTTGAGCATCCTCGCGCCGCCGGGTCGCTACACGGTGCAGCTGCGGGTGGGTGGCACGGAGCTTCGCCAACCGCTCACGATCGTGAAGGATCCACAATCGGGTGGCGCACCTGGAGAACTGATCGCGCAGACGGCGATGCTCACTGACATCGCAAAGAGTCTCGACGCGTCAGGCAACCTGTATGCGAGCATCGACAAAATTCGTGGGCAGCTTGCTGCCGCGTCGGCGGGCGCGGGGGGCGTTGGGGCTGCAGTGGACTCCCTCGAGCAACAGTTCGCGTTTCTCGCGGACAGCCTAACGCAACAGAAGCCGGGCGCGTTCTACGAGTGGCCAGTGCGGCTGTCGGCGAAGCTGACCTACGTTGCGTCCGAGGTGCAGTCGTCGGATCGCCGGCCGACGGACCAGGCGCGCGAGGCGCTCGCGGAGCTCGAGTCGCAGCTGGCAGTGGTTCAGCAAGCCTATACGAGGCTCATGGCAACCGAGCTGCCGCGGCTCAATGCGCGACTCCAGGCCCGCGGCATTCGGCCGATTTCGGTGATCCAGCCCTAACGCACGTTGGTACCGATAGCGACCGAGGACCCGACCCCGTGAACGGGTGAGGTCATCCACGCCCTCCCCGCAGCGCTCTCGCGATCCGCGCGAACAGCCCGGCCGGCGGCTCGGGGGCCGCGCTTTTGGTGACCGCCGTCCTGCGCTGCGTGCCGCGGCACTTTGGACAGGGCGACCGCTGGTCCCGCGGCTCATTGATCCACTCGCTCGGCAGCATGGTGCCACAGCTGCCACACGCAATCCCCGCGTCTGCCATCTAACCTCGCCCCCGCTTCGCGACGCGCTCGTGTACGATCAAATAGCCCGCGTCCACGCCTAACGTGTCCGCGAGCGTCTCGAGGGTATCGAAGTCCACACCCTTGTTCCACCCTTTCAATCTTACTCATCGTCGCCTGGCGAATGCCCGAGCGTCGGGCGAGCTCAGATTGAAACCAGCCCTTCGCATCACGTAGCGCTGGCCGTGATGAACGAGGGCCGGAGACTACGAGAGGTGTCAGCGGTCGGCACCTAACGGGCACCGAAACTGACACCTCTCTACGCAAGTAGTCGGGGCGACTGGATTTGAACCAGCGACCTCCTGCTCCCGAAGCAGGCGCGCTACCGGGCTACGCTACGCCCCGAAGTTTCCTGCCACAACGGATCCCGCTGGCGCGCCCGGAAGGACTCGAACCTCCAACCTTCTGATCCGTAGTCAGATGCTCTATCCAATTGAGCTACGGGCGCCTAGCGCAAATGTCTGGCGGAATGCCAACGACGCACGGCGACGGGACGGGACCGCACGACGTTGCTAGCAAGTCGCGGAAAGTAGTCGTACATAACGACATAGTCAAGATCGCCGGGTGGCCTCGACGCCAGCGTTCTCCCCTCGATGAGCCTCGTCGGCCGACCCTCCGTCGTGCGTGTCGTCGGCCTGACGATGCATCACAACCGCGTCCCCACGAGTCGCCGGGCCGACCTCGATGCCCTCGGGTGGTGTCGTGGGGCGGTGTGAGATCGATTTGAGCGGCAGCCACAGCGTGAACCGCGATCCTGTCCCAACTCGACTCGTCACGTCGACATCGCCGCCAAGCAGGCGCGCGAGCTTCCGTGAGACGGCTAACCCGAGCCCGGTTCCGCGCACGATCGAATCGCCTCGCCCGCCAGGACGGACCTGCTCGAATTCGTCGAAGATGCGTCCCAAGTCCGATGGCGCTATCCCGATTCCTGTGTCCTCGATGGCGAGAGAGACCATCTCCGACCGCGCGCCTTCGCCGCGCGTCGCGACAATCGTCACGGACCCGCGCTCCGTGAACTTGATCGCGTTCGTCAGGAGGTTCATGAGGATCTGGCGCACGTGGCGCGGGTCCGTGACGAGCGGCGGCAGATTGCGCGCGACGACGAGATCGAGCCGCACGTCCTTGGCTTCCGCGACCGGCTCGACGATCGAAACGACGCGCTCGAGCAGCGGTTCCAGCGCTACGTCACGCGCGTCCACCTCCATCCGTCCGACTTCGATCTTCGACAGGTCGAGGACGTCGTTCAGCACGTGCAGCAGATGGTCCGCCGCCGTGCGAATGCGATCGTGTGCGCTGCGGAGTTCGGGCGCCACTTCGCCGTACAGCCCCGAGAGTGCGAGCGCGTTGTATCCCACGATCGCGTTGAGCGGCGTGCGCAGCTCATGGGACACGTTCGCAAGAAAGCGGCTCTTCGCCATGTTCGCCTCGTTCACCTGCTGCGCGCGCTCTTCGAGTCTCACGTTCGCGTCCAGCAAGTCACGCGACAACAGCTCGAGGTTGAACGAGTGCATCGCGATGCGCTCCGCGCGCGCGTCCTCGCGCAGGACGAGCAGCGCGACCATGAAGAGACTCACGAGCCCGACGATCCACATCACGACGCGCGCTGCTCGCGGCTGAAACACGCCGATCGGCACGTCGAGTTGCCAGTACGTCCCGCCGGGCAGCGTGACTCGTTGTGTCGCGAACTCGCTCACGCGAGCCGGGTAGCGTGGCGAGACGGCCAGAACGCGGCCGGCGCTGTCGGTGACGCGGTAGCCGAATCGTCCTTGCACACGAGGGGTGAGCAGCGCGCGCAGGAGCGGCGCGTACGCGATCGAGACGCCGGCGTAACCGGCCGCCTTACCGTGCACGATGATCGGATCGTAGATCACGAATCCGAGGGTGTCATTCCGCAGCACGAGCACGCCGGTGACTGCCGGCGCGAGCGTTTCGCGCGCGCGCGCGAGCGCCGAGCGCGTCTCGGCGACGAGGAAATGATTTTCGCCGGCGAGATCGCTGTCGTTCGCGGTCTTCCCGGGCAACGCTTCTCGGACGTTGCCGGCATCGTCCAGGCGCATGACGCGAAGCATTTCAGGCTGTGACGCGAGCAGCGTTCGCCCGAACTCGGAGAGACGCGCTCGACGTTCTACCGGCGACGGTGCAGCGGCGATCATCTGTTCGAGCCCGTGCAGCGATGCGGCCTGGTTGGCGATCGCCGTCTCGATCAGCGCATCGGCCTGGACGGCGAGATCACCAGCGCTGCGTTTGTAATCGGCGCTCAATCTCCCGTCGAGATACTTGAGGCAGACGACGCCCGCGAGGAGGAACGCGAGTAGCGGCAGCCGCCAGAGGAGCGGTCGACGCCTTGCAGCTCCAACCCCTGCGTCGAGGCCGCGGGACGTGTGGTTCGGCTGGGGCGTTTCGCGGCGGTGATCCATTCCTCGCTGAAGAGTTAGGCCGTGTGGTCGTGACGCCTTCTCAAAGGCAATGATCAGGCCCGTCGGCGCTATCTCGACGCGCGAAAAAAAAGCCCCGCGGAAACCCGCGGGGCATATGGGCGGTACAAGACTCGAACTTGTGACCTCCACGATGTCAACGTGGCGCTCTAACCAACTGAGCTAACCGCCCGATCGTGACAGGAAGTGTTGTTGAAGGGTTATGAGAGCGGGAAACGGGACTCGAACCCGCGACCCCAACCTTGGCAAGGTTGTGCTCTACCAACTGAGCTATTCCCGCAACTTCGCTGATTGCTCGAGGTATCAGACTTTGGCGATCAGCGCTGATGGCTGATGGCTTTTGGCTGATATCTCTGGGCGGCGCGTTCAGCCGCCCAGATGGAGGCGAGGGGAATCGAACCCCTGACCTCTTGAATGCCATTCAAGCGCTCTCCCAACTGAGCTACGCCCCCGGGCGTCAGGAACCGAAAATTGTACCCAGGGATACGCGGAAAGTCAAGAAAACCGCCCTGGCGAAACCGCTACGGGCCAGTATTTTGCAGCACGTTTTCCACTCATGAAAATCGTGCAACGGGCACGCGCCGCGCTCGGCGGGATTGCGAGGCGCGTGTCTCGTGAAGAGCGATGCGTGCACATCGACGCATCGCGCGCCGACTGGACATACGCGACCACTCGCTGATCGCTCGAGGAACCGAAACACATGACCGAAGTCAAGCGCCGCCGCCGTCGCGTCGTGCCCGCGGGCATAGCTCCGAGCGAGCCAGAACGGGATATCCTCGATCAATACCTCTACGAAGTCAGCACGTATCCGCTCCTCAAGGGCACTGAAGAGCTCGACCTTGCCCGGAAGATCCGCGCGGGCGATCCGGATGCGCTCCAGGAGCTCGTGAAGCGGAATCTCCGCTTCGTGATCTCGGTGGCGAAGAAGTATCAGAACCGTGGGCTCCCGCTCATCGATCTGATCGGGGAAGGGAACGTCGGCCTGCTCACCGCGGCGCGAAAGTTCGATCCCGATCAGGGCGTCAAGTTCATCTCGTACGCGGTGTGGTGGATTCGACAGGCGATCCTGTCGTCGCTGGCGCGCCAGGGGCGCACGGTTCGCGTGCCGTTGAACCGCACGGCGGACCTGTCGCGCATCATCAAGGCGTCCGAGATTCTGCGGCAGAAGCTCCGCCGCGAGCCAACGCCGGAGGAGCTCTCGCAGCTCACCGGGTTGTCGGTGGACGTCGTCCAGTCGCTCGCCGCGCTGAACACCGGTGACGTTAGGCTCGACGCGCCGATGGACCCCGAGGGCGATCGGTCGCTCATCGAGCGGTTCGTCGCCGACGAGATGCCGGATACGGAGGAAGAGGCGATGAACCGCTTCCTCACCGATGAGATCGAGCTCGCGCTGGGGACGCTTCCGCCGCGCGACGCGCGGGTGCTGCGCCTCTACTTCGGCCTCGAAGGTGGCCGGGAGCACACGCTCGAGGAGATCGGCTCGATGCTGGGCGTCACGCGCGAGCGCGTGCGTCAGCTCCGGGACCGCGCTCTCAAGCGCCTCCGCGAGGGCGACGTGGGCCGCGCGTTAGGGAGCTTCGCCGCGTAGCTCTTGACGCTTCTCGGCGTACGCTCAGGTCACTAGTTTCACGCGTGAGCCGGAAGCTCCCAGCCAGCTGGTGGCTGATGGCTGATGGCGGTTACCTCGCGGACGCGGAGCGTCCGTGATGCGCCCGTAGCGCAATCGGATAGAGCATCTGACTTCGGATCAGAAGGTTGGGGGTTCGAGTCCCTCCGGGCGCACTTTCTGATAGACAATGACGACGGGGAGGCCAAATGGCCTCCCCGTTCGTCATT
>JAJKIV010000005.1 GCA_021154285.1 Gemmatimonas sp. | reverse complement strand
TCGCCGATGCGCAGTCGCGTGACGCGCTGATACTCGCGAACGAACAGCTCCGTGTTCGCGAGATCGAGGTGTCCCTCGGTATTCGCGATCAGCTCGATCGCGATCTCGTAGACTCTAGGGAATCGAGCGAGTGGGCCACTCGCCAGCTCCGGCAGTTCGCGATAGTAGCCTCGCGGGAGCGTCGCACGAATTTCCCGAATGTGCTCTTCGACGGTGTAGAAGTTGTCGAGCAGCCACTCGCCGGCCGGGCTGACGTCGATGCCTTCATCGGCCGCCTGGCCGAGCGTCTCGCGCGCGTCGAGGAGGATTTCGTGCGTCTCCCGGAGTCGCTCGAGGAGGGGAGCTTTCTTGCGCCCCTTCCCTGGCGGCCGAACGCGCTGGCGTCGCGCGAGGGCGCGCGCATGCTCCCCGAGTCGGTCGGCGCCGAGCAGCTCGCCGCGGATGGGTCCGACGAGCGGCTCTTGCCCACCATTCGATGTGCGCGCCAGCAGGCGCGCGAGGAGTCCTGGTCTTCTCGCGGGTGGTGAACTGGTTGCCACGCTTCAATCAAATGAGTCGTGGCCCGAACGTTAGCAGTTACCGGGCCGCCGAGTAGTGAATAGGGAATCGGGAATCGGGATCGGAAATCTGCGAATCCCGAGCCCCCCTGCTCATGGCTGATAGTGGGGGATCCCGAGGCTTTCCGCCGTCTCCTCGTCTCCCGCTTCCCGTCTCCCGTCTTCGGTTTGTCCCGCCTGTCGCACCGCACGACTTGTAACGTTAAGCCGGTAGCCGGCGAAGATACAAAGCAGCCCGATCAATTCGGTCACGTAGAGCACCTCCGTGTGACCGAACCGCGTGAACGCGCCGCCAATGCCGGGAAGCATTGCCCCGATCGCGATATACACGTTCCCGATAAACCGGGAATACGTCTCTCTAGTCCGCCGGTATCGCACCGCCGAGACGATCGCTCCACCGACGAGGAAGACCACCGCGTAGACGTTGACGAACGGGCTGAACAGTCGAACCCATCGCCACGCCAACACGCTCCCGGAAAGGCGAAATGGCTCGACCAGGGCGTAGTCGATCGGGGCCGCAATGACACAGAGGCTTGCGATCACGATCACTGTCCCAACGATCGCAGTGAGCCAGTTCGCCGTCCTCCGGGGGAGATGCAGGTAGACGGATCCCTGCGCGAGCGGTGCGCCACCGAGGAGTGCACCGGTGATGTACCACGCTCGGAAGAGCGGCTCGTGCCAGCCAAGCAACGTCGTCGCCGACTCGGTGATCGTGCCCGCCGCGTACGTCAGCAGCCCGATACCCCACCAGAGCAGGTGTGGCTGCCGCCGATCCAGCCACCGCGCGATCACCACACCGGCAAAGGCCAGCGCGATGACCGTCGTCACGGTCGGAACGAAGTACACGGCGGTCCGCATCGCTCCCTCCGTTGGAAGCTAGAAGCCTACCACGATCGCGGTGCTCACATTCCGTCTCGGCTCAGGGCGAAAGAACGACGCATTCGCGAACTCCGCATACAGCTCGTTCGTCAGGTTGTTCACGCGAACCACGAGCGACGTACGGTTGCGTCCTCGGTCGATGAGTGCGGCTTCCATGCGGACATCGTGCACCGTGAACGCCGGCAGCACATCGCCCACTGGGCTGGTTCCCGCAATCACGTCCTTCTGCTCTCCGTTGTGCCGTAGTGCATAACCAAACGAGAGCCGGTTGGCGATGGGGTGCCACGCCGCATCGAATACGAACTTGCGGGAGTAGGTGTCCCCCACTGGGCTGTTCGGATCCGTCACGTTCTTCGACTCGATCCTCGAGAAGTTGGCAGAGAGATCGAACCTGCTCAGCGCCCGCGCACCCGCGGTGAGCTCGAGCCCGCGAAAGCGCAGCTTGTCGACGTTCACGTTCTGGTAGACAGGCAGCTCGTTGATCGTATCGCCTGTCGCCGCGATGGCGATCCCGTCATGCACGTCGTTCTGAAACACGAACCCTTCGGCGAAGAATACACCCTGCCGCCATCGCGCGCCGAGGTCCACGTTCAGGCTCGTCTCAGGATCGAGGCTCGGGTTGCGCGCTTGGTAGCCGGAGCCCTCCGGCGTCGGCCCCTCGAAGAATCGCTCCACCAGGTTCGGCGAGCGGAAGCCGCGTCCGACCGACGCAATGAGATTGAGGCCGGTCATGGCGCGCACGAGCAGATTCGCGGCGCCGACTGCCGTGCGGTCCTTGCTCTCGGACAGCGGATCGGCGATGCCGGGGGTGGACCGCGTTTTCGCGAGGACGTCCTGATAGCGGCCCCCGATGATGACGGACACGCGATCGGCAAGTCGGACGTCGCCCTGCGCAAAGACGCCGGCGCTCCGGAACGACGCGTTAGGCACCTGAGGCCGCGTGCTCGCCTCGACCTGCGGCGGGCCGAAGCCGGTGACGATCGTCAGGCTCGAGTCGGTGTTGTCGGAGCGGTCCTGGAACGCGTCGGCGCCATAGGTCAGGAGCGTTCGAGCACCGACGA
Organism: Gemmatimonas sp.; assembly: GCA_021154285.1. Classification (GTDB taxonomy): domain Bacteria; phylum Gemmatimonadota; class Gemmatimonadetes; order Gemmatimonadales; family Gemmatimonadaceae; genus JAJKIV01. The sequence continues at coordinate 17,966 of JAJKIV010000005.1, read as the reverse complement.
GCTTCGTCGCTTCGGCACGGAAGCCTAACGTGCGCATGTCCGTCCAGTTACGCCCGTGCGACGTCACGCCGGCCGTTGGCGGGAGTCCGCTCCCGAACGGGACGAACACGTCGAGGTCCAGGTGCCGGGTGTTGTCCTGCAGATACGTCGTCACCTCGACGCGGTCGGCCACCGCGGAACGGAGTGACATCGCGCGCCAGCCGAGTGAGTAACGCTGGACATCCTGGTCCGGATACGTGATCTGGATCGTCGGAGCGTCGGTCGCTCCGAGATCCGCGTTGGTGACGTACCCAAACCCGGCGTCGCGGGCGGTGTACCGCTCACCCTTCGCCCAAATCGTCTGCGACTTCCCGAGGTCCCACCCGGCCAGCGCGTTATACGAGTAGTCACGAACCCCGGTGTCGTTGACCTTCACGTCATCGTTGAACGCGATGTCCCCGAACCGTCCCGACGGCGCGTCGTATTCCTTCGTGTCCCGGTAGGCGCCGCTCGCCCTGAACGCGAAGCGGCCGAACCGCCCTTCGAGCCCGGCGCTCGGCGTTTGCTGCTGGTCGGCAGTCGAGTATCGGTAGCCCGCCCACCCGTGAACGCCGTCGCTGACTGAAGGCAGTCCCGCGGTGATGATGTTCACGACGCCGCCGATCGCGTCGGTGCCATACAGTACCGACGCCGGCCCGCGCACGACGTCGACCCGATCGATGCCCGAGATCCCGGCGATTGCGGGGAGCTCCCCGAAATCCTGCTGCCGTCGCGAGTTGTTGAGGCGAAGTCCGTCCTCGAGCAGCAGGATGCGCTGCCCACCGAGCCCGCGGATGGTTGGCCGCGTCTGATTCGTTCCTACGCCGGTAATGTCGAGCCCGGGAAGGTCGCGAAAGGCGTCGACCGGCGTGTTAGGCAGCCGACGGCCGAGGGTCGCCGAGTCGATGACACTCACCGCCGACGGCGTATCGAAAACATCCTTTTCGGTTCTGGTGGCCGTGATGATGACCTGGTTCAGCGAGGTCATCCGCTTTCGCGCCGAATCCGCGTGAGTCGAATCCCCACGTGATGGCGATTGCGCACCGACCGCGCTCGCAGCAACGGCCGCAGCCAATGCACACAAAACAAACAACCCAACTTTCATGGTCTGGCTCCAATTTCGATTGCGAAACGAGAAAGGGCGCGTCGGCCGGACGATCCTGCCGGCGAACGCGCGCCTGTCGTGCCTACCATATGGATGCCGTTGACCAAGGAACATTCGGCAGCCTACGGAGCGATCGTTCCGTACAAATACGGACGATCGGTTAACCTGGCGGCCGGAGTCTTGCTGCCACGCCACCGGCGCGCTCGGCGTCAGGCCCGTTCGCCGCTGATTCGCGCCCGCGTTGCCGCTGGCACCGCGGTTTCCGGCGATTTTCGAAATGCCGCCGCCGCGACGGTCCGATCCGGTGAGTGTCAAACACGACGTGTCGAAACCCGACGACGAGCGATTTCGCGCCCCGGTCGAACCGGAGGCGTTGGCACGTGGCCTTGCGGCACGCAGCCCATCGCGCATCGCGACCGCGCTTCGCATCACCGAAGCCGTCAATCGCGAGACCGCGGTCGTGGCGGCGCTCGACGTGTTGGTCGTCGGTGTCCGCGACGCACTTGGCGCCGACACCGTCGCGATGTTGCTCGCCGAGGACTCGAACGAGGGTCCAGTGCTCGTTATGCACGCGCGGCGGGGACGCGCCGCGGACATGGCCCCGTCACGAATACCCATCGGCCACGGTGTCCTCGGTCGCATCGCGGAGCGCCGCGAGACCATGGTGCTCGACAACGTCAAGCGACTCGGCGACCTGCCAAGCGTGGTGGGCAGCGAGCAGATCGTCTCCGTGATCGGCGTCCCCGTCGTCGATCAGGGCCGCCTCATCGGCGTGCTGTACGCGGGGTCCAAGGCGGTGGGCCGATTCGTCGAGGACGATCGCCATCTCCTCGAGCTTATCGCGGCAGGCGTCGGTCCCACGATCTCGCGTGCGCGCCTTGCCGACGCGCTCGATCTCTATCGGCGACAGCTGGAGTCGCAGACGGGTGAGCTCGAGGCGACTGCGAGCGAGCTCGAACTGACGGTGGCTGCGCTGCGGCGGGCGAACGCCGAGCTTGCCGCGACCGCCGAGTCGGCCAGAAACGCACAGGTTGCGGCCGAAGCCGCGAATCGCGCCAAGTCCGCGTTTCTCGCCACGATGTCACACGAGCTGAGAACACCGCTCAACGCCATCCTTGGCTACGCGTCCCTATTGCTCGATGGCCTCGCCGGCCCGCTGGCACCCCCACAACGCGATTTCGTGGAGCGCACACGCGTGAGTGGCCGTCACCTCCTCGGGCTCGTCGAGGAGGTGCTCGACATCGCGAAGGTCGAGGCCGGGCAGATGCGCGTCGAAGTCGGACCGGTCAGCGCATCCCGCGTGATCCAGGCCGCCGTCGCGCTGCTGCGGCCGCAGGCGGCCAACGCCGGCGTCGAGATCGACGCCACGGCGTGCACGGACGTCTTCGTGGAAGTGACCGGCGACGAGCGGCGCGTTAGGCAGATCCTCCTGAACCTGCTGGCCAACGCGGTCAAGTTCACTCGGCCTGCCGGTCGCGTGACCGTCCGCTGCGACCGGTTCGAAGGCAAGGCGCCGTTCACCCCCGGGCCGCTCGGGTCGTGGCTGACCCTCGGGGTCACCGACACCGGGATCGGCATCGAAGCCGAGCACCTCGAGACGATCTTCGAACCGTTCGTGCAGCTCGACGCGAGTCACACCCGCGCGCGCGGCGGGACCGGGCTGGGCCTCGCCATCAGCCGCCGCTTTGCGCGGCTCATGGGCGGCGACATCACCGTCGCCAGCCGTATCGGCCAGGGGACGACGTTCACGCTGTGGCTACCCGCGTGGGAGCGCGACCGGCCAGCGACCGTACGCCCGCAGCCAACCCGGGAACGGGATCGCATCACGCCCGCGTCCATCCCGAACCTCCGGCTCGCCGGCTCACGGTCCGGCAGGATCGCGTTAGGTGAGCTGCTCGTGATGTCGGCCCCGGACATCGTCGCCACCGTCGTCGACCGGCTGCGAGGCGACCCCGAGATCCCCCGCGCCCGCGAGGTGACGCGCACGGAGCTCGAGGACCACATCGCCACGTACCTGAGCGACATCGGACAGCTGTTCGCGATCATCGATGAGCGAGGCACGACCCGCGTGCCGTTGATCGTCGACGGCGCGGCAATCCAGCGACTCATCGCCGAGCGGCACGGTGCGCAGCGACAACGGCTCGGCTGGACCGAGGAGGAGCTGCGACGCGAGCACACCGCACTCGGTGCGGAGGTCGAGCGCGTCGTGCTGGACTCGTCGCTGCTCACGGGATCGCCACCGAGCGATGCGCTCCCCCTGCTCCGGCTGATACTCCAGGAGGCCGAGGAGGTCAGCGTCCACGGCTATCGCGAGGCGGAAGAGCGCAAGCGAGAGCAGTCGTCGCGAAAAGGTGAGGTGGGCAGTCATCCACCACACGAACGCTAACCTAGGGCGCGACGAGGCCCTCCTCGACTGCTAGGCGCGTCAAGCCGGCCACGCTGTGGATCTCGAGCTTGCGCATGAGGGCCTCGCGATGCGTTTCCACCGTCCGTGGGCTGATCCCGTAACGCGCGGCGATCTCCTTGTTCGTCTCGCCATTCGCGATCCCTTCGAGTACGTCGCGTTCGCGACCGGTCAGCAGCGCGAGTTTCGACACACGGGAGAGCCGGTCGGACTCCACGCGGACGGCGTCGCTCAAGCGCATCGCCATGGCCGGCGAGAAGAACGACTCGCCGCGGTCAACTGCGCGCACCGCTTCCCGCAGCTCGGTCGGCGACGAATCCTTGCGCAAGTAACCGTTCGCGCCGGCGCGAACGGCCTGCAGCACGTATTCGGCCTCGTCGTGGACGCTGAGGATGAGCACGCGCGCCTGGGGTGCCGCGCGGCGGACGTCACCGATCACCTCCAGTCCGGTGCCGTTAGGCATGGACACGTCGAGCACCACCACGTCCGGATCGCACTCGGCCGCGAGCTTGACTGCCTCGACACCACTGGCCGCCTCGCCGGCAACGTCGAATCCGTGCGTCGACGCCAGCACGTGTCGGATGCCTTCGCGCACCACCGCATGGTCATCGGCGACGAGGACGCGAATATTCGGTTCGTTGCTCATCCCGCCACCTGCTCGAAAGGAAGACGAACGGCGAGCCGCGCGCCACCGCCCGCCGCGTTCGCGATCTGGACGCTTCCGCCTAACGCACCGAGGCGCTCCCCCATGCCCGTGAGCCCGAGACCGGGGTCACCCTGGAAGCCGCGACCGTCATCACGCACTTCGAGCCGGAGCTCTCCGCGTTCCGTCGACAGTGTGATGCCGACCGAACTGGCGTTCGCGTGACGGGCCACGTTGGACAACGCCTCCTGTAACGCACGAAACAACGCCAGCTCCGCGTCGTTCGAAAGGGGTGGCAGGGCGGTTGGTGCGTCGAACGACATTCGGATCCCGGTCCGTTCGCCGAACCCTTCGACCAGCGCATGGAGCGCCGGCAATAGGCCGAGCTCGTCGAGCAGCGGGGGTCGAAGGTCGCGAGCAACGTTTCGAATGCTGCGCATTCCGGTATCGACGAGCTCGAGCACGCGATCCATTCGCGGGGCGAGCGATGGATCCACTGTCTCACGCAATACACCGAGTTGCAGCTTCACTGCCGCAAAGGCCTGCGCGGTCTCGTCGTGAAGCTCGAGCGAGATGCGGCGCCGCTCCTCTTCGTGTTGCCGCGCCATGCGAACAGAGAGTCGCTCGAGCTGGCGCGTGCGGGCGGCGAGCCGCGTCGTTAGGTCCGCGTGCTGAAGCGCAGCGCCAACCTGGCGCCCGAGCGTTCGAAGGAACTCCTCGCCGAGCGCGGTGAATGGATCGCCGTGATCGCCGACGATCACGAGCGACCCGACCGGCGTCCCATCATGCAGCACCGGCAGCACCGCGAGATACGCGAACGGACGAGCGGATTCGGCGAACGGGTCTGGCCAGTCGCGCGCCACCGCCGGTGACCCGGAGTGAGCCGCCTGGCGCATCGTCTCCCACGCGGGGCCCACAGGTGATCGGCCCGTCCAATGACCGCACGAGCCGACGCCTCTGACGAACGACTCGCTGCGTGACGCGTCGGCAGCGGTTCCGTTCCCGTTCGAGCGCACACCAACGGTGGACGTCGTCAAACACAGCGCACTGCCGCGCACACCTCCAAGCGCGAGCGGCCGGGCAAGGAGAGAGTCGATGACATCGGGCACGTCATCGCTCGCCGACCCGCCCGCGAGGGCCAGGTCACCCGACAGCGCCGAAAGCGTCGCCAGCCCTCGACGCAGCTCTTCGACGACGAGGAGCAGGATGCCCGCACCAAGTGCGAGCACGAACCCGATGTCGAGATAATAGCCCCACGGGTTCCACGCTCCTCGAGCGCGCAACAACGGATAGTCGAGGTGATGCAGTCCCCAGAGGAGCAGCACGCCCGCGACGAACTTGGCAGCCCGCGATCCGACGCGTCGCTGATATCGCCAGAACGCCCAACCGGTCCACAGCGTCGCGACGCTGAGAAAGGCCACGGCGGGGCCAGCGGCGAGAAAGAAATTCTCGAGCCTGTAGATCGCGATGTAGGACCACAGCGGCGGAAAGAGGACGAGCGCGAGATAGCCCTTGCGCCACGCGACTCGCTGCGAGAACGCGAGCGCGGCACCGAGAAGCGCGAGCGCCGTCCAGCCGGTGAGCACCTGATGTACGTACAGCCACGGCTCGTACGCCGTGGTCAGAAACCCGCAGATCGCGCCGATGCGCAGGACGTAGAGGCCCCACGCGATCGCCCACCAGAGGAAGTAACGCTTGCGGAACTGCACGTACAGGAACGCGCAGAGCGCCGCGATTCCTAACGTGATGACCGCCTGGAGCAGCGCGGCGTTCAGCTCGCTGAGGGACGTGGGGCGCATGGGTGAAAGCTAGTTGTCATCCCGAGCTACGCTCGGGATGACAACTCAAGCTTCCCCAACGTGCATCCGCCTCTCCACCGCGGCGAACCGCTCCGCCGCGACCGCATCGCGCGTCGCGAGCGAGACCAGTACGCCCACCGCGAACGACAACGGAATCGTCACCAGCGCCGGATTCTTGAGCGGGAACCACGCCCCCGTGTGCTTCAGGATATCCACCTGGATCGTCGGCGAGAGCCAGATCAGCACGAGCGTCGACAGCGTACCGAGCACCATGCTCGACACGATCCCCTCGGTGGTACAGCGCCGCCAGAAGATGGAGAGCACGAGCGCCGGGAAATTCCCACTCGCGGCGATCGCGAACGCGAGCGAGACCATGTAGGCCACGTTCTGTCCCTTGAACAGTATCCCGAGCAGCACGGCAACCACGCCGAGTGCAACCGTGGCGAATCGCGCGACGCGAAGCTGTTCGCGGGAGTCCGCCTCGCCGTGGCGCACCACGTTGACCCAGAGGTCGTGAGACAGCGCGGCGGCACCGGACAACGTGAGCCCGGCGACGACTGCGAGAATCGTCGCGAACGCCACCGCGGCGATGAAGCCGAGGAACGGCGTGCCGCCCAGCACTTCGGCCAGGAGCGGTGCAGCCATGTTGCCGCCCTTGTCGACCGCCTTGATGGCTTCGGGCCCGACGAGCACCATCGCGCCGAACCCGAGCACGAACGTCATGAGATAGAAGACGCCGATGAGTCCTGTAGCGTAGAAGACGGATGTGCGGGCAGCGCGCGCGTCGGGCACGGTGTAGAACCGCATCAGGATGTGCGGAAGCCCGGCCGTGCCGAACATGAGCGCCATGCCTAACGATATCGCGTCCAGCGGTGCGGCGACGAGCTTGCCAGGTGCGAGCACGCCAGCACCGTACTTGTCCGCCGCGGCGGCGAACAGCGCGACCGGATTCATGCCGAACTTCGCCAGCACCATGAGCGCGAGGAGTGCGGCGCCTGCGAGCAGGAGCCCTGCCTTGACGATCTGGACCCACGTCGTCGCGATCATCCCGCCGAAGAGCACGTACGCGAGCATTGCCGCGCCAACGATCACGATGGCCGTCTCGTACGACAGGCCGAACATGAGGCGGATGAGACCGCCGGCGCCGACCATCTGCGCAATGAGATAGAGCGTCACCGTCGCCAGCGTCCCGAGCGCGGCGGCGATGCGCACCGGCGTCTGACGCAGCCGGGCCGCCACGACGTCCGCGAACGTGTACTTCCCGAGGTTCCTCAGCGGCTCCGCGATCAGGAACAACACGATCGGCCACCCGACGAGCCACCCGGTCGAGTAGATGAGGCCATCGAATCCTGTCGTGGACACGAGCCCGGCGATCCCGAGGAACGAGGCGGCGCTCATGTAGTCCCCCGCGAGCGCGAACCCGTTCTGACCGGGCGTGATCGATCGCGCGGCGGCGTAGAAGTCCTCCGTGGTTCGCGTGCGGCGAGCGGCCCAGTACGTGATCCCGATCGTGATGGCGATGAACGCGAAGAAGAACACCATCGCGACCGCGTTAGGCTCGCCGATGCGCGTCGCCACCGGCGGCGCGGCCGGCGCCTGTGTCGCCTGAAGGATGATCATCGGGCGGCCTCCGCGCGGCGCAGCTCGTCCAGCCCCGCGTCGTAGTGCGTGTTGGCCCAGCGCACGTAGACCCACGTCAGCACCCACGACAGCACAATGACGAGCGCGCCCAGCAGGACTCCGACACTCAACCCGCGGGTGAGGAGTCGCCCCATGAGCGGCTTGTTGTACGCGATGAGGAGGATGAACCCGAAGTAAATCGCCACCATCACGGCCGTGAGGCTGACCGCGATGCGCCACCGGGTCTCTGCGAGGGAGCGAAACCGATGCTCTGACATGGGGAATCGGGAATCGGGAATCGGGAATCGCGGAACAGTCGACAATACCGATAACCCGACCCGGCGGTAATACCAGCGTCAACCCGCGGCTCGGTTCCCGATTCCTATTCCCGATTCCCTATCACCGGCGGGTCTATGATCGGCGTCATCCCCAGCCACTTGCGGACGTACCCCATCTGACCGACGTGGTACGCCTCGTGGAGCGAGAAGTATCCGATGGCGCCCCGCAGGGTCGCGTCCGTGGTCGGCACCTTCGCGGCCGGCGGCGCGGCGAGATCGGCCTCGGTCAGCGCGCCGAGTCTGTCCTCGAGCCGCTCGGACAGCTCCTCCCAAAACGCCACCAGCTCGGCAGGCTCCGGATAATTCTCCGCCGACCCAACCTTCGAGCCGGTGTCGAACCGGTTTCCCCACGGGAAGTCGCGCGGCACTCCCACGAGCGACAAGAGCCGGGTTCGGAAATGGATCACGTGACCCGCCAGCCACAGGAGAGGGTTTGATCGGTCACCCGGGCGGCGCATGGCGGTATTCTTGTCGACCCCGCTCATGGCCTTGATGAACAGGTTCGTCGTGATCCGGAACTGCTCGGCTACCGTCCCGATGCTCGGGTGCATGAAGGACTCCACGGGTGTCTGCGGGTATGGCGTAAGGTAGATTGCAACGGAACCCCATGTGACCCGCTCTGGAGTCGGCGAGTTATCTCTCTGTGGAATCCGACGCGGCCGTAGTCAAACGAGTGCTGAACGGAGAGGTCGAAGCGTTCTCGATCCTGGTCGAGCGCTACTTCGATCACTACGTCCGCTTCGCCATTCACCTCGTCGGCAATCGCGAGGATGCCGAAGAGGTCGTGCAGGATACCTTCCTGCGCGCCTATCGGGCCCTTGGCCGGTACGAGGAGCGGGAGCGGTTTGGCGCATGGCTGCTCCGCATTCTCGTGAACCGGGCCCGCACCGTGAGCGCCATCGGCCGCCGGCGGGAGAAAATGTTCCCGGATCAGGCAGACGCCGTACTACCCGAGACGGCGCTGGCACATCCGGAAGAACGGGCGGCGCTCCGTGAAGAGATGGCGAGGGCGCTCGACCAGTTGGGGCGAGATCAACGGGAAGCGTTCCTGCTCCACTACGTCGAAGGACTGAGCTACGAGGAGATCGCTGCCGTGACCGGCTCTGGCATCTCTGCGCTCAAGATGCGTGTGAAGCGGTCGTGCGAGCGACTGCGTGAGATCCTTCAGGGGGTGAATCGTGTCTGACCGTCTGCCGGGACCTGACCCGCTCGCGATGCTCATTACCGAGCTTCGCGAGCCTGTCGCGGTCGATCCGGCGTCGAAGTGCCGACTGATGGACCTGATTCGCGAGGCACCGGCGCCGGCGGCACCGCCGGTGCGCCTCGTGCCGAACAGGTCTCGCGCGCTCGCGGCCATTCGCCGCATGCGCGGGGACGCGCCGCGGACCGCATCGGCGAGCACGCTGGCCACCGCCGCCGGAATCGCTCTTGTCATGCTGGTCGGCATGCAGGATCGGGTGGACACCGGCGCACCCCGAAGTCGTCGCGCGGTCGTGATCGGCGACAGCGTCGCGTCGGTCGCGTCGGCCATTCGAGACACGCTTCGGATCGTTCAGTTCATGCTCACGGCCCCGGCGGCGTCACGCGTGGCGTTGGCTGGCGATTTCAACGGCTGGGATCCACGAGAGATCGAGATGGCGCGGGATTCCCGAGACGGGCGGTGGGCGGTCACGCTCGCGCTCGCGCCCGGTCGCCACAGTTACGCGTACGTCGTTGACGACACGCAGTGGGTCCGGGACCCGGCCGGCATGGCGGCCGAGCCTAACGACCTCGCGCCGCCGCGGTCCGTCATTACCGTACCGCGCTAGCGTCGGCGGACGAGTCAAGCAGGCAACTGATTGCGACACGGCAGTACGGAAAGGGGGTCGGTCACCACGTGACTGACCCCCTTCGTATTGCCGTGCTATCCTTTGCCGTATGGAGGAACCGGTCCTCGTGAATGATTCGCCGCCGCGCGACGACGACGAGCTCGAAGAGCGCCTGTCGCGCCCGTCGTCGGAGGTGATCGATGCGCTCCGCCGGACACCGGGCGATGTGATCGTGCTGGGAGCGGGTGGCAAGATGGGCCCTTCCCTCACCGCCATGCTCCGCCGCGCCGCCGATGCACTTGGCGACGCTCGCTCGGTGATGGCGGTCTCGCGGTTCTCCTCGCCGGACGTGCCGGAGCGCCTCGAGCGATACGGGATTCGCGTGGTGAGAGCCGAGCTCGGGGATCGCGCTGCCATCGCCCGATTACCCGACGCCGCGAACGTGATCTACATGGCCGGGCAGAAGTTCGGCACACGAGATCTTCCATCTCTTACCTGGGCGGTGAACACGCTCATCCCTGCCGTGGTCGCGGAGCGTTATGCAGCCTCGCGAATCGTCGCGTTCTCGACGGGTAACGTGTACCCACTTACTCCCGCGACGGGCCGCGGGTCGCGCGAAGGCGACGCGTTGACGCCCATCGGCGAGTACGCAAACTCGTGCGTCGGACGCGAGCGCGTCCTCGAGCACGTGTCCCGAACGCACGGAACGCCGATCGCGATCATTCGCCTCAATTACGCGGTGGACCTTCGGTATGGTGTGCTCGTCGACATCGCGCATCGCATTGTCTCGGGCCAGCCCGTGCGCGTGGACATGGGATTCGTGAACGTCATCTGGCAGGGAGACGCCAATGCGCAGGCCATCCGCGCACTGACCAGCGCCGCATCGCCACCGGTTGCGATCAACGTCACCGGACCGGACCGACTGTCGGTCCGTGAAGCCGCGGAGCGCCTGGGCCACCTGTTAGGCACCGCGCCGATACTCGAGGGCGCCGAGGCGCCTGACGCGCTCTTGAGCGATACGACATTCGCCCAATCCGTGTTCGGCCCACCAACGATCTCGACCGACGTTCTGATCCAATGGGTCGCCAGCTGGGTCGCTCGTGGCGGTACCCGCCTCGGCAAACCGACGAAATTCGAGGTTCGCGATGGCCGGTTCTGAGACACGAGCGCAAGACACCGCAGCCCTTCGTGCGATTCGATCGGGTTGCGTCATCCCGGCGCATCCGCTCGCGTTGACCTCCGCGCGAAAGCTCGATGAGCGGCACCAGCGTGCGCTGACGCGTTACTACGTCGCTGCCGGCGCCGGCGGTGTGGCGGTCGGCGTGCACACGACGCAGTTCGCTATTCGCGATGCGCAGCACGGCCTGCTGCGGCCGGTCCTCGAGTTGGCCGCGGGCACGGCGCGCGCGTCGCTGCCAAAGCTCGGCACCCCCGCCATGTCGATCACGCAACCGTTTGCCCTCGTCGCGGGCATCTGCGGTGCCACGCATCAGGCGGTGAGCGAAGCGGAGCTGGCCAAGTCGTTAGGCTATGACGCGGGCCTGATCAGTCTCGCGGCGATGCGCGGCGGATCGAACCGCGACCTTATCGCGCATTGCCGCGCGGTCGCCGATGTGATTCCGCTCATCGGGTTCTATCTCCAGCCGGCGGTCGGCGGCATACCGCTCGACTACGCGTTCTGGCGCGAGTTTTCGGAGATCCCGAATGTCGTCGCCGTGAAGATCGCGCCCTTCGATCGGTATCGGACGATCGACGTCGTGCGCGCCATCGCCGCATCCGGCCGAGATGACGTCGCGCTGTACACCGGCAACGACGACAACATCGTCGGCGACCTCGTCACGCCGTTCCCGTTCGGCGAGGGGGGTGCGCCACGCCGGATCATTGGAGGCTTGTTAGGCCAGTGGGCTGTCTGGACGCGGCGAGCCGTCGAGCTGCTCAACCAGGCCCGCGCCGCGAGCGAGTCGGACGTAATACCGGCGGACCTGCTCCGCATCGGTGCCGCGCTCACCGACGCCAATGCCGCGGTGTTCGACGTCCGGAACGCGTTCGCCGGATGCATCGCGGGGATTCACGAGGCCCTGCGCCGTCAGGGCCTGATGGCCGGCACGTGGTGCCTCGATCCGAATGAGCGGCTGTCGCCCGGCCAGTCGGAGGAGATCGATCGCGTGATTCGCTGCTACCCCGATCTCACGGACGATGACTTCGTCGCCGCGCACCTCGATCGCTGGCTCGCGTAAGCGCGATCGCGTCGGAGTAGGGTTTCGGTTTCAAGGGCTCTGACCCCTTGAAACCGAAACCCTACTCCCACACCCCAATTCACAGCTGCGCGTGCCACGACTCCCGCACCGGACGCTCGAACTGCTCTCGCCACGCAGAAGCTGTGGTAACGGACGTGTCGAACGTCGGTGTATTCGGCCCAATGCGACCCTCCCGCGTCAAATCGCCAAACCCCTTCCGCGTTGTCGCGTTCACTCGGCCATCGTTATCGCGGTAGTACACGCGACCACCACCCAGCAAGCTCGTACCGAGCTCCGGCTCGAGTCTCGCGAGCGTCCGAAACAACCCATCGATCGAACACCCTGACGCGCCGGCCGACGACTGATCGACGCCGATCGCCAGAAACCTGCCATCCCGCCACTCGCGTCCGCACGTGAGCGGCGAGCCATGCGCGTTCCACTGAGTGAGAAATGCGTCAACGGCATCGAGCAGGCGTTCCGACGCCGGCTGCGTGAGCTCGTTCGCAGCGCCAAAGACCCAGACGCGCGCGTCGCTCGGAAGTGAATGGAAGGGAACCTGCGGCATGGATCGGCTCGGTGACTCGTGTGACACGTTAGGGTCGCGAAACGACGCGACCGATTGCTCTCGGGAAAGCTAACGCCGCGCGCATTACCACACGCACGTGCTGCCGGGAGCGCTCGTGGCCTAGTAGGATTCGCTCGACAGCACGATCGCCAAAGGAGAGACGTGTCCGCCACGCAGCCGGTTCTCCCCGCCTTGCTCGCCTTCGCTGCGCCCGACGCCGGCATCTCCGTCGAGCGATTCCTGCTGCTGCTCGCCGTCATCCTCATTTCGGCCAAGATCCTCGGCGAACTGGCCGAGCACATTGGTCAGCCGGCGGTGATCGGTGAGCTGCTCGCCGGCGTGCTGCTCGGTCCTTCCGTCGTCGGCCTCGTTGATCCGACGCTGCCACCACTGCATCTGATCGCGGAGATCGGTGTCGTGCTGCTGCTGTTCGGCATTGGCCTCGAGACGGATCTCGAGCGCCTCCTGAGGGTCGGAGCGGCCGCGTTCACGGTCGCGGTCGTCGGCGTGCTGCTGCCGTTCGTACTCGGCTACGGCGTGTCGCGCGTCCTCAATCTCGCCGTGCTTCCGGCGATCGTAATTGGCGCGGCCCTCACGGCGACGTCGGTCGGGATCACCGCTCGTGTGTTCTCGGATCTCGGTGAGCTCAAGAGCCCCGAGGGTCAGATCGTGCTCGGCGCCGCTGTGATCGATGATGTGATCGGCCTCGTGATTCTGGCAATCGTGAGCGATCTCGTCGCCGGCAACGCCCCAAGTGTCATGGGCGTTGCCCGAGCCACGGCGGTCGCTTTCGGTTTCCTTGCCGCGGCGGTGTTCATCGGGCGCTTGATCGTGCCCTGGCTGTTCAGGCTCATCGCGCGAACGAGCAAGGAACACACGCTGGCGTCCATGGCGCTCGCGCTGGCATTCGTACTGGCGGTGCTTGCTTCGCAGGTCGGCTCGGCGCTGATCGTCGGCGCGTTCGCCGCCGGGCTCGTGCTCGCGCCCACCGAGCATGCCCATACCATCGAGCGCGGGATCATCCGGCTCGCGAACGTGTTCGTCCCGATCTTCTTCGTCGCAGTCGGTGCTGCCGTCGACGTACGCACGTTCGGTTCTCGAGACGTGGTGATCGTCGGCGTCGCGCTCACCGCCGTGGCCATCGTCGGCAAGTTTGCTGCTGGCTGGGCTCCCGTGTGGGTGCGCGCTCGCAAGACCGTCATCGGCGTTGGCATGATCCCTCGAGGGGAAGTGGGCCTGATCTTCGCACAGGCCGGGCTCGCGGCAGGTGTGCTCAACGCCGGCGAGTACAGTGCGCTCATGCTCATGGTGCTCGTGACGACGTTCATGGCGCCACCGTTGCTGAGACGCCTGCTCACAAAGGCCGCGGTCACGACCGTCCAGCCACAGTTGGACGAAAGCGCTGTCGGCGAGATGACGACCGAGGCCTGACCTCACCCTAGCGACGACGCCCGATGGCCGGACCCTTCGTCCTCATCCTGATCGTCGCCGGGGCATACCTCGCGGCCCACTGGGCGTTCGAGTGGCTTGGAACACGGTACCTGCTCGTCTCGGGAGCCGAGTACCTCGTGTTAGGCATTCTCCTCGGTCCGCAGGTGACGGGCGTGCTTCAGGTGAGCATCCTCGATGCATTCGCCCCGTTCATGATCCTGGCCATTGGCTGGATCGGGGCATCGGTCGGGTCGGCGTTTTACATCCCGCGAGTCGTTCGCGGGTATGGCCCGATCTATCGCGTTGCGTTCGCCGAGGCGACGCTCGCGCTGGTCGTTACGGCAGTGTTCCTGGTCGGCGCGTTGGCGTGGCTGTATCAACTGCCACTCGCGGATACGGTTGCTCCGGCGACTGCTCTGGGCGCGATCGCGACGGCTTCTTCGCCTGCCGGGGTCGCAATGCTCAGGCGGAGACTCGTCAGGCGAGGACTCGTCGTTCGTCAGATCGAGCTGGCGACGGCCATCGATGCGTTTGTCGCGATTGTCGCGTTCAGCCTTCTGATGTGCATCGATCATGGCGCGCCCGCGACCGGACGTCGTGCCCCCACGCCCACGGAATGGGCCGTGATCAGCGTCGCGATCGGCTGCGTCGGAGGCTCGCTGTTTCATCTATTCGTCGGCAACGAGCGCGAGATCGATCGACTGTTTATTTCGATCGCCGGCGCGGTGATTCTCGTGAGCGGTGCCGCCGCCTACCTGCGGGTGTCGCCGCTGCTTCCGACCATGCTCCTCGGCGCAATTCTGGCGAACACTCGGCGCAATCGCAGTGAAATTCGCCAGGCGCTCGGTCGGGTCGAACGACCATTTTATTTCGTGTTACTGGTCTTTGCCGGCGCCGCGTGGGATCCCGGGACCATTGCCTGGTGGATCGTGCCCGCACTGGTGTTCGCGATCGTGCGCGCCGTGGCGAAGCTCGGAGCCGCTCGTTTGGCGGCTCTCGTCAACGGTTTGACGGAGTCGCTCGGAGGTCGGTGGGGGCGCGCCTTGCTCGGGCAGGGTGGACTCGCGATCGCCATCGCTCTCAACTATCAGCTCTTTCACGGGACCGCGCTCCTGGCGGATGTCGTTTTCAGTGCCGCCATCGTATCGGTGGTGCTCACTGATCTGTCTTCCGCGCGGTTCGTCCAGTCTGTGGTTGGGCGGTTCACCGAGCCGGTATTGGATGCGCAAACGCCGACCGGGCCGGCGTCCGCTCTCGAGGCTGAGCGGAAGTGAGGCGGTTCGTCATCCTCGCGCTGCTGTACGTCGGCGTACAGCTCATGCTCCCGCTGGGCGAACAAGGGCATGGATCCGAGGCGCTCGTCACATTCGGCTTTCTGATCCTCGCCGCGTACACCGTTGGAGAGCTGACGGTGCGTCTCGGCCTCCCGAAGATCGTCGGCTACTTGTTCGCCGGAATGGCGTTTGGGCCGTCGTCACTGTCCGCGGTTTCTGCGACGGCGATCGGCCGCCTGGCTCCGGTGAGCGATCTCGCCATCGCCCTCATCGCCTTTCTGGCCGGGGCCGAGCTTCGCTGGAGAGACTTGCGCGTCAGCGGTTCGAAGCTCGTGAGGATGCTCGGCTGCGAGCTGCTGCTGTCGTTGTTAGGCATCGCCGGACTGTTGGTCGCGCTGCATCGGTGGATACCGTTTCTCGCAGACGCGCCCGCCGCGAAGTCCGCGGCGTTCATCGTGCTGTTCTCGACCATCGCCATCGCGCATTCTCCGTCCGTCACGGTCGCGCTGTTGTCGGAGACGGGTGCTCGAGGGACGGTCGCCAAGAGCACCCTGGGGATCGTGCTGCTCTCCGATGTGGCCGTCGTCGTGCTGTTCACGGTTTCGCAAACCCTGGCCAGAACGATCGCGCCGCCAGCGGGGGCGGCAACATTACCGTCACCGGGGCTCGTAGTGTGGGAGATCGCGGGCGCGTTGCTCGTGGGCGGAGCCATCGGCCTGATCGTCGCGCTGTATCTCCGGCTCGTGCACCGCGAGCTCATGCTCTTCACCATGCTCGTGACACTCTTCGGCGCAGCGATCGCACAGGCGACTCACGTCGAGATCCTGCTCACGCTCATGACTGCCGGCTTTGTCGCGGAGAATGTGTCGCATTCGGAGCGAAGCGAGGCAATGCGGAGTGCATTGGAGCGGTCCGCAGCGCCGGTGTTCGTCGTGTTCTTCGCGCTGGCCGGCGCGCAGATCGCAATCCGCGAGGTCATGAGCGCGCTACCCATCGTGTTGCCGATTGCCATCGTCCGTGCGCTGGGCATCTGGCTGGGCATCGGCATTGGCGCGCGATGGACTCGGGCCGAGGCGGTAGAACAGCGCTACGTGTGGATGGGGCTGGTCTCGCAGGCGGGAGTCGCGATCGGCCTGGTGACACTTGTATCCTCGCTATATCCGGAGGCGGGCGCCTCCATGCGGACCCTGCTGCTCTCGCTGATCGCGGTGAACCAGATTGCGGGACCGGTGCTGTTCCGTCGCGCACTCGTTCGGTCCGGCGAAGTGGACGTCACGGCCGCGCCTGACGTTGTCTCGCGCCCGGCGCCTGCAGTCTCGCTCGATTCTACGGGCTGACGAACGCTGCGCCCCCCGGACGGAACGACCTCGGAAGCCAGGCGCTCCGAGGTCGTTGAACGAACGAAATCCGCGTTAGGTGTTGCCGTTCCGGGTCGCTACTCCGAATCGGAATGAACGAGTTGCCGGAGGCCGTCGGTTCCGGCTCGGCGAGATTGGCGGATCATGAGAACGAATCCAACGAGGAAGGCGATTCCGCCCACCGCCAACAGTGCGATGCGAGCCGCTTCAGGAGCGAACAGGGCCGCGACAACAGGCAGGAAGGCGACAAACAGGACCCGCACCCATGATTCGGTCCTGGGTACGCTGGGTGTGCTGCGATTTGTGTTCCGAGACATAAAGGCTCCGCCCCACCACGCGTCGAAGCAGCGCGGCGAGCAATGTGTGAGTGAATTGGAGTGAACTGATGCCAGAGCGCGCCGAACGCGCGACGATCAGGCGGACGCGGGCGGAGCGGTCGCGTCGTAGGGACTTCCGTCGCCGCAGGCCGCGCACGGCGTGCGACGCTGCACGGTCGCGTTGCGTGCGGAACGAACGACAACGCAGCTGGACCAGGTGAGGACGTCAACCGGCGACGCACTCGCAGGGCCGCCGGGGGACGAAGTCGGCGTGCGAAGCTGCGATCCGCTGCTCGTGGGAGTTCGCAGCCCGGTTGCCGAACCCCGAGCATGTGCATCGCCGTTGGCGACCGCTCGCGCGTGAACGCTCGCGACGACGGACGGCCGCGGGTCGTCTAACGCCGCGACACGACATGGCCGCGACCCGAAGGCCACGGCCATGAGGAGACACAGACGTACGACGAACGTCGACACGATGCGGCAGGCTCCGGGCGATGGTGACGTAATCTAGCTCCCGGAGCGGCCGCCTAACCAGTCACTACGGCTTCCCGGCGCCCGGAAGTTGGATCATCGGCATCGCACTGCCGGAGACCTGCGGCATCTGCCCGTTCCAGCGCTTCGCCATCTCGTACTGCACGAGTGCCGTTGTCAGACTCTGCGAAAGCAATTGATTCGCTTTCGCCTGTGCCTCGGCCTCGGCGAGGATCGCCTTCGCGCGGCCGGCCGCTTTGATCGAATCGCCCTGCGCCTGGAACTGATTCTTCTGCAGCTCGTTCTGCGCAGTGAGCGCCTGCTGCTGCATGACGTTTTTCGTGTTGATCGCCTCGATCACCGCCGGCGGCGCACGAAGCTCGTTGATCGTGAACTGCTTGACGATGATCCCGTACGGCGCGAGCCGCTGCGAGATCGACGCCTGCGTCTTGTTCACCACCTCGGCCTTCTTCGGCCCGATCACGTCGGCGATGGGCTCAGTCCCAACTACCTCCTGCAAGGCCTGGCGAATCGACTGCTTCACGTATCCATGCTGGATCGTTTCGATATCGGTGCGG
>JAJKIV010000004.1 GCA_021154285.1 Gemmatimonas sp. | reverse complement strand
GGGCGTTCCGAAACCTCCACTCTTGAGCGCCTGCGCGAATTCGGCGTCGGTCTTGAACTGACCCCGGACTCGCTTCGTCTGCTCCTCCGCGGAGTTCTGAACGTCGAGGTCGGAGACGTGCACGGACGTGTCTCGCAGGGCGTGCTGCACGATCGCCCCTTCGTCGATCATTTCCTGAAGCACGCCGCGCGCTGTCTCCATCCATTGCGCGGAGTCTGTCGGAACCTTCAGACCACGTGCCCGGCGCTCGCTCAACTCTTCGGTGAGCTCACTGAGAAGGATCGGTCGATCACCAACGACGGCGATCACGCGATCGACGGGCAGACCGCCGCTGTCGGCCTGCGCCGATCGCGGCGGTCCCGGTGGTGCGGGTGGTGTGTTCTGCGCGGCTGCCGCGGGTAAGGCAAGCACAGTCGCGAGCGTGACGATTCGGAGCGTCTTCAAGGAAGTCATGACTCGTTCTACCCGGCCTTGGTGGCGCTGGTCCACCGGGGCCACAAAGCACGAGCGGGCGGTGGCTCCGCCCGCTCGTCGATCAGGTTACGGCTTTTTCTTCGCGGCCGAATCAGGGGCGGGCGCCGGCGAAGGCGCGTTCGGCGTCGCCGCGCCAGGCTGTCCTGGCAGCGGAACCGCCGACTGCGGCTGCTGCGCCGCTCGCGTGGAGTCCGCCACGGCGCGGATACGCTGCGCTCGCTCGAGGGCGCGATCGATCCCCGCCTCGTTGACCTTGTAGTCGTACTTGGAGTGGAGTGCCGACTCGAGGGGCGGCTGCACCGGGATGAACTGCTCGTCCTTCGTCAGCAAGCGATCGAGATAGTTGTCCACCCGCGCTGCGGCGAGCCGCTCGCGCTCGGCAACGGTCTTCGCGCTGTCGGCAAGCCGGTTCGGTGAGATGTTAAGTCCCGACCACGTGTTCGCGACCATGCTGACGAACGCGTGCCGAATCTCATTGGTCTCGGCTGTGTCGAGCCCGACCTTCGCGCTGTCCGCCTGACGCAACAGCAGGTCGTTCCGGAAGACCGCCTTCACGAAGCCTGGCAGCAGAGAGTCCGGTGCCTGCTGGATCTGCTGGCGAAGCTGCTGGGAATTCGGCGAGAATGCGGGGATCCACTGCGCGAGACGGGCCGCGGTCAGGTCGCCCATCGTCGACGTCGCGATCACCGTCTTGTCATCCTTGTGCGCATCGGGCGCGGCCGCGATGGCCTTGACGACGGCAGCCGCGTTAGGCTTGACCTGCACCTTGGCTGCTTCGTCGAGCTTCGCGACGTACGTGCTTTCGCCAACCCGCGTTGCGGACTGGTTGTTCGTCTGCGCGACCTGGTCCTTGACCTCATCGTATGTCGAGCGGCGAATGACGTGATAGCCGTACTGCGAGCGGATCGGCTGCGAGATCTCGCCGGGTTTGAGCGCGATCACGGCGTTCGAGAACTCGGGGACCATCTGGTCCTTCGTGAACACACCGAGGTCACCGCCCGGTCCGGCAGCGTTCGGGCCGTTGTACTTCGTGGCCATCGCGGCGAAGTTCGCCGACGTGAGCTGCGCGCGGACGGACTGCGCCTTCTTGAGGGCCGAGTCAGCCGCAGGGCTGTTACCCGGCGGGGCGTTGAAAAGAATGTGTCGCGCCGAGAGGATCTTGCCGCTCGCGTACGCCGCCGCGTTGCCGGCGGTGTCTGTGGACGCCCAATTCTTCGCGATCACATCGTACCACTTCTTGATGCGCGTATTCGTGGTCGCCGGCCACATCGCCTGGTCGATCACCTGCGGCTGGTTGAGCGAGTCATCGTGCGCGGCCGCGCGTGCGAGCAACTGATAGTTCACCCACATATTGGCGACCGTCTCGACGACATCGCGCCGGAGCGGAGCCTTCGACGCGCCGAGCAGCTCGGCGAGCCGAGTAACGGAGAGCTCCTGTGAGCCGGCGCGAGCTGCGACATCGACGTGCGCAGTCATCGCCTCTTTGAAGCCGTCGCATGCGGCAAGTGGGACGGAAACGGCGAAGGCGAGGACGAGTGAACGTTTCATCGGGATGGAGTTTGGAGTTCGGGCCAATCGGCGCGCCGCCGTGGGCCGTTTGACACGCAGACACGGCACCTGCGGCTCGACGATTGCGGTCGGTACTCTTGTACGTCGAAAGCCGACGCGTTCTCAGGCCGCTGCCAACCCTCGGAGGGCACGCACGAGCCCATCGAGGATCGGAGAGCCGCCCACACGTGTCAGCTTTAGGGATAGCGGGTGCGTCCGTCGCACCTCAGCCTGGAACTGAACCTCGTGAAACGCGGCCGACAGCCCCTTCATACGGGGTACGGCCGTGTCGCGAAAAGTAACACGGGCCTCGTCGCCGCGCACCAACAGGCCGTCGATCCCGAGTGCCCCGCCGACGATTCGAAGCGTGGCGGTGGCAAAGAACGCCTCGGCTGGTGCGGGGAGCGGCCCGAACCGGTCGCGCACCTCTGCGCGGAGCTCCTCGATCGGTTCCGGCGCTGAGAGCGCGCTCAGGCGCCGATAGACGTCCAGCTTGGCGTCCTGCGATGGAATGAACTCGTCCGGCAGGTACGCCGGCAGATCGAGGGAGACGTCGGACGGAACGAGCTTCGGCAGCCCACCGCCGTCCATGACCCGGCGAACGGTTTCCTCGAGCATGCGGAGGTACATGTCGAAGCCAACCGCGTGGACGAACCCCGACTGTTCTGGACCGAGCAGGTTGCCGGCCCCTCGAAGCTCGAGGTCCTTGAGTGCTACCCTGTATCCGGAACCCAGCTCCGTGTGGTGCTCGAGGACCTGCAGCCGCCGCTCGGCGTCGGGGTCGACCGCGTCGGGAACCATCAGATAGCAGTACGCGCGGCGGTGCGACCGCCCGACCCGACCCCGGAGTTGGTACAGCTGCGCCAACCCGAAGTTGTCCGCGCGGTTCACGAACATCGTATTGGCGTTCGGTACATCGAGCCCTGACTCGACGATCATCGTCGAGACGAGCACGTCGATGTCGCCCCCGACGAACCGGTGCATCACGTCCTCGAGGTCGCGCTCCTTCATCTGCCCGTGTCCCACGGCGACGCGCGCGCGCGGGACGATTCGGCGGACGCGGTCTGCTATGGCCTCGATGGTCTCGATGCGATTGTGCACGAAGAACACCTGCCCGCCCCGATCGAGCTCGCGAGCGATGCCCTCCTCGATCAAGGCTTCGTCCCACGGCTCGACGAACGTGAGCACCGGAGACCGGTCGCGCGGCGCCGTCTGCATGAGCGTCATGTCGCGAAGGCCGGCAAGCGACAGATGCAGCGTTCGCGGAATCGGTGTCGCCGTGAGCGTGAGCACGTCGGTCTCGAGACGGAGGTGCTTGAGTCGCTCCTTGTGCTTCACGCCGAAGCGATGCTCCTCGTCGATCACGATGAGGCCAAGATTCGAGAACTTCACGTCGGGACTGAGCAGCCGGTGGGTGCCGATGATGATGTCGACCTTTTTCGCGGCGAGATCCGCGAGGACGTCGGTCTGTTCTTTCGCCGACTGGAAGCGGCTGAGCGCCGCCACGCGGATGGGAAAATCGGCGAAACGTTCGCTGAACGTGCGCTGATGCTGGTCGGCGAGAATCGTCGTCGGAACGAGCACCGCGACCTGACGATCCGACTGCACGGCCTTGAACGCGGCGCGCACCGCGATCTCCGTCTTCCCGTATCCGACGTCTCCGACGAGCAGCCGATCCATCGGCCGCGGCTTCTCCATGTCCTGCTTGACATCGACCGTGGCCTTCCGCTGGTCAGGCGTGTCCTCGAACAGGAAGGACGACTCGAGCTGCCGTTGCCACGGCGTATCGGGGAAGTGTGCTGCCCTCGATGCGACCTGCCGGCGGGCGTACAGGTCGAGCAGCTCGACCGTCATCTCCTGAATGGCGGCGCGCGTGCGGTCGCGTTGCTGCGCCCAGCGTTTGCCGCCGAGTTTGTGGAGGCGCGGCGGCGCGGCGTCGCCGTCTGCGTCGCCGGCCGCCCGGTACCGCTCGATCTGGTCGATGCGATACAGCGGGACGTTCAGCCGGTCGCCGCCTTCGTACTCGATGACGGCAACTTCGACGGTGCTCTCGCCGACGAAGATCGTCTGAAGTCCGCGATAGATGCCGACGCCGTGCTCGAGATGCACGACGAAGTCGCCGGACTTGAGGGCGGTGATGGCTTCGAGCGTCGCGCCGGTGGAGTACCGGCGCGCTCTGCGAAGTCTTCGCTCTCGGCGAAAGATTTCGTGATCAGTCAGAACGCGAAGGCCGGGAACTGGGAACCGGGAACCGGGAACCGGATCTCCGCGCGGAGCCATTGTTCCCTGTTCCCCGTTTCCGGTTCCCGGGATCACGAAGCCACCGTCCAACACACCGATCACGAGCGCTGCCGGCGACGGGCTGAACGTGTCTTCGTTCAGCAACTCGTCGAGACGCTCGGCCTGGCCTTCGTTGTCGCACAGGATGATGCTTGGCATCCCATCCCGCACGACGCGGCGCAGCCGCTTGATGTCGCGATCGATCGCGTCGGGGTGTCGGATCGGAAACACCACGTCGGCGCCGGTACCGGCGCCGGGCACGATCGCCAGGGTTCCGAAATCGCGCAGCGACTGCATCGCGTCACCCGGCGCCTGAAAGAGCTCATCGCGCTTGGGGACGTCCTCACCGCGACGCCGGGCGAGGTCGAGGTGATGCTGCGCCTCATCCCAGGTCCGCTGCAGCTCCGGTTCGACGTGCGCGTCGCTGGGCAGCACGACGATCGTTTCCGGCGGCCAGAGCGACGGGACGGAGACGCGCTCGAAGTCGCTGGTCTCTTCCTCCGGAACGTGACCATCGACGGGGAGGATGATGGCGACGTCGGCTTCGCGCGTGGAACGCTGGCTCAGCAGGTCGAAGTGTCGAAGCTCGATGATCTCGTCGCCCCAGAACTCGAGGCGCACCGGATCCGCCATGCCGAAGCTGTAAATGTCGAAGATCCCGCCGCGCACCGAAAACTGGGCGACGTCGTCGACCATCGGCACGCGCTCGAACCCCACCTGCTCCAAGTGTTCGGCAATTTCTTCCGGACGCCTAACGTCACCCTTGCGGAGCTCGAGTCGCGCCGCGCGCAGCGTCGTCGGCAGGCGCGTCCGCTCGAGCACCGCCCGCGCCGTCGTCAGCAGCACCCGGACCTCGCCTCGTGATACCCGCTCGAGCGTCTCGACGCGCTCTCCGGCGATCTCCGCGTGTGGTTCCGCTTCGCCTAAGCCTTCGCGAGGCGGGTAGAGCGCGACCGGCGTCTCGTCGAGGATTGCCTGCAGGTCCGCGAGCCAACGCTCGGCCTGCGGGACGCCTTCGGCGACGACAACGAAGAACCGCGTCGAGAGCCGCTGGACGAGCGCTGCGAGTGTCACCGCGTCGCTCGAGCCGGCAAGCCCGCCAATCGTCAGGCGCTCACCAGGTGGGGGAACCGTGTTCAGAACACGCGCGAACGCCGGCAGCGATGAAATCGCTTCGACGAGGGTCGGAAGAGCCACTACGCTGCCGCCTTGACCGTCCCGCGACTGGAGCGCTCGCCGCTGCCGCGCGCGATGATCGCTTCGGCAAGGAGCACGAGCGCAGCGAGAATCAGGATCGGCGTCGAGAGCGGACGTCGCGCCGACCCAGTGTAGGCGTCGTTCGCCCAGCGCTCGCCGTCGGTCGTTAGGCTCACGTCGCGGCCATCGAAGCGCGCGCGAAGCGACGCCGCAGACAATCGCGCCAGCGACGACTCCTGCGGCTCGCCGTTCACGACGACCGCGCCGGCCTTGATGGCGCCACGCCGCATGAAGTACACGCCGGCGCGATCCGGCGCGACGATCTCGCCATTCGCGATCGGTCCTGGCTGCCCGGCGGCGTCTTCGACGGTCTGCACACCTGCTGGCGCCCGGAGGCGCGCGCCGGGCGTGGCCAACAACACGATCCCCGCATCGCCCGCCAGTCGCTGTGACGCAGCCTCCGCGAGCCACGGAAGGAAGCCGGCGCGAACAGGGAAGTCGGTGGCAGATGGATCAAGCGGCGACGCGATGATGACGTACCGATCGCCGGCAACGATCCATGGTTCAGTGCCGACGCGCGCGAGCGTGTCGGCCGTCGGCTCGCCTTGGGCCGCGAGCGGGAACCGCATCGAAACGGTGGCGCCATCGATGAGCTTGAGGGGTGTACTCGGCGCCTCGCGCGCGGTGCCGGTCTCGTGACGGGCGCCGCCGAATCGCCACGGAATACCCAGCCGCTCGAGTGCTCGATTCGCGGCACCCACCCGCACGGGATCGGACGGCGCGACGATCAGCGCCGGCAGTCGCGTGAGCGCGTCGGCGGACACGATCGACGCGTCCGGTCCGAGTCGAAGGCGATCGCTCTGCACCAATGCATCGGTGGCAGTCTTCACGAACGTCCCGAGGCTGGGATCAACTGTCACCGATGGCGCGGCGCCAATCCACACGGCGAAGTACCGCACGTCGTCGCCACGGAGCTCGTCGGGCTCTAGCTCGATCGATCCGGCCACCCACCCCCGCTCCGGCGGCGCGGCCCTAACGAGAATCTCGCCGTCCGCGACTGCGGTCCCGCGCGCGAGCGTGCGCGCCGCCGCCCCCGTGCCGCCGATCGCAATGCGATACGTCGCCGAGTCGGCGCCGAGCGTCCGGGCGACGACGCTGCCACGCGGGGTCCATCGCGTGGGGCGAGCCTCTGCCACGATCACGGCGTGATTCGCCGGCGGAGTACTGGCAGGCGTGTACACGCTCACGCCAACATCAGGCGTCGCCGTCGTGCGACGCCACGATGTCGCTTGACCGTCGGTTGCTACGGCGACGTGGTGCGCCGAGAGACCCGCAGCGCGAACGAGACCGACGGCTCGCGTCACCGCTCCCGGCAAGTCGCCGGCGCCGGCGATCGGTTCGAGTCGCTGGATCGCGTCGGCGACCGATGAGCTTGAGCCGCCAACCACACGACCATCCGCCGTCACGAGCCACACGCGATCCGACGGAGTCGCGTGACGTGCCGCGGCGAGCGCCGCCGCGCGCAACCGGCGAAAGAGCGGTGCCCCATCGACGATGGTGGACGTGCTGAGCGAGTTGTCGAGCACGATCGCCATTGCCGTCGGAGCGTGCCCGGAGCCGATCAGTCGCCCGACCGGTCTCGCTGCGGCAAGCGCGATAAACAGGACGGCCAGAATGCGGAGAAACATCAGCAGGAAGTTTCTCAGCTTGAGTTTTCGAGAATTCTCGCGCTCCGCACGCAGGATGTAGCGGGCGGCCGGAAATTCTACGCGCAGCGAGATGCGTCGTCGCAGCAGGTGCAGAAGGAGCGGCACCGCCGCGGCACCGGCCAGCAGCAGGTAGAGCGGCTCGAGGAAGCTCATGGCAGGCGCTGGCGAGCGGCGAACGCTTTGCGCAATGGGACGCCGAACGGCTCGTCGGTCGTGAACACCTCATAACCCGCGCCGGTGGCTTGCAGCGTGTCGCGCCACTCGGCGATGGCTTCGTCGACCGTCTTGCGATAGGCGGTGCGGACATCGGCGACCGTCGCGGTCACCTCGAGCCCGGATTCCGGGTCGGCAAACACGGCTTCACCGCCCATCGAGAGATCTCGTTCCGCTGGATCCATGATGTGCAGGACTGTCACGTCGTGGCCC
This sequence comes from Gemmatimonas sp., assembly GCA_021154285.1. Lineage (GTDB taxonomy): Bacteria > Gemmatimonadota > Gemmatimonadetes > Gemmatimonadales > Gemmatimonadaceae > JAJKIV01. The sequence goes on along the minus strand of JAJKIV010000004.1, from coordinate 23,133 downwards.
ACCGCGCGAAGCATCTTCACGGCCTCGGCCACCGCGGCGGATTCGACGAGCAGGTCGGAGATGAGCACGACCATGCCCGGCCGGCGGATGAGTCGCGCGGCCTGCAAGAGTGCTTCGGGGGCAATCGATGCGAGGCCGGAACCGTCTTCCTCGAGTGCGTGCAGGATGCGCCGCCACTGTGCCGTTCGCGCCTTCGGAGGGACGACGGTGCGAAGCTTGTCGTCGTAGCGAATGAAGCCGACGGCGTCGCGCTGGCGAATCAGGAGGAGTGACAGCGCCGCGACGAGCTGCTCCGCGTACCGGTTCTTGGCGAGCACGGTCGGCCCGCTCGACCACGCCATCGATCGACTGACGTCGAGAATGATGGTCGCGCGGAGGTTCGTCTCCTCCTCGAATTGTTTGACGACCCACTTGTTCGACCGAGCGGCGATCTTCCAGTCGATGAAGCGGAGATCATCACCGGGCTGATAGCTGCGATACTCGGCGAACTCCACCGAGAACCCTTTCTTGGGCGAGCGGTGGAGCCCATTGAGAAAACCGTCGACGACCCAGCGCGCGATGATCTCGACGTGACCAAGCGACGCGAGACTCGCGGGGTCGAACAGGTCGGCGCGGACGGCTCGGGAGCTTTCCATCGGGGTGGGAAGATAATGGGCTAACGGCTATCTTTGAGGGCTTTCGCCGTACTTCCTCGCCGGGACTTCCGTGAATCTCGACCACATCCGCAACTTCTGCATCGTCGCCCACATCGACCATGGCAAGTCGACTCTCGCCGACCGCCTGATCGAGACGACGGGCACGCTACAGAAGCGGGAGATGAAGGCCCAGGTGCTGGACACGCTCGACCTCGAGCGCGAGCGGGGCATCACGATCAAGCTCAACGCCGTGCGCATGAACTACACCGCGCGCAACGGCGGACTGTACGAGCTAAACCTGATCGACACGCCCGGCCACGTGGATTTTACGTACGAGGTGTCGCGATCGCTCGCCGCGTGTGAGGGGGCGATCCTCGTGGTGGACGCCTCGCAGGGAATTCAGGCCCAGACGCTTTCGAACCTGTTCCTCGCGCTCGACGCAGGCCTGGAGATCATCCCCGTCCTGAACAAGATCGACTTGCCGGGCGCGGAGCCCGAACGGCGAAAGCAGGAAGTCCACGACCTGATCGGCGTCGATCCCGATCGCATCCTGCTCGTGAGCGCGAAAGAGGGGCACGGGGTTCCGGCGCTGCTCGAGGAGATCGTGGAGCGCGTCCCTGCCCCGACCGGCGATCCGAACGGCCCGTTGCGAGCGCTCATTTTCGACTCGTATTACGACCGCTATCGGGGAGCCGTCCCGAGCATCCGTGTCGTCGACGGGGAGATCCGCCGGGGGATGGAGATCACCTTCGGGGCGAACGAACAGAAGTACGAGGTGAGCGACCTCGGCTACATGCAGCTCCGTCCGGTGGCGACCGAGTCGCTCGGCCCGGGCGAGGTGGGCTACGTCGTCGCGAACGTGCGCAGCGTCCAGGAGACGCGCGCGGGCGACACCATCTTCGACGCCGCGAACCGCGCTGCCGAAGCCCTGCCCGGCTACCAGGACGTGCACTCGATGGTGTTCTCGGGCCTCTATCCGACGGACACAACGCAATACGAGTCGCTGCGGGACGCGCTGGCCAAGCTGCGGCTGAACGACGCGTCGCTGCACTATGAGCCGGAGACGTCGACCGCCCTCGGGTTCGGGTTCCGGTGCGGGTTCCTCGGGCTGCTGCACATGGAGATCGTGCAGGAGCGACTCGAGCGCGAGTTCGATCTCGACCTGGTCACGACGGTGCCTAACGTCGAGTACCACGTGCACCACACAGACGGCACGGACGAGATCATTGAGAATCCGTCCAAGATGCCGGCGCCAGCGGTGATCGACCGGGTGGAAGAGCCGTACGTCAAGGCGCGCATCATGGCGCCGTCGGATTACATCGGGCCGATCATGACGTTAGGCACCGAGCGCCGCGGCGTCTACAAGAACATGACGTACCTCGACCAGGAGCGCGTCGAGTTCGACTGGGAGTTCCCGCTGGCCGAGATTATTCTCGACTTTTTCGATCGGCTCAAGACGATCAGCCGCGGGTATGCCTCGCTTGACTACGAGGTCCTCGGCTACCGCGAGAGCGATCTCGTGAAGCTCGACATGCTGATCAACGGCGATGCGGTCGACGCCTTCAGCGTCATCATCCATCGCGACAAGGCGTTCGAGTATGGTCGGAAGATCGCGGACAAGCTCAAGGAGCTCATTCCGCGACAGCTGTTCGAGGTGGCAATCCAGGCGGCGATCGGCAACAAGGTGATCGCGCGGTCCTCGGTGAAGCCGCTCCGCAAGGACGTCCTCGCAAAGTGCTACGGCGGCGACATCACGCGGAAGCGGAAGCTCCTCGAGAAGCAGAAAGAGGGGAAGAAGCGCATGAAGCAGGTGGGCGCAGTCGAGATTCCTCAGGAAGCGTTCCTAGCCGTCTTGCAGGTCGACTGACCGCGACGCGCGCGCGCGGTGCAATTCTCCCTCGTCATCCAGACCTCGTTCCTCGGCGACGTCGTGCTCACGACGCCGCTCATCGCCGAGCTCGCGCGTCGAGGTCCGGTGCACATCGTGGCGACGCCGGCGGGCGCGCCGCTGCTCGCGCGCAATCCGGATGTCGTCGGCGTCACAATCTACGACAAGCGTGGCAGCGCACGTGGCGTCGGCGGACTTGCCAATGTCGCAGGCGAGCTCAGTGCAACTCGGTCTCGTGCGGCGAACGACGGCGCTGGTGAGGCCATTGCGTATCTCGCCCAGGGTTCCGTGCGGAGCGCTGCGCTCGCGCGCCTCGCGGGCTTTCGTACGCGCGTCGGGTTCGCGACCTCAGCGGGCCGGTGGCTCTATACGCGACGCATACCGTACCGCGACGACCGGCATCACGCCGAACGACTCTGGAGCCTCGCCGCAGAAAGCGCGGATGCATCGCCGACGCGCGAGCAGCTGCGACCGCGACTCTTTCCCGGCGGCGCCGAGCGCGAAGCGGTCGACCGACTACTCGCGAGTGCGGGCCATGGCACGTCACCAATGATCGCGCTCGCGCCGGGCAGCGTGTGGGCCACGAAGCGGTGGCCGTTCTACCCTGCCCTCGCGCGGTTGCTGCCGGCAAAGGCCCGGGTCGTGGTGATCGGAGGCAAGGACGATGCGCCGCTCGCCTCGGAGATCGTGACGGCCGTCGGCGATCGCGCGATCGACGCCACCGGCCAGCTCTCCTTGTTAGGCTCCGCCGAATTGATTCGGCGATGCGCGCTGCTCGTCACCAACGACTCGTCGCCTCAGCACCTCGCGTCGGCCATGGGGACGCCAACCGTCACGGTGTTCGGTCCGACGGTGCCCGAGTTCGGGTTCGGTCCGCTGGCGCCGCAGTCACGCACGGCGGGCGTGCATGGTCTCGACTGCCGGCCGTGCGATCGCCATGGTCCACAGCACTGTCCACTCGGCCACTGGCGCTGCATGCGTGATCTCGGAGCAGAGATGGTCGAAGAGCTGGTCGCGCAGGTAGACCGAGAGTCGCCGTGACCCCGCTCGGCGGCTTGCTCGCACTGGGCATCGGTCTGGTGCTCGGCCTCCTCGGCGGCGGCGGTTCCATCCTCGCCGTGCCGACCTTTCTCTACGTGTTTCACATCGAGCCCAAGCCTGCCATAGCGATGAGCCTCGTGGTGGTCGGCATGAGCGCCCTGGTCGGATTCATCACGCATTGGCGGCAGGGCACGATCAACGGGCGGATAGCGCTCGGGTTCGGCGCGCTCGCGATGATCGGCTCGTTCGGTGGCGCGCGGCTCGCGCGCTTCGTTCCGGCGTCGGCGCAGCTCGCGCTGTTCGCGGCGTTCGCGCTCACCGCCGCCATCTTCATGCTGCGAGATTCGCTGCGCCCGCGCGTTACGGCCGAGTCTCACGACGCAGGCCCATTACGCTTCTCCGTTCTGCTTGGCGTCCAGGCGGTTGCCGTCGGCGTACTGACGGCGCTCATCGGCGCGGGCGGAGGCTTTCTCATCGTCCCGTCGCTCGTGTTCATGGCGAACGTGCCGGTGAAGGAAGCGGTGGGAAGCTCGCTGCTCATCATCGCGATGAACGCGGCGAGCGGCGTCGCCGGGTACCTTGGTCAGGTCGCGTTCGACTGGTCGCTCGTTGGATGGTTCACCGCCGTCGCCGCCGCCGGCGCCATAACCGGCACGCGATTCATGCGGCACCTCCCTGCCGCGCGGATCAAGCAGGGCTTTGCTATAATGATTCTCGTTCTGGGCTCGTACCTCGTGATCCGCCGGCTCACGCACTAGGAGCCCGAGCTCCGCGTTCGTCCCCTCTTCCTCGCATCCACATGCCGCCTCGAAAACGACAGCGCTACATCATCGGTGTCGACCTTGGTGGTACGAACATCGTTGCCGGCGCCATGCCGGAGGACGGGAGTCGGGAGATCGCGATGCGGTCAGAGCCGACGCACGCCCAGCAGGGCGCCGACGCGGTCGTCGACCGCATCGCGCGAATGATCGACACGGTGATCGCGGAAACGATCGCCGAGACGAACGCGAAACGCGAGGATTTCGCCGGCGTTGGCATCGGTTCGCCCGGGCCGCTGGATCGCGAGCGCGGCATCGTGATCGTCACGCCGAATCTTGGTTGGAGAAATTTTCCGCTGCGCGATGAGGTCGTCAAGCGCGTGGGGTTGCCGGCGTCGCTCGACAACGACGCAAACTGCGCGACGCTTGGCGAATGGTGGTGCGGTGCGGCGAAGGGCGCCCGCCACGTGATCGGCATAACGATTGGCACCGGCATCGGTGGCGGGCTCATTCTCGACGGTCGCCTGTTTCACGGCGCGTCGGATGTCGCGGGCGAGATCGGTCACACGACCATCGACTCGACGGGACGGCGGTGCAACTGCGGCAACTACGGCTGCCTCGAGGCGTACGCGTCCGGTCCCGCGATCGCGGAGCGCGCGCGTGAGGCGCTCGCGGGCGGAGAGCCGTCGATTCTTCTCAAGATGGTGGGCGATGATCTCGGCAAGATCACCGCGCAACTCGTGTACGACGCCGCGAAGAAGGATGACGATGTGGCGCGTCAGGTCGTGCGCGAGACCGCCAACTTTCTTGGCGCCGGCGTGGCCAACCTGTTGAACATCTTCAACCCGGACGTCGTCGTGATCGCGGGCGGGGTCACGCAGGCCGGGGCGCCGCTGTTCGAGCCGTTGCGCGCGGAGGTTCGACGTCGCGCGTTCAGGCCGGCGGTGGAGGCGTGCAAGATTCTTCCGGGAACGCTGCGCGGGTCAGCCGGCGTGGTTGGCGCCGTGGCGACGTTCAAGCAGCAAGTTCTTGACGGGATGTGATGGCTGGCAGAAGGAAACGTCTCGGAGTCATCGGCACCTTCGTCTGGGACGTCATCTACGGGCGCGACCCGCGAGAACGGCCGGTCGAAGAATGGGGCGGCATCACGTACGCGCTCTCCGCACTCGACGCCTCGCTGCCTGACGACTGGGAGATCGTTCCGCTCGTGCGCGTGGGCGACGATCTCGCGCACGAGGCAGGTCGATTCATGCGCACGCTCCGACGCGCGGCGCCTGACGCGGCGCCGATCGCGGTGCCCTATCCGAACAATCGCGTCGAGCTGCGCTATTACAGCGACGAGCGACGCAGCGAGCGACTCTCTGGCAGCGTGCCGCCGTGGAACTGGCTCGGACTCAAGCCGCTGCTCGGCGATCTCGATGCACTGTACATCAACATGATCAGCGGCTTCGAGCTCGATCTCGAGACCGCGCAGCTGATCCGGCATCACTACCGCGGGCCGATCTACTGCGATTTGCATTCGCTCATGTTGAGCGTGCAGCCGTCCGGATTTCGCGCGCCGCGTCCGCTCGAGAACGTCGCCGCGTGGTGCGCGTGCTTCGATCTCCTGCAGGTGAACGAGGATGAGCTCGCGATGATGGCGCCTGACTCCATGGCGCTCGCCGCGACCGCGTTCGCGAACGGGATTCGGTGCCTCGTCGTCACGCTCGGAAGTCGCGGCGTCGTGTACTTTGCGGCACCCGGCTTCGACGCGCTCTCCGACCTTACGCGTCAACCACTTGCCTCCACTCCGGCCATTGGTCCCGTGCGGACCGAGCTTGTGCCGGCGGAGCGACTGCGCGGCACGGTGGATGCCGTTGATCCGACCGGATGTGGTGACGTCTGGGGCGCGACCTATTTCTCACGGCTGGCTGCCGGTGATAAGTTGTCCGACGCGATGCGCGCGGCGATGCGCGCCGCGGCACGCAACGTGGAGCACCGGGGTGCCACCGGGCTCGCGCACTACCTTCGCGGAGAGCTCAGCCCGACGTGACCACCGTCATCAACGTTCCGCCCTCGCTCGATGCGGAGACGATCGAGCAGGTCCTGGATCAGGTGGCCCCGCTCCCACGCGATCAGAAGGTGCTCATCGATGCTCGCCACACGCGGTGGGCGTCGCCGTACGCGCTGACCACGATGCTGACGCTCGGACAGACACGCGCTGAGCGCGCCGCGTTCACTGGGCCGGAGAACGACGACACGGCGTCGTATTGGGGGCGCACGGGTTTCTACAAGCACGCCGAGCAGATCTTCGACCTTCACGGTCACGTGCCTCGCGCCCGCAACGGCGGCGAGTCGAGCGTGCTGCTGGAGATCACGCCCGTCGCGAAGAGCGAGGACGTGCACGACGTTGTCGAGCGCATTCAGCAGAAGGCGCAGGCGATCCTCGTGAACGAGTTGCACCTCGACCCGCAGGCGACCATGCGATTCGCGATGACGCTCTCGGAAGCGTGTCAGAACATCGTCGAGCACGCACAGCGCGGCGGATGGGTGGCGGTGCAGACGTACACGTGGCGCCAGCGGCTCGGACGTCGCGTGGTGCAGATTGCCGTCTGCGATGCAGGCATCGGGTTTCGTGCCTCGCTGGAGAACGCGCAGGGCCGCCGCATCACCGACCGCTGGGATGATGGCATGGCCCTCGAGGACGCGGTGATTCGCGGCGTGAGTCGCTTCCGCGATCCCGGGCGCGGACAAGGTCTCGCCGGCGTGCGACGATTCGTCGGCAAGTGGGATGGCAAGCTGTCGATCCGCAGTGGTACCGCGCGGATCGCGATCGTGCCGAGTTGGGATGAGGACGTCCCCTTGGCTGAAGATCTCGCGCCGTTTCCTGGCGCGCAGATCCAGATCACGATTCCAGAACGGATACCTCCGCGGTGATCAACCATATCGATGTCAGCTCGGTGCTTCGACGCACCGTGTGCGATCTGTACTCCAACCTCGTGACGCGACCCACGGGTGCTGCCGTGCGGACGGAAATCGAGAACCTGCTCGCCGCGTGGCGCGGCCCGTCACTGACGGTGATCGATTTCTCGCACGTCAACCTGCTGGACTTCTCCTGCGCCGACGAGGTCGTCGCGAAGCTGCTGCTTCGGTTCGAGGGCGGTGCGCCGCCGCAGGACGCGTATTTTCTGCTGCGGGGCGTCCGCGAGGACCATCTCGACGCCATCGAGCACGCGCTCGAGCGGTACCAGCTCGCACTCGTTATGCAGGCCGACGACGGCGCCCTGTTCCTCGTGGGCACCGTCAACGACGAACAGCGGCGTGCGTGGCTGGCGCTCCGGGAGCTCGGCCGCGGCGCGGCGGAGGAGCTCGCGTCGGCACTGGGGCAGGAGCTGGCCGACGCCGCGGCGCTGCTGGCCGCGCTCCACGAGCGGCGGCTCGTCATGCGATTCGAGGACACCTACGTGCCGCTCGGGGCGACGCCGTGAGCCAGATCTACAACCCGCCGCTCCAGGTGGTCGGCTTCATCGGCACACGGGCCGGCGAAGAAGATCGGGGTCCGCAGATCCGGCTGAATGCGGAAGAAGCCCGATTCCGGCTGATTCTCGACGGTGAGTTGGTGTGGATCTACGGACCGCGGCGCCACGAGCTGGCGCCGGTGGTCATCGACGACTCCGTACCGCGGGGCGGCGTCGTCGTGCGGGACATCGCGGGCGTCACGGTCACCGAGATCGTGCGCCTGGTGAAGCCGAACCTCGACGCACGCCCCGACCGCGGCGCTTACGCCTAACGCAGCGCGCACCCCATGCCTCGATCGCCACGCCGTCTCGGCCTGTCCACCCTCGCCGTCACCGGCGGCGCGTCACACGGCGACCCCGACACCCCGGTAGTGCAGCCGCTGGTGCAGTCGGCGAATTTCATCCAGGAGATCGGAACGGCCGACGGCCTCCGGTATCCCCGGTACGGCAACGTGCCTAACGCCGAGTCGGTCCAGAAGCGGCTCGCGCTCATGGAGGGCGCGGAGGCGGCGATCGTGCTCTCGAGCGGCATGGGGGCCACGGCCTGCGCGCTCCTCGCCCTGCTCCGCCCCGGCGACCATCTCCTCGCGAGCAACTGGGTCTACGGCGGCACGCGGCTGCTCTTCGCCCAGGAGTTTGCCACGATGGGCATCGACGTCACGCTCGTCGATCCCATGGAGACGCGCGCCTGGCGGAAGCGCATGCGCAAGGAGACCCGCGCCATCTTCGTCGAGTCGCCCGTCAACCCGACCTGCCGCGTCCTCGACCTGCGCCCGATCAGCTACCTCACGAAGGAGGGCGGTCTCGCGCTGGTCGTCGACTCGACGTTCGCGAGCCCGGTCAACTTCCGCCCGCTCGAGCACGGCGCGGACGTCGTCATTCACTCCGCCACGAAGTACCTCAACGGGCACCACGACATCCTCAGCGGCGTCGTGTTAGGCACTGCGCCGTACATCGAGGAGGTGCGCCAGAAGATGGTGGTATGGGGACAGTCGCCCGACCCCTTCGCCTGCTGGCTCCTCGAGCGCGGCCTCAAGACGATCGACGTCCGCGTCGCGAGACAGAACGAGAACGCGCGGCGAATCGCCGAGTGGTGCAACGCTCGGAAGGAGGTTCGCCAGGTGCATTATCCCGGGCTCGAAGACCACCCGGACCATGAGGTCGCGCGCACGTTCCTCGACGGATTCGGCGGTATGCTGGCGATCGAGCTCGTTGGCGGCGGCCGAGCCGCGGAGCGCTTCCTCCGTCGACTTCGCCTCATCAAGCACGCCCCGAGTCTCGGTGGCGTCGACTCGGTGGTATCGGAGCCGCGCTTTACGTCGCATTCGCACCTGACCAGCGACGAACGCGCGGCGCTCGGTGTGCCGGACGGGTTCCTGCGCCTGAGCGTCGGCATCGAGAACGTGGACGACCTCATCGCGGACTTGGAACAGGCGCTCAAATGAGCGTCGTAGAGGTACCCGGCGAGTCGAGCCCCAGCGATCGCCGGCGCGATGAGCGACGGTTGAATTCGCGACTCGCCGATTTTCCGGCGCCCGAGGTTCGTCGCGCCGTCCTCACCTGGCTGCTGGCGGCGATCGTCGTCCTGCTGTTCCTCTGGATGGTCCGGCGGGTACTCATCGCCGGCATCCTCGGCACCGTGATCGCGGCGTACCTCCGGCCGCTATACCTGCGGATTCATCGCCGGACCGCGCGACCAGTCGCCAGCGCGGTGCTCACGCTGCTCGTCGTGATCATCCCGGTGCTGGGCGCGCTGGCGTACAGTTACGTCGAGCTGGTGGACGTGCTCGGGTACATCGATTCGCACCAGAACGAGGTCGCGGAGCGGATCGATGCCGCGATTCGGCAGCTGCCGTTCATGACCGATGCGAACCCGACCGAGACGGTGCGCGCCTACGTGCTGACGGTTTCGGGTTATGGGACGAAGATCCCCGCAGCGGTCCGGAAGGCGGTGGTCGAGCTTTCGGTCGCGATCACGATCTTCCTGCTGACAGCGGCGTATGTGTTTACGGATGCCGACTCGATCGTCAGTTATGTGCGAAGCAAGGTACCGCAGCGCTATGACCGGCTACGGGAAGCGTTGGTGACAAACGTCACCGGGGTGCTATACGGGGCGATCTACTCGACGCTCCTTACGCAGGGCCTCAAGACGCTCGTCATTTTCGTGTTGAACCTCGCGTTCGGCGTACCGCTCGCCGCGGTATTGGCGATCCTGTCGTTCATCATCGGCTTCTTCCCGATCGTTGGATCGTGGAGCGTGTATGTACCAGTCGCAGCGTGGCTGCTGGTGTTCCGAGACAGCCCGGCGCGCGCTGGATTGATGGTGCTCGTTGGGTTTCTTCTGAACACGTTGTTCATCTCGACGTACCTGCGCCCCAAGATCGCCGCCGAGCGGTCTGGGGTATTGAACTTTTACTGGATGTTCGTCGCGCTCGTGACGGGTGTATACACGTTCGGGCTCGCCGGCATCCTGCTCGGTCCGATCCTTATCGGATTGCTCAAGGCAGTCGTGGACTCCGTAACGGCCCACGCCAGCTGGCGGCTCACCGAAGTCGAGGAAGGCACCGGGTAGCAAGTAGGCACCCGGAAGGTGGAGCAGTGATTCGGTTCCAGCACGTCTACAAGGAATATCCGCGCAGTGGCCTGGTGCTTCAGGACGTGTCGCTCTTCGTCGGCAAGGGTGAGTTCATCTTTCTCACCGGGCCGAGCGGCGCGGGCAAGAGCTCGCTGCTCAAGCTGATCTACATGGAAGAGCTCCCCACGAAGGGTGACGTGTGGGTGAGCGGCGTCCGTTCGAAGGGCGTGAAGCGCAAGGAAGTCGCGAAGCTCCGGCGGAAGCTCGGCGTCGTATTCCAGGACTTCCGGCTGCTCGAGGATCGAACGGCCGAAGCCAACGTGGCGTTTGCGCTCGAGGTCATCGATGCGCCGCGGTCGGCGATCCAGCCCAAGGTTGCGCGCGCGCTCGCCCAGGTTGGTTTGGCAGCCAAAGGCACGAGCATGCCTCGCGAGATGAGCGGCGGCGAACAGCAGCGGGTCGCGATCGCGCGCGCGCTGGTCAACGACCCGTTCGTGCTCGTCGCGGACGAGCCCACCGGGAACCTCGACGAACGCGCGACACGCGGCGTCTTTCAGCTGCTCCGCGACATCAACGCATCGGGGACGGCGGTCGTGATGGCTACGCACAACCTCGAGCTCGTGCGGCGCTCCGGCTATCGCACGATTGAGATCAATCGCGGCCAGGTCGTGTTCGATTCTGGCGACGGCGATCGGGCAAAGAAGGTGGAGGTCCTCGCGTGAGACTCGCGCTCCGGGAGACGATGATCGGGTTCCGCCGCGCGCCCATGTTGAGCGTGCTGAGCATCACGACCATCGCGTTTTCCCTGTTCGCCTTCGGGCTGTTCTCGCTCGTCGCGGTGAACATTCGGAAAACGCTCGGCGAAGTCGAATCGCGCGTGGAGATCCGCGCGTTCCTCGCTGACGGCACGCCGGTGGAAGTCGTGTCGGCTGCGATGGGCGACATCGGTGCCTTCCCCGAAGTGAGCCGCGTGGAGTACGTCTCGCCCGACTCGGCCCTCGCACGAGCGCGAGCGGAGCTGGGCGAGTTCAAGGACGTGTTCGAGAGTGCGTTCCTCCCGGCGTCCATCGACATTCGGATGCGTGAGGGCCATCGCGATCCCGAGACGCTGAAGACGATCGCGGGTCGCATCAAGTCGTTCGAGTTCGTCGATGACGTGCGGTACGGAGAGGACTGGGTCGACAAACTGTATCGCATTCGCAACGTCGCCACGGCCGCGGGGCTCGTTCTGGGTCTCGCATTCGCGGCCGTCGCGGTGATCATCATCGGCGCGACGATTCGCATGGCAGTCATGGCGCGCGCACGAGAGATCTCGATCATGCGCCTGGTGGGCGCGACCGACGCGTTCATCCGCCGACCCTTCCTGATCGATGGATTCCTCAAGGGAATTCTGGGCGGCTTGCTCGCCCTGGGTCTCACGTGGTTCGCCAGCCAGGTGATCAGCCACAATTTCATTCAGACCGCGTTCTTCTCGCGAGGCCTCGCGTCGCTCGGCTTGTTAGGCGGGGCGATGATCGGTGTGGTCGGCAGCTCGCTGTCGGTCGGGCGGCACCTGCGGAAGGTCTGATGCTGCGCCCGCGGATCCTGCTCTGCGTGGCCATGCTCGCGGCCCCGGCGGTCGTGCGCTCTCAGCAGCCGCAGCCGCCCTCACAGGGCCAGACCGCCGGCGAGGCGAAGATCCGCCAACAGCGCGAGGAGCTCGAGCGCATCCGGCGCGAGCGTGAGGAGCTGCAGCGCAACATGACGGACTTGCAGTCCAAGGCCCACGATCTCGACGCCGAAGTGACCAACCTGCACCAGCAGGCGGACGCCACGGCGCGAGTTGTTCGATCGCTCGATGTGCAGCTCGAGACGATCACGACGGAAGTGGACGGCACGACGTCAAGCCTGCTGCGCGCCGAAGACGAGTTGGCGGTGAAGAAGGCCGTGCTGCAGCGCCGCCTGATCGACATCTACAAGCGTGGCCCCATGTATACGACCGAAGCGCTGCTCGCGGCGCGCACGTTCGGCGAGTTGCTCGGTCGATACAAGTACCTCCACGAGCTGGCGCTGCGCGACCGGTCGCTCGTTACGCGTGTCGAGGACCTCTACGATCAGGTCGCGAAACAGCGGCAGCAGCTCGTTCGCCTGCGCGATGAGTTCGAGCGCAGCCGCCAGGAGAAGCACCAAGAGGAGGATCGGCTTCGGGCACTGGAAGAAAACCGATCGAGAAACCTCAACGTCATCAAGCGGTCGGCCAAGGAAACCGAGGCACGCCTCGCCGCGATCGGCCGCGACGAAACTCGTCTGACGAACACGATCGCGGCGTTCGAGGAGGCGCGGAAGAAAGCGGCAGAACGGCCTAACGCGCCGACGGTGCTGAGCAGCAGCACCCTCAAGACGAGCGACTTCGGCAAGCTGGATTGGCCCGTGGAGGGATCGATCATCTACCGTTTCGGTCGCGCCGTGAATCCGAACAACACGACGATCCGCTGGAATGGCGTGGGGATCGCCGCGCCAAGCGGAGCGTCGGTGAAGGCGGTCGCGGGCGGCGAAGTCATGGTCGCGGAAGCGATCGGAACCTACGGCCTCACGGTGATCGTGCAGCACGGCGGCGGGGACTACTCCGTGTACGGATCGCTCTCGCGCATCGACGTCCAGAAGGGCCAGCAGGTGATCAAGGGTCAGGTGATTGGCGCGGTCGGCGTGTCCGACCCCGAGCTCGACCCGCACCTGCACTTCGAGATTCGCCCCAAGGGACGCGCGATCGACCCCCTCGTGTGGCTGCGAGGCGAGCAGAAGTGACGGTCCACCGCTGCTCGACATGCGGGCGGTTCCGTGATTATCGCGAGGGTGATCGGTACTGCTTCATCTGCGGCAACGAGTCGATCGACGCGAACTGCTCGTGCGGCCGCGAGTACGACTACGCGCTGGGCGAGGAAGGCGATTTACATTGCCCCCGGTGCGGGGTGGCACTGCGTGGTCGTTCCGGCGACTTCGAGCCGTAGCAGGGCTGTGTCGTCCGTCGCCCGTCGCCGGTCCCCGGCTTCTCCCGTCTCCCGCTTCCCGCTGCTGTTAGGCGCCCACACCTCCATCGCCGGTGGCACCCATGAAGCCCCACCGCGCGCCAACGCCATCGGCGCGACGGCGATGCAGATCTTCACGAAGATGGCGAACCGATGGGCGGAGCGTGAATGCGAGGCGCCCGAGCTCGAGGCATTTCGCGCGGCCGTCGTGGCCACCGACCTGCGCGCGCTCAACGCCCACGACAGCTATCTCATCAACCTCGCGTCGCCGGACACGGTGCTCCGGGCGCGGTCCATCGAGTCATTCGTCTGCGAGCTCCGACGGTGCGAAGCACTGGGGCTCGGCGCGCTCGTATCGCATCCCGGCAACTTCATGGACGATCGCGCGAGCGGGCTCGCGAGAAACGCCGACGCGATCGTCGAGGCGCTGGCGCGCGTTCCCGGCAAGGTTCGCCTGCTGCTCGAGACCACTGCCGGCAGCGGTACCGCGCTCGGCGCGACGTTCGAGGAGCTCGCGGCGATCATCGCGCGAGTGCCTGCGCGGATGCGACGGCGCCTCGGCGTGTGCATCGACACCGCCCACATCTTCGCCGCCGGGTACGACATTGCCCGCGACTACGACGCCGTCATCGCGCGCTTCGACGAGACCGTCGGACTCGACCGGCTCGGCGCCATGCATCTGAACGACTCCAAGGCACCGCTGGGCTCCCGACGCGACCGGCACGAGCTGATCGGAGAGGGAGCCATTGGGGAGCTCGCGTTTCGCCGGATCATGACCGACGAGCGCCTCGCCGAGGTGCCGAAAGTCATCGAGACGCCCAAGCTCGACGATCCGGTGAAGACTGACCGTCGGATGCTCAGACGCCTGCGGCACTTCGCTGCCGGGTGACGCGCCTCCTGGAAACGACCAATACGCTGGGCCGGCGCCTATGGACGTGGCGCCCGTTCGGCGAGCGGCGTAGAGTTCCACCCATGGGCCGATCGTCGTCGCTCGCGCGCGCGCTGTCGCGCGTGACCCTGTTGCTGCAGCTCCTGCTGCCGACGGTGGTCTCCATCGCGGACGCGCGTCTCGAGCGCGACGCGATGAGTGCGCGTGCCTACTCGCACGTCGAAGCGACGACCGGCAAGGATTGCGCGCGCGCCCACAAGGCCGATTGTGCGCTCTGCCAGCACCTTACGACTCCACTCGCGAAGGCGGCGAAAGCCGCGCCGCCGATCTACGCGGGCCAATGCGAGCGACCCGCCGTGGCATTCGGCGCGGCGCGTCCAACGAGACACGCCCAACGCCCTTCCCTTCCGCGCGGCCCGCCGGTCAGCTGAGCACCGCCGCGCACCGATGGTGCGCCCATAACGGTCTTTCGATGCCCACGCCCCATCGCTGCACCGCCTAACGCGTCCGACGGCGGTCCGTGGGTTCACCGTGCTCAGGAGCAACACCACATGTCACGAACTCCCGCGCATGACGCGCGAGCCTCCGGCATCCCGATGATGCTGTGGGGTGCTTTTCTCACGCTCGCCATCGCGTCGTGGCCCGCGATGGCACAACGGGACACGACCCGCCGCGACACGACAACAAAACGGGCGCGGGCGGACAGCGCGCGCATTGCCGACTCCATCGCAGTCGTGCGAGAACTGGAGCGCATCCGCACGGAGCCGCGAGCGCACGATCCGGCACGGCAGCAGCCATCGCAGGGCGCTCCATCGAACCCGCGCATGCTGCCCGACATCAGTGCCGTCGGCGACCTCATTGGCGACCTCTCGCCAAAGGGCAGCACGCAGGAAGGCGGTGAACGGTTCAGCGTTCGCGAAGTAGAGGTCGCGCTTCAGGCGGCCGTCGATCCGTACTTTCGCGGCGACGTGTTCTTCGGAGTTTCGGATCTGGAGAAGATCTCGATCGAGCAGGCCTACCTCACGGCGACCTTGTTGCCGTGGGGCCTCGAGGTTCGGCTTGGCCGGTATCTGATGCCCGTCGGCAAACAGAACACGACGCATCGCCACGACCTGCACACCATCGACTACCCGTACGTCCTCCAGCGGTTCTTCGGCGACGAAGGGCTCAAGGGCACCGGCATTTACGCCTCGAAAATCTTCGCGCCGTTCGGGTTCTACCAGGAGATCATCGTCACGGCGGTCGACCGGTTCGGTGAACCGACGCCAGGGCTGGTCACGATCGAGCCGGTGAACAAGCAGCTGAGTGGGCTCGGGTATTCCGCGAGACTTCGCAACTACTGGGACCTGAGCCAGGCGAGCAACATCGAGCTCTCGTTCTCCGGCATTACGGGAAAACGAGAGCAGCCGGTGTTAGGCGGCGACCCGACGCTCGGCACGCCGGCGCGGCAAAGTGTCGTCGGCACCGACTTCACGTATCGGTGGCGCCCGCTCCAGCAGGGCCTCTACAAGTCGTTCATCCTGCAGACCGAGTTTCTCCAGCAACTGAACGAGAAAGACCCGACACTCGAGCTGCCGAGTGGGGTACCTCCAGACGGTCTGCTCTATGGCGGACCCACCCGGAATTTCACGGGCGGCTACGCCTTCGCACGATACCAGCTCACCCGTCGCGGATACGTTGGCGGCCGCTTCGACTCGTTTCAGGACGAAGGGGCCGGCGGCAGCGCGACGAACGCGGTCTCCGCGTACATGGAGTTCTTCCCGAGCGAATTCTCCAAGCTGATGGTCGGGTACGAGCGGTATTCACCCGCGGAGGGCTCGGCAACCAATCGGATCCTGCTGCAGGCCACGTTCGCTCTGGGCCCGCACAAGCCTCACCCATTCTGACGCATTCGGCGCTACTCGCGCCCGGGAGTACACCGAGATGTTTCTGCATCGACTCACCAAGCACGTGGCGTTAGGTGCCGCGCTCTTCGCGGCGCCGTTCGCCGGCGCCTCCACCGCGCAGGCCCAGCTCAAGGTCGTCACCAGCACGACTGACCTGTACGACATCGCGAAAGCCGTCGGCGGGGACAAGATCACCGCGACCCACATCGGCGAGGGCTATCAGGACCCACATTTCATCGAGGCAAAGCCCAGCTTCGTCCTTCAGCTCCGCAACGCCGACGTATGGGCGTTCGTGGGCCTGGACCTCGAGATCGGCTGGATGCCCCTGTTGCTCCAGGGCGCCCGCAACCCGAAGCTCCAGGCGGGCCAGCCGGGGTACGTCGACGCCTCGCGCGTGATCTCCGTGCTCGATGTCGCGCGGGCCAACGTCGACCGCAGTCAGGGCGATGTCCACCCGTTAGGCAACCCGCACTACTGGCTCGACCCGGAGAACGGCCGCCGCATCGCGAAGCTGTTTCAGGAGACGTTCGCGAAGCTCGATCCGAAGAACGCCTCGGTGTACGACGCGAACGCGAAGGCGTTCACGCAGCGGCTCGATGCGGCCGAGCGCACCTGGCAAGCGGACCTCGCGAAGATCAAAGGCCAGCCCGTCGTCGCATGGCACACGAGCTGGCGCTACTTCGCCGAGTACACGGGGATGAACATCGTCGGGTTCATGGAGCCGAAGCCGGGCGTTCCCCCGTCGCCCGCACATCTCGCGAGCCTCATTCAGACCATGAAACAAGCCGGCGCGAAGGTCATCGTCATGGAGCCGTTCTACGACAAGAAGACTGCCGACTTCGTGGCCAGCAAGACAGGCGCGAGAGTGCTCGTGCTGTCGCCGTCGGTGGGAGGCACGAAGGGGCTCAGCGACTACATCCAGCTGATGACCAGCGGCATTCAGCAGCTCGCAGCGGCGCTCTGACATGGCACCGCTCGTGACTTTCGACCGCGCGACGCTCGGGTACGGGCGTCGCGCGGTGCTCACCGACATCTCCTTCGAGATTCCCGAGGGAGACTTTCTGGGTCTCGTCGGGCCGAACGGTGCTGGCAAGACGACGATCCTTCGCGCGCTGCTCGGCAGTCTCGAGCCGCTTGGCGGCAGTGTGACACGCGCACCGACACTGCGATTCGGATACGTACCGCAACGCGACCAGGTGGATTACAGCTTCCCGCTCAAGGTGCTCGATGTCGTGCTGATGGGTCGGTATGACCGGATTGGGCTCGGGCGCCGACCGACGGATGACGACCGGCGTCGCGCGCATCAGGCGCTGGAGCATGTCGGTATCGACCGCCTTGCGGACCGCGCCTTGGCCGACCTCTCGGGCGGCCAGAAGCAACGCACGCTCATCGCCCGCGCGCTCGTCGGCGAGCCTAACGTGCTCGTGCTCGACGAGCCCACGAACGGGATGGACCTCGTCGCTACCACGCAGATTCTCGGGCTCGTGCGCGAGCTGCACGAGCGCGACGGCCTCACCGTCCTGATGGTGAGCCACGCGCTCAACGAAGTATCGAACTACGTCGAGCGAATCGCGCTCGTGGTGGAGGGCGGATTCCGCATCGGTACCACCGACGAGATCATGACGGAGCAGGCGTTGAGCCAGATGTATGGGATTCCAGTGGAAGTCAAATCGGTCGAGGGGCACCGGATCGTCGTGGCGCGCCGGCGAACCATCGAGGTAGAGGGCAATCGTGTTTAGTACCGTCCTCCTCTTCCGCGAGGCGCTGTACGGGGCGCTCGTCATCGCACTAGCGTGTTCGGTCATTGGCGTGTACGTCGTGCTGCGGCGCATCGTGTTCGTCGGCGCGGCACTGGCGCAGATCTCATCGGCGGGTATCGCGCTCGCCCTCTGGCTCGCCGGTGCAGGGCTCGCGCTCGGCGGTGCGGCCAACCCGACCGTCGTCTCACTGCTTCTGACGCTCGTGGCCGTGCTGTTCTTCGCGAGCGGGACGCGCGGGCGCGTGCCGCCTGATGCCACGATCGGGATCACGTACTCGGTCGCGGCCGCAGTGGGCATCCTCCTGATCGCGAAAGCGGCGTCCGGCGAGGCTCACGACATTTTCCTGTCCGGCAACATCCTCGGTATCACACGACGCGACACACTAGTGCTGCTGGCCGTCACCGTTCCGGTGCTCGCCATTCACGCGCTGTTCTACAAGGAGCTGCTGTTCGTCTCCTTCGATCGCGAGACCGCCCGCACGCTCGGCTACACCGTGCGCGGGTGGGATCTGCTGCTCTATCTCACGCTCGGGGTCGTGATCGCGTCGGCCATGCAGTTCGCCGGAGTGATGCTCGTCTTCAACTTCCTGGTGTTGCCGGCGGTAACGGGGCTCCTGCTCTCGCACACCATGCGCGGCGTGTTCTTCTGGTCGGTGGTGTCGGCGCTCGTCGCGGCGTTCGTTGGGTTCTCGTTGTCGGTCCCATTCGATCTCCCGTCGGGTCCCGCGATTTCCGCAGTATCTGGGGTGCTGGTCATGGTCTCCTGGGGTATTCGGAGGGTCCTGGCGCACGGATAAGCGCTGGTCGCGCTCCCCCGACCCGAATACCTTCCGCCATGGCCAGGGCGAGGGTCATCACCGAGCGGGACGTGCGGCGGGCGGCGAACGGCGGCTCGCGTGAGCTGGACGCAAGCGGCGCCATCATCACACCGAGCGCACGGGACGCGGCTGCGCGCTCGGGCGTCACGCTGAAAGGGAGCAAGCTCGCGACCTCACCGAGCGAGGCTTTGGCGCTGACCCCTGCCCCTGCGTCTCCTCCGGCGCCCTCACAGCGCATCGCGGTTGGCGCAGACCACGGCGGAGTTGCGCTGCGCGACGCGATTGCGACGCGGCTGCGCGAGCTTGGGCACGATGTCACGGATCATGGCACAACCGGGACGTCGCCTGTCGACTATCCCGACTACGCGATTGCGGTCGCACGCGCTGTTGCCACCGGTGGCGCGCAGATCGGCATCATGGTCGACGGCGCAGGCATCGGAAGCTGCATGACAGCGAACAAGGTGCCCGGCGTCCGCGCCGCAATGTGTTATGACGTGACCACCGCCCAGAACGCGCGGGAGCACAACAACGCGAACGTGCTCACCCTCGGTGGGGGGCTCATCGGTACGAGGCTCGCACTCGCGATCGTCGACACGTTCCTGTCCACGAGTTTCGGCGGTGGCCGGCACGCGGCACGCGTCGCGAAGATCGACGCGCTCGACGCCCCGCGGGTCCAACGTTAGGGCCGGATCTCCACGTATCCTTCCATACATGAAGCGCGAAGACGCCCTCGAGTACCACGCCTCGCCAAAGCCGGGAAAGATCGCCGTCGTCCCGACGAAGCAGCTCACGAACCAGCGAGACCTCTCGCTCGCCTACTCGCCTGGCGTCGCTGAGCCGTGCATCGAGATCAAGCAGAATCCTGACGACGCGTATCGATACACATCGAAGGGCAATCTCGTTGCCGTCGTGACCAACGGCACCGCCGTGCTCGGGCTGGGCAACATCGGTGCGCTTGCCGGCAAGCCGGTCATGGAAGGCAAAGCGAACCTCTTCAAGCAATTCGCCGACCTCGACGTGTTCGACCTCGAGGTCGGATCCGAGAACCCCGACGACGTGATCCGGTTCTGCCAACTGCTCGAGCCGACCGTCGGTGGCATCAACCTCGAGGACATTCGCGCGCCCGACTGCTTCTACATCGAGGAGACGCTCCGGAAGACGATGAAGATTCCCGTCTTCCACGACGACCAGCACGGTACGGCGATCATCTCGGGGGCCGCGCTCCTGAACGCGCTCGAGATCGTCGGCAAGCGCATTGAAGACGTGCGGGTCGTGTTCTCGGGTGCCGGCGCCGCCGCCATCGCGACCGCGTCGCATTACGTGCGGCTCGGCGTTAGGCCCGAGAACCTCATCATGTGCGATCGTGCAGGCGTGATCTACGCGGGCCGCACGCACGACATGGATCCGTACAAGGCGCGGTTCGCGAACGACACCTCGGCGAGAACGATCGCCGAGGCGCTCGATGGCGCCGACGTGTTCATCGGCCTCTCTGTCGCCGGAGCCATTCGGGGTGAGATGATCGCACGAATGGCGGCGCAACCAATCATCTTCGCGCTCGCGAATCCCGTCCCCGAGATCCTGCCTGACGCCGTGCGGGCAGTCCGTCCCGACGCGCTCGTGGCAACCGGTCGCAGCGACTACCCGAACCAGGTCAACAACGTCCTCGGCTTTCCGTTCATCTTCCGTGGCGCGCTGGATGCGCGCGCGACCGAGGTGAACGAGGAGATGAAGATGGCGGCGACGCGCGCGCTCGCCGCGCTCGCGAAGGAAGATGTGCCAGAGAGCGTAGCGGCATTGTATGGCCTCCGGTCGGTCAAGTTCGGGCGCGACTACCTCATTCCCTTCCCGTTCGATCCGCGCGTCTTGCTGTGGGTTGCGCCCGCCGTCGCATGGGCGGCCGTGGCGAGTGGGGTCGCCAAGAACTTCGTGGACGTCGAAGACTATCGGCACCAGCTCGAGGCCCGGCTGGGGCGCGCGCGCGGGATCATTCGCGGGATCATCAACCGCGCTGTTCACGATCCCAAGCGTATCGTGTTGCCGGAGGGTGAGGAGCGAAAGATCCTGCGCGCGGCACGGATCATCGTCGACGATGGCATCGGCTACCCGATCCTCCTCGGGAACCGCGAGGTCATCGAGCGCACCGCGCGGGCGTCGGCGATATCGCTCGACGATCTCGAGATCGAGGATCCCGCGACGTCGCCCAATCGCGAGCGATACGCCGGGTTTCTGTGGGAGCGCCGCCAGCGAAAGGGGATGAGCATCGGAGAAGCACATCGCCGGCTCTACAACGGGAACTACTTTGGTTCCGTCATGGTCGCCTGCGGCGATGCGGACGCGCTCCTCTCGGGAATGACCATGCAGTACCCAGAGACCATCCGCCCCGCGCTCGAAGTCGTCGGAGCCCATCCGCGCGCCGGGCTGGTGAGCGGCATGTACATGCTCGTATTCGAGAAGCACGTCGTCTGCTGCGCCGACACGACAGTCAACATCGACCCGACGGCCGAGCAGCTGGCACAGATTGCGTATGCTGCAGCGCGCATCGTTCGAACGTTCGGCATCGAGCCTCGAGTCGCCATGCTCAGCTTCTCGAACTTTGGCTCGGTGCGCCATCCGGACGCCGAGAAGGTCTCGCGGGCCGTCCAGCTGGTTCGGCAACGCGACCCGAATCTGATCGTGGATGGAGAAATGCAGGCAGATAGCGCGCTCGACGAACGGATTCTGGCCGACAGCTACCCGTTCAGCGCCTTGAAGGAACCAGCCAACGTGTTGATATTTCCGAACTTGAGCGCGGGTAACATCGCGTACAAGCTGCTCAATCAACTCGGTGGAGCGACGG
Source organism: Gemmatimonas sp. (assembly GCA_021154285.1). GTDB lineage: Bacteria > Gemmatimonadota > Gemmatimonadetes > Gemmatimonadales > Gemmatimonadaceae > JAJKIV01. The sequence continues at coordinate 1,546 of JAJKIV010000004.1, read as the reverse complement.
CGATCGGGCCGATTCTCATCGGCATGCGCCATCCCGTGCATGTCCTCGAGCACGGCGCGGACGTGCAGGAGATCGTGAACATGGCAGCCGTCGCCGTGATCGACGCGCAGTCGCGCACCTCTACCACCGACGTCGCGACTGCGGTCGTCAGCTGACGAAGGTGACATCGGGCCGAACCTTTGACATTGGACATCCAGAACATGGCTACAGAGACCAAGCCCGTCCCGGGAGCGGCGGATTCGACGAACGGACTCGAACGGCAGGGGCTGCGCCCGAGCGGACAGGTCCACTGGAATCTCGTCGCGCCAGAGCTGATGCAGGCGGCCGCGCGTCGCGGCGAAGGCAAGTTTGCCGACATGGGTCCGTTCGTCGCGGTGACGTCGCCGCACACCGGGCGCTCGCCGAACGACAAGTTCGTCGTGCGCGAGCCGTCCACCGAGGCTGACATCGACTGGGGCAAGGTGAATCAGCCGTATGCGCCGGACCATTTCGATGTGCTGTTGGCTGACGTGCGCGCGTACCTCGACACACAGCCCGAGCTGTTCGTGCAGGACCTGCGCTGCGGCGCCGACCCGGCGCATCGCCTGAGCGTGCGCTACGTAATGCCTAACGCGTGGCACGCCGCGTTCGTGCGGAACATGTTCATCCGTCCGGACCACACCGAGTTGCCAACGTTCGACCCGAACTTCACGGTGCTGCATGCCCCGGAGTTCCAGGCCGACCCGGCACGCCACGGCACCCGGACGAGCACGTTCATCGTCCTGAACTTCGCGCAGCGGATGATCCTCATCGGTGGAACGCGGTACGCCGGTGAGCTCAAGAAGTCGATGTTCACGGTCATGAATTACTTCATGCCGAAGGACGGCGTGCTCTCCATGCACTGCTCGGCCAACCTTGGTCTGCAGGGCGACACCGCGTTGTTCTTCGGGTTGTCCGGCACCGGCAAGACCACGCTCTCGGCCGACCCCGAGCGGTCGCTGATCGGCGACGACGAGCATGGATGGGCTGAGACGGGCATCTTCAACTACGAGGGCGGCTGCTACGCCAAGGTCATCAACCTGTCGGCTGAAGGCGAGCCGGACATCTACGCCACGACGCAGATGTTCGGTACGATCCTCGAGAATGTGGTGCTGGACCCGACGTCGCGGCGCGTGAGATTCGAGGACCAGTCGATCACTGAAAACACTCGGGCCTCGTATCCCCTGTCCTACATCCGTAACCATGTGCCGAGCGGCCGCGGCGCCCACCCGAAGAACGTGGTGCTCCTGACCGCCGACGCGTTCGGGGTGCTTCCGCCCATCGCGCGCCTAACGCGCGAGCAGGCGATGTACTACTTTCTCTCCGGCTACACCGCGAAGGTCGCGGGGACGGAGCGCGGCGTGACCGAGCCGCAGGCGACGTTCAGTGCCTGTTTCGGTGCGGTGTTCCTCGTCTGGCACCCAACGAAGTACGCCGAGATGCTTGGCCGCTTGCTGGCGGAGCACGACGCGCGGGTATGGCTGGTGAACACCGGCTGGAGCGGTGGGCCGTACGGGGTCGGCAAGCG
>JAJKIV010000003.1 GCA_021154285.1 Gemmatimonas sp. | reverse complement strand
TCCTGAACCACTTCGATGCCGGCACGGGCCAAACGCTCCGCCGCATCGTCGTTTCTGATCCCAAGCTGCATCCACACGGCTCGAGGACGCTTCGCGAGAATGTCGTCGACGTGCGGCGGCACGTGTTCAGGCCGGCGAAACACGTTCACGATGTCGATGTCTCCCGGAACGTCGACCAGGCGGCGGTATACCGGCTGGCCGAGGATCGTCGTCACGTCCGGGTAGTACACGGGTACCGGTATGACTTCGAATCCGGCCTCCATGGTATAGGCCGGGACGAAGTAAGCAGGTTGATCGGCTCTCGTTTCGGGCTTGATTCCGAGAACGGCAATACGACGACTGCGGCGAAGCAGTGCGCGCACCTCCTCCGTCGAATCGATCAAGCGTGCTCGCCAATCGGCGCCGGATGTCGTGGTCATGAAGAGGATCGCTGCCAGTATCGTGCGCGCGCGCACCGGGATGACAGGCGAGGCTGACCTCGGTTACCTTACACGGCTGCGTTTCTCACGACCGCCGTGGAGATTACCGAATGCGGATGCTAGTGCTCGGCGCAGGCCTACAAGGGTCGGCCTGTGCGTTCGATTTACTTCAGAATCCCGATGTCCGCGAGGTCCGGCTTGCCGACCTGTCCGTCGACCACCTTGCACCTTTTCTCGCGCCGTATTCCGGACCGCGATTGATCCCGACACGGGTTGATGTTCGCGCACGTGAGGCAGTGTTGGCGCTCATGCGTCAGAGCGATGCCGTCATGAGCGCGATCCCGTACTATTTCAACTTTCCACTCGCCGAGCTGGCCGTTGAAGCCGGAGTGCATTTCTGCGATCTCGGCGGAAACACCGAAATCGTCTTTCAGCAGAAAGGACTTAGCGCGCAAGCGGAGGCGAAGGGCATCACGATCGTTCCGGATTGTGGGCTCGCACCGGGAATGGTGAACGTGCTCGCGCAGTTCGGGATCAGTCAGCTCGATACCGTCAGCGCGGTGCGCATGTTCGTTGGCGGACTGCCGCAGCAGCCGGAGCCGCCACTCAACTACCAGATCGTGTATTCGCTCGAGGGAGTGCTCGACTACTACACGACTCTGTCATGGGTGCTTCGGGGCGGCAAGCGACAGCAAGTGCGCGCACTTTCGGAGCGCGAGACTGTCGACTTCAGTGGCCCGGTCGGACAGCTCGAGGCATTTCATACCGCGGGCGGCCTTTCCACGATGCCGTTCCGGTACGAGGGAAAGATTGCCTCAATGGAATACAAGACGCTCCGGTATCCGGGACACGCGCACATCATGGAGGCGATTCGGGACCTCGGGCTCTTGTCACTCGATCCGATCGACGTGAAGGGCGCGAAGGTCGTTCCTCGGGATGTGGTTGTTTCGACGATTGGCCCGAAGTTGAAGAAGCCGGAGGGACGCGACCTGGTTGCGCTGCGAGTCATCGTTGCGGGCACGAAGAACGGCGCGCCGCGCACGCTCTCGTGGGAGCTCATCGATCGATACGATGAGCGGAATGGCATCAGCGCGATGATGCGAACGACGGGCTACTCGCTATCGATCACCGGCCAGATGCAGGTCAAGGGCGAGATTGCGCCGCCGGGGGTGCACACTCCCGACGAGTGCGTGCCGCCAAAGCGCTACATCGACGAGCTCGCCAAGCGCGGGATTCGGATCGGGTCGCGCGACGAGGGTGCGGGAATTCCGGACTGACGACGGGCGACGGGCGACGGGCGAAAAATCGAGGGTCAGAATGCGTGGCACTATCAAGCATTCTGACCCTCGAGAATATTTTGGAGCAATCCGCTGCGGTGTGGTCAGCCTAACGACGATCGCCGAGCAGTCCGCCGAGCACTTTCCCCAGGCCACCTTCCAGCATGCCTCCCAGGCCACCAGCCTGTCCTCCGGCGATGTTCGCGATGTCGTCGGCAATGCTTCCGTCGTGGTTGCGATCGAGGATCGACGCGAGCCCGCCGATGCCGGGAACCTGGCGCTCGATGTGCTGCTGCTCCTGCTGGAGCACCTGTCCGGCGGACGCATTCGCGCCCTGCGCATTGCGAGCACGCGCAAGACTTGCCATCACAATGGGCGCGAGGATCATGAGCACCTTGCTCGCGCTCTGCAGGTCGATGCCGCTCGCTTTGGCAACGCCCTGCTGGATGGGCGCTTGATGCTGGCCGAAGATGTGGCTGAGTATGCCGCCGGCGTTGAACGCGTTAGGGTCGGCGACCGCCTGCTGCGGCGCATTCAGCACCGCAGAATCGCTGTGATCGCTCGTGAGTGCCTGATCGAGCGCGGCGCTTCCGTCAGGCGTGGAAGCATTACGAGAGAGGCCGGCGATCAAGAGCGGAAGCGCGACGGATACGGCCTTGGCCGCCGTGCCCTCATCGGTGCCGAGCTTCTGGCTGATCTGCTTGAGCGTGTCGCCGCCTAACTGTTGTCCAATCGTGTCGAGAATTCCCATACCCACCTCCGCATCGCGTCGAGACCGCTATCAAGTACAGAGGAATACGACGGGCTCTGCCCCCGCGACGTGATCTAGCGACACGCGAGGAGAAGTGGAAGTGAACCAATGGGTGCTACGGACGTGTGAAGCCGGCGAGCGTGGCTCCGGACACGTCGATCGCCTCTTTGGCGTTCCAGCGATCTCGGCCATTGTACAGGAACGCGAAGGCCAACACTTCGCCGTCACGCGCGGTCACATACCCGGCGAGGCCGATCACGTCGTTCGTCGTGCCCGTCTTGGCGTGGAGGTTCCCCTGAGCCGGTGTATAGCGCATGCGATGTCGCAGCAGCTCCGACTCGCCGGCGACGGGTAGCGATGCGTGAAAATCGGCGGACCACGATGACCGATGCGCATACGACAGCAGTTGAACGAGTGATCGGGCTGTCACGCGATCGAGCGTGGAGAGGCCGCTGCCGTCGGTGGCCATCACGTCATTCGAGGCGGCGCCGACTTTGTCGGACATGAACTTTTTCAGGGCCGTGTTGCCCAGCTCCGCCGACCCAATGCGATTTGGGCTGTTCACCTGCGCAACGTCACGGAACAGGAGCTCCGCGAAGTGGTTGATGCTCTCGCGATTCATGGCCGCAGCGAGGCGTGCGAGTGGCGGCGAAGACAGCGACGCAACCGTGACAGCGTTGGCTGACCCCGCCCCCGTCCTCACCTGACCGGTGACGGTTACTCCCTGCGCGATCAGCGCCGATCGCAGCGTCCCCGCGACCCACGGCGCCGGGTCGTCGATCACGACGAGATAAGATCGCGAGCCGGCTTTGGAGCCGATCCACCCGCGCACGTCGATACGTCCGTCGGGGAGTCTCCGGATCGAGAGCTTTGCCGCCCTGCTGCCCGCGACGGTGCGCATGTTGTTGATCACGGGCACGGTGCTCGACGGAGGATCGAGCGTGACGCTCGCACTGCCGTTGGGCTGCGGCGCGATCACGACCGTTGCCAGGTTTTCATTCATCGAGAGCGCCGACACTCGCGCGGCGTATCCAGACTCCAGGTAGCGCGCGAGCCAGCCGTCAGGAACTCGCTTGGACTCGAACGCGGACGCATCCGCGATCAGGTCGCCGTTCACGCGCTTGATGCCGCTGGCGGCAACCATGCGCGCGAGGGACGCCATCGGCCCTTCGGCGGGCGCCTTGTAGTAGCGAGTCGAGAGACCGGGGTCGCCGCCGCCACGCAAGACGAGGTTCCCGGTAAGGGTGCCGTCGGCCCCAACGGTCCCGTCCCGGAGGACGGCCGTGGTGAACTGGTGCTCGGGGCCGAACGTGTCGAACGCCAGTGCTGCTGTGAAGAGCTTCATCGTCGACGCCGGCAGCATGAGATTGCCGGCGTTCGTCGAAAAGAGGGTGTCGCCCCGCGTCACTGAAACGATCATCGCGCCCCAGCTGCCGCTGCGGACGCGAGCGTTCAGGAACGTGCCGATGTCGGCGGTCAGGGCTTCAGCGGAGGTGGGGGCCGTGTAGCGGAGCGCTGGCGGTGGCGGTCGCCGCGTGGCCGAGGCGCGGGTGGTTTTGACGCCGCTGCCGGACTTGGTCCTTGTCCGCGGCGACGCCTTGGAGCTGCTCGTGCCGCCGTTAGGCGGCCGAACGCCGCCATTTTGCGCGACGGACGTGCGAAGGGGGACGGCAAGACCGGCCGCGGACGCGAACAGGAGTAGCAGCCCCAGCGCACGCCGAGGCGATGAAATGTGCGTGCAGATCACGATGTGAGACGTGGCAACGGGCGTTCCGGGTATGGTACAGGCGAATTGGGTCGTCCGGCCGTCGACGTCGCGAAGTGCAACGCCGACGGGGCGCGTTCCTGCTCTTATACCGCTAGAGCTTGACGAAGATACGCCGACGATAGAGAACCCAGAGTATGCCGAGCCACACGAGGACGAAGGTGATGGCGAACAGCAACGATGCGTTACGGGGCTCCAGCCAGGAGGCGTAAAACGTTTGATAGATCCATGTCTCCAGCGGAATTGGCTTGCCGTCGGAATCGACCTTGAGGATCGAGTAGATGATCCGCGCCATGACCCCTGAGCCCGCGAAGGCGATCAGCGGGTTCATGCCGTAGATCACAAAGGGTTTGGTCCAGGCCGTCACGCGGTGTTCGTCGATGATCCACATGCAAGTCGCGAGAGCGACCGCCGCCATCCCGGCCGCGAACAGGACGTACGAGCTCGTCCACAGGCTCTTGTTGATCGGGAACGACCAGTTCCACATGAGCCCGGCCATCATCGCTATGCTACCCACTGCGAACATCCCGGTGACGCGCTCGCTCAAAGGGCGCGGCGATTTGATCCAGCGGCCGCAGATGACGCCCAGCATGGCGGTGCCGATTGCCGGAACGGTCGAAAACGGCCCTTCGGGATCCCAGGTCAGACTGTTGACCCAGAGATGGTTGCCGTATTTGCCCCAATCGAGCAGCAGCCGGTCGAAATAGGCGGCAAGGGTTTCCGGCGGCGCGTTCAGGACATCGATGCCGAGGAACCCGTTAGGCGGCACGGGCAACAGGGTCATCGCGAACCAGTAGCCGAAGAGCAGCGTCGCGAGAATCGCCACCTGCTGCTTGAGCGTCGTGCGGAACGTCAGGAGTGCGGAGAACATGTAGGCGAGCCCGATGCGCTGAAGCACGCCCATGATCCGCCAGTGATGGAGGCGATCAACGACCCGCTCGACGAAGGTCGGGTTCGCGATGCCGTCGATCGACGTCCACGTGAAGTACGGGAATCCGTTCACGAGCAGCCCGACGAGGAAAATCAGCAGCCCTCGACGAACGACTTGCCGAAGCAGCGCTCCTTCGTCGTCGCCACGAGCACGCCGTGCCTCGAGCGAGAGGTGCGTGGTGATGCCGGCAATGAACAGGAAGAACGGAAAGATCAGGTCCGTCGGGGTCCAACCGTTCCACGTCGCGTGCTCGAGCGGCGGATAGATCGCGCTCCATGTACCCGGGTCGTTCACCAGCAGCATTCCGGCGATCGTCATCCCGCGGAACACGTCCAGCGATAGAAGACGCTCGCGAGTGGGCCGGGGGGCCGGGGGCGGTGCGTACGTCCGGACAGGCGTCGTGGTCCGCTCTGGCGTCAGCGTCGCAGCGCTCATGAGCTCACCTCGGTGTCGTGCATTATGAACAGTACGCGCGGGGATGGCCACCGCGCGAGACGCTCTCCGCCCCCGACTGCGGGTTGCGGGTCAAAACGGGCCCTCAGAACGAGGACGAGCGATCCTGGCGAACGGTGACCGAGCGCTACGGCCGTGAGACGGGCTGGGTCGGTCGCGGGGGGCGCCAATCGACCTGGGCGCCGGCAGTGGTATCAGTGTCACGCCCGGCCCACTTGAAGAACACGACCGACATGACGACGTAGAACAGCAGCCCGCCGGGGATCCACATGATGAGGCCACCGATCTGCTGATCGCTCAAGGGAGTGATGTCCCAGACGCGCGGCGCGATGGAGTAGGCCGGGTAGAGCACATGGTCTGCCATCGCGATGTAGATCGCCACGATCGACATCGGGATGACCATCAGGAAGCAGTACAGCATCTGGCCGGGGTACGACAGCCGGGGCAGCTCGGGCAGTGGGCTCAAGAACGGCCACCACATCAGAACCGACGCGACCAACAGCGTGAGGTGCTGGACGATGTGGATCGGATGGTACGCCATCGCCGTGTTGTACATCGGCGGGAGGTGCCAGAGCGAGATGACGACGTTGAAGATGATGAAGCAGCGTGTCGGCTTGGTGATCGCCCGTGCAATGGCGCCGATCTTCGCGTTCGCGAGAAACGGACGCAGCATCCAGCCTGGCGTGCCGACGAGCAGGAGCGGCGGCACTGCGAGCGCAAGCACGAGGTGCTGGACCATGTGCGCGCTGAACAGATACGTGTCGCTCAGGTCGTGGAGCGGGCCATTCAGCGACAGGAAGATGACGAGCAGGCCGGAAAAGAACGCGACCTGCTGGCCTCGGCGCAGAACGGGAGGCTCGGTGCCGGCGAGCCGTGCGCGGGCGACGAGGTAACGGGCGCCCCAGGCGTAGATCCCGCCTAACGCGGCGAGACCGATGACGGTGCTCCAGTGGATCGTCCACAACGTCCACCCCACCTGCGCGACGGGGTGGACGACGGCGTACATAACGATCCCGAGACCGAACCACATGGCGAGAAAGTGCTACTGGTCCACCAGACGGTGCCTGACGTCCCTCGTCAGCTTGCCAGCCGAATGGCGATGTGGCCGAACAGGAACATGAGGCTGATGAGCGTCACCACGGCGATGATGAGCGGCCCGGTGAACAACGCGCGGAAGAGCCTCGCGTCGTATTTCAGGTGCATATAGAACATTACGACGATAGCGAACTTCACGGCCGACATGATCAGCAGGCTCGGCACGAAGAGCTTCGTGGCCACGAACGCCGGGATGTAGTAAATCCACACCTCGACGACGGTGATCAGCGTCAGGATCAGCGCCACCCACTTGTATTGTTTCCAGGTGGGATGGGCATGCGCGTCGTGGGCTGCCGCGTGTGCGCCGCCCGCAGTATGGCTATCGGGCGTGCCGTGTCCCCCGCGGGGAGCCGGGTCGTTGTGCGCCATGATCGGCTCCTTACTTGATGAGGTAGACGAGCGTGAAGATCGCGATCCAGACGACGTCGACGAAGTGCCAGTACAGTGCCGCAATGTCGACGTTGATTGCGTCCCCGGGCCCGAGCCCGCGCTTGTAATCGATCGCCAGCAGGGTGCCGAGCCAGATGACAC
>JAJKIV010000002.1 GCA_021154285.1 Gemmatimonas sp. | reverse complement strand
GGGTGCCAACCCTCGCGGCGTCACCGTGCGGGTCCTCGCCGACGCACTCGACGAAGCGCGTACCATCCTGCGGACCGCGGGTTGATACGGGGATCCGAGCTGTAGTGGGACCACCGTCCCATCACTCCGTCCGCAGTGCCTCAGTCGGCTGCACCCGCAGCGCGCGAAGGGTGGGCACGACGCAGGCAAGCGTGCAGACACCGACCATCAGTATCGCGTACTCGACAAGCAGCGCGGCGTCGCCGAGCGTCAGCACACCGACCCCGGTCCCCTTGAACTGCGTTGATTTCCCAGCCGCAGTCGCCGCGAGGACGATCAGGACGACTCCGGCGATCACGCCGAGGGTGACTTGAGTCAGCGGCCGCTTGAAGACCGATGTTATCACCCGACGCGCGCCCGCGCCTAACGCCACCCGCACCCCGATCTCGCGCGTACGGCGGGCGACGGTGTACGACAGTACCGCGTAGATACCGGCGAGCGACAGAACGAGGGCGACTGCCGTCAGGCCGATGATGATCTTCGTCCACAACCCGAGGAGCCAGAGCAGCGGGGTCGTGACCTGGTCGAGGCGCGTGATCTGCTCGACCCGGATTGCCGGGTCGACCACCATCGCCAGCTCGCGGACGCGTCGCGCTATCGACAACGGGTCGGCGCGACCGCGCACGATCATCTTGAGAGCGCCTTGGCTTCCCGGAACGGCCGGCAGGTACACCCCCGCCTCCCGCTGGGGCATCGCGGCGCTCGCCATGCCGAGCTCCTTCACGACGCCGATGATCTCGTATATGGGGAGTGAAGCCGCGTTCGAGTCGGCTGCCTGCCCCGTGCCAAGGCGCACGCGATGGCCGACCGGATTCCGTCCGGCCATCACCAGGTCCACGAAGCCCTGATCCACCACCACGACGCGAATGTTGGGAGCCAGATCGGCGCGGCTGAACGTGCGCCCCGAGAGTGCCGGCGCCTTCAGCACATCGAAATAGGAAAGATCAGCCGATGCGATTGCCACCCACCTGGGCCGGATCTCCGGCAGGGACACCACTTCGGCACGGCGAGCGTTGTGGGCGTCTCCTGGGAGCGCGTCAACGAACGTCACGCCGGCAACCCCGGGCTCCGCGTCCAGCCGGGTGCGCAGCGCCTCGAGCGAGGTTCTGATCCGGAGACCTAACGCGGCGCGCGTTTCGGGTGTCAGCGTTTCTTCGTGCCCGTCGTCGACGCCCAGGGTCACACCGAGGTACTCCTTCGTTGGAAAGCCGGCGTCGTACGACGCGACTCGTTTGCTCTCGCTGCGCACGAGCATCACGACTGCCGGAAACATGACGGTGAGCGCGACCTGCACGACGATGACCGCCGTCCAGACGCCGCCGAAGCTCACGCCGCCGCCGCCGGCGGTTCCCGCGCGAAGCCGCGTGCCGAGTCCGCGGGTGATCTTCCGCGCCGGCATCACGCCCGCTACCACCGCGCCGATCACCGCGAGCGCGAGCGCGTAACCGGTGGCAGTCGGCGAGAGATTGAAATCGACCCAGAAGGGAAGTCGGGCGCCCCAAGCCATCTCGAGGTATGGCTTGCCCCAGACCGTCAGCGTCAGCTGCGCAGCCGCCAGCCCGACTACCGTCGCCACGCCGGCGAGCACCAGTGCCTCGGCGAAGAGCTGCGCTACGATGCGCCAGCGGCTCGCGCCCAGCGCGCTGCGGACGAGAATCTCCGTCTCCCGCGTCGCCGCGCGCGCGAAGTGCAAGAGCGCCACCGTGCTGCACACGATCACCATGAGCGCGACGACGAAAAAGTACGTGAGCCCCATCATCGCCTTCATGTCGGTGTCGTTCACCGAGAACTGCGTGTACGGGAGCACGTGCGGCTGGAGTTGCGCGTGCGTCGCGGGATGTTCCGCGGCGAGCCGCCTGCCTAACGCCGTGAACTCCGCTTGCGCGCTCTCGAACGTCATGCCGGGCGCGAGGCGGCCGAAGACCGTGATGGCGCCGCCGCGCAGCGGCTCCAGGCCGGGGACGTCCGTGCGCAGAGGCAGCCAGAGCTCGTGGGACATCGGAAACGCGTACCCTTCCGGCATCACACCGACGACCGTCGCGAAGCCGTTCCCGATCTGCACGCTGCGTCCGACGATCCGCGGGTCGCTGTCGAAGCGCTCGACCCACACGTCGTGGCCGAGAATCACCACGGGTGCCGCGCCGGCGCGTTCGTCCGACTCGTCGAGCACGCGGCCGAGCAGGGGACGATCAGGAGCGATTCGAAATGCGGACGCCGTGATCTCAGCCGCCTTCGCGGGCTTCGCGCCTCCATCGGCGCCCACCAGATTGGCTCCCACGTCGCGATAGGCGCCGAGGTCCGTGAGCGATCGCGCGGAGCGCCAGAGCTGGTAGTCGTACAGCGTGCGGTCCTCTTCATCGAGGGCCTTCGAATCCCAGACCTCGACTCTCACGATGCGCTCGCCGCCCGGGAGCGGCAGCCTGGTGGTCGTGATCATGCCGAACATCTGGAAGGTGACGGCGCCGAACCAGATACCGAATGCCATCGCAAGGCCGCCGATCAGCGTGAGCCCGGGATATTTGACGAGCATTCGGAAGCCCAGCTTCAGGTCGAGCGACACGCCGCTGAACCACGCGGTGCCGCGTCCATCGCGCATGGACTCCCGGTGGTTATGCACACCGCCGAACGTGGCGAGCGCACGGCGACGCGCCTCGTCGTGAGAAACGCCCGCCTCGCGCACGAGGCGGTCCGTCTCCATGTCGAGGTGGAAGCGGAACTCCTCGTCTGTGCGAGACTCGCTCGCGCGGGGGGACAGGAACAGCCGCGCTCGTGTGCGCGCCGCGTCGAACCAGCTCATGCGATGCTCCGAATCGGAGGCCGCCGCGACATGGAGGCCGCGACCTCGGTTAGTCGTGCAAGTCAGGACGTACGCAGCACGGCCTCGAGGCCGGCGGCGAAGCGGCGCCAGCTCTCCATCTCGTCGCCTAACGCCTTTCGGCCCGAGGCGGTGATCCGGTAGTAGCGTGCGCGGCGGTTGTTGTCGGTTGTGCCCCATTCGCTCGTGATCAGGCCGTCCTTCTCGAGGCGCTGGAGCGCGGGATACAGGGAGCCCTGGTTCACTTCGAGCACGCCGTCGGAGATCTGCTGGACGTGCTGGCTGATCCCCCACCCGTGCATGGGTGTGAGGGAGAGTGTCTTGAGGACCAGCAAGTCGAGCGAGCCCCGGAGGGCGTCAGTCGGAGATCGGATGGCCACGGGCGCACGTAGACAGGAGGCTTTCTGTAGCTGTCGAGAGAAGATGAGCCGCGCTTCTGTAGCTGTCAAGAGAAGAGGGGCGTCTGGCGGTCCCCTGGGGGTGAAGGTCGGTCGAGCGGATCGAGCGGGCGGTGTCATCCCGAGCGGTAGCGACGGGTGACAATCCGTCGGCCCTCGACGGCCAGCTCGTTTGCTTTATTGTCAGATTTGAAATCTCGGCATGAACTCGACGAGCCGTCGAGAATTCACACCTGAGGACACGAGCGTCTGAAGGAGCAAGGCCGATCTCCGAGGGCTGTCACGCGAACGGGCACGGTCACCATGCAACCATTCACCGAGCACAACGCAACAGACATCGTCGTCGCGAGCCTGGCGGAGAGCGGGAGCGAACGCTTTCGGCAGATCATGACGTCGGCGATCTCACACCTGCACGCCATCGTCAGAGAAGTCGAGCCCACCACGGCGGAGTGGATGACGGCGATCGACTTCCTAACGCGAACGGGTCAGATCTGCGACGAGAAGCGTCAGGAGTTCATTCTTCTCTCCGATGTCCTCGGTGTGTCCATGCTCGTGGATGCCGTCAATCATCGAAGGCCGTCCGGGGCCACCGAATCAACCGTCCTGGGACCGTTTCACGTGCCGGACGCTCCGGCCTCGCCGGTGGGAGCGAACATCTCGCATGGGCCGGGCGGAGAACCGGTGCTCGTTCGCGGGACAGTCTACGACACGGACGGAAGGCCGATCGGTGGCGCGACGCTCGATGTCTGGCAAACGTCAGCCGACGGATTTTACGACGTTCAGGACGACCGTCAGGCCCCTATGAACTTGCGAGGCGTCTTCAGGACTAACGAAGACGGCAGATTCTGGTTCAGAACGATCAAACCCGCGTCGTACCCGATTCCAACCGACGGTCCCGTCGGCGAGATCCTGGCCGCGATGGGTCGCTCGGAAATGCGCCCCGCCCACATTCATTTCATCGTTGGAGCTCCCGGCCACGAGAGCGTGACGACACATCTCTTTGTCGAAGGGGACCCCTATCTCGAGTCCGACGCCGTCTTCGGAGTGAAGGAAACGCTCATCGCCCCGTTTACGAAACGCGATGACCCCGGCCAGGCCGCCGATCTCCAGATCGGGAATCCGTTCTATCTCCTGGAATGGGACTTCGGACTCGCGCGCATCGGCGACGCAGGCTAGCCTGAGGCCTCGGTATCCGTCGCCCTTCGGAACCTCCACTTCCCGGGAGTCCCAGGAGTCCCATGCGTCACGTCCTCCTCGCCGTCGCCACGAGCGCCGCGGTCGCGGCGACCGCCGCCGCCCAGTCCACCGCGCGCCTAACGCAGGAGATTGCTCGCATCGAGCCAACGAGTGGCGGGCGGCTCGGCGTCGCCGCAATGCACCTGGAGAGCGGGAAGACGTTCTTCTACCAGGCCGACGAGCAGTACCCGATGGCGAGCACCTACAAGGTGCCCATGGCCGTGCAGGCGTTCACGCTCGCCCAGCAGGGGAAGCTCGACCTGAACCGCATGGTCGCGTGGGACACCACCGACCTCCACATCGGCAGCGAGGCGTTCCTGCTCTTCCGCAAGCCGGGGTTCGCGATGTCGGTGCGGAACCTGATCGAGACGATGCTCATCCTCTCGGAGAACAACTCGACGGACCTCGTGCTCGCGCTCGACGGCGGCGGCGCGGCGGTCACCAAGCGCGTGCGCGACGCCGGCATCACCGACATGCGCGTCGACCGCCCGACCGCCGAGATCATCGCGAACCCGTACGGCATCACCGACATCTGGACGAACGGCAAATTCGACCGCGCGAAGTGGGAGCGTCAGTTCGCAGCCCTGAGCCAGGCGCGGCGCGACTCGGCGTGGGCCTACTACGCGCGCGACCCGCGCGACCAGACGAGCCCGCGGGCGATGCTCACGCTGCTCACGAAGCTCTGGAAGGGCGAGCTGCTCGACCGCGAGCGCACCGCGGAGATGCTCGACATCATGTACCGCTGCGAGACAGGTGCGGGGCGCATCAAGGGGATGCTGCCACGGGGCACGCGCGTGGCTCACAAGACGGGCACGTACCCGGGCACGGCCAACGATGTCGGGATCATCGACCTCCCCGACGGTACGCACGTTGCCATCGCGCTGTACCTCAAGGGGTCGAGCAAGATCGAGGGGAAGGACCTCGAGGACGCGCTCGCGCAGTCGGCGCGCGCGGTCTACGACTGGTTCCTCTACCGCCAGTAACCGGCGCGCTCAGCCGCGTGGCGGGGGTCCGGTTCCCGCCGCTTGCGATCCAGGCGGGAATGACTTAAGTCGTTCCGGTGAAGCAACTCCGCTGGAGCGGAAGGTGCATGCTGCGCCTGCCGCGGTCGCTCGGTCCGCGCCCTCGCTCCAACACTCGTACTCCTAGGGAGACGCCGCGATGCGTACGAAGGGAACCGTGAAGTGGTTCAACAACGACAAAGGCTTCGGCTTTATCACCCCGGAAGACGGTAGTAAGGACCTCTTCGTCCATCACTCCGCCATCCAGGGCGGTGGGTTCAAATCGCTCGACGAGGGTGAGAGCGTGGAGTTCGACGTGGTGCAGGGCCAGAAAGGCCCAGCCGCGGAGAACGTCACTCGACTGGGTGGTGGCACGCCGAGCCGCCGGGGCGGCGAAGGCGGACGTGGAGGTGGAGGTGGCGGTGGCGGCGGCTACGGTGGCGGCCGAGGCGGAGGAGGAGGAGGAGGACGTTCGCGCGATTACTAGCAGTCACACGCCCGAACGCAGCGCGCCGGGCGTCTGGACATCTCCGACGCGTTAGGCCGACCTAACGCGTCGGAGGTGCGAAGCAATGGCCGGCGTTGTCCGGCGCTATCGTGCGCGCATCTCGGAGCCGCGACGTCCCGACGCTTTCGTCCGGCGACCTCGAGAACCCATCTCTCTCGAGGTCGCGACCGCTACCTCACGATCGCTCACGGCGTCGTCGTCGGTGTCGGCCGCCTCGATGTTTATTGAGCTCTCGGCCAGCTGCGAGAGCCTCTTATCGGCTTCACCCTCCTCGTCGAGCGTCTCCTGCAGCAGCTCCACGTGCTGATCGAGGCCGAGCTGCTCGGCCCAGGCGCGCACGGTCCCGTAGCCGGCGATTTCGTAGTGCTCGACGTGCTGCGCCTTCGAGATCAAACCGGCGTCGAGCACGTCCGGCTCCGGCTTCTCGGAAATGAGCTCCTTCCCTTCTTCGAGTAGGCCTTCCATTCCGCGGCACTTCTTGCCGCGCGGGCTCTCGTCGAGGTCTTTGAATATGCGCTCGAGTCGTTTGACCTGCTTCCGCGTGACGCGTTCATGCTCGGTCAGAGCCCTTTTCAGGTCGCGGCTCGACGCGGCTTTGACCATGCGTGGGAGCGCCTTGAGGATCTGCCCCTCGGCGCTGTACAGGTCCTTGAGCTCGTCGACGTACAGCGCGCGCAGTGACTCGAGTTCCATTGGGACCTCCAAGGAGCAGCCGGTGGGCGAACAAGGGTTGCGACTCGGAGAGGCAATGAGAGTGCCGCGCTCGACGCTGACGTGCGAGGAGCGGGAGCACTCCCATCATTCCTCACTTCGCGGCCGCAACACGCCCCGAATCTCCGAGTGCCCAGAGTTGCACCCACCCTAACGTCGGCATCGGGATCGCGACGCGGCCGCGCCGCGTGTCGAATCCGATGCCCGCGGGAGAGATCACCTCCCTGATCACCTGCCGGTCGCGCCCGTCTCGCAGCAGGTGAATGCTCGAATCCGCCCACGACGAGTAGAGGATCCCGCCCGATGGCAGGACCTCGACGCCGTCGAGCTTCCCCTGCTTCTCGCGTGAGAGCAGCGTGCGTGCGCTGTCGGACGCAGGGAGGAGCGCCACAACGTTCCAGCTGAACTGGTCGAACGACACGACGATCCAGCGGTGGTTCGCCGCGTCCCACGCGATCCCGTTAGGCTCCTTCACCGCCGCATCCGTCGCGACGACCCGGATCGCCCCACCGGCGCCGACGGCGAAGACACGCGACGGACCGACGACGTAGTTGCCCTTGTCGTCCATCCGAATGCCGGTGTCGGTCACGCGGAGCTCACCGGGACCGACGGCGACATCGTTGAGGAGTATTGCGCCCTGCGGCGCGAAGTCGATCGTCGCGATCGGCGCGCCAGTCGTGCGGTCAAAGCCGCGGAGCTTGTCGATGTCGGCAACCCACAGCGTGTCACCGGCAATCGCCATCCCCTTCGGGGCGTCGAGCGTCACACCGTTCGCACCACTCTGGATGAAGACGGCCGCCTGCTTGGGGTCGCTCGCACTCACGCGAACGATGTAGCCGTTGCCGTCTTTCACCGACCCGTAACCAGACATGTTCGAGATGAAGAACACGTCCGTTGTCGAGTCGTAGCCAGCGGACTCCGGGTTGCGAAGTCCCGCGACAGTGGTCACGAACCGCGCGTTCGCCTCGCCGAGGCCGACGGAAACGCCCTCGACTGCAGGGGCGCGGCGATCGGTGGCGCGTTGGTACCGATCGTAGTCTTCCAGGTCTCGACAGGCGAGAGCCATTGCCAGCACCAGCCAGCCGAGCCCACTCGTCCGGGCGCGCCTCGTGCGGCGTCGCGCGCTCTGCTCTACTAAATCGCTGGCCGACTGATCCACGCTTCGCCTCCGCTGACGTGTCGGCGCGCGCTCCATACGCCTCATGAGGCGGAGCTAGCACGATCCATTCCGATTCTGTGACGCCGCGCTCCACTCCCTCGCCCACAACGCCAGTCAGGATACCTGCTGCCTGTCGTTGTCGATCGGTAGTATCTGGCCGGAGATTGCCTTCGCGCTGTCCGACGCC
This sequence comes from Gemmatimonas sp., assembly GCA_021154285.1. Classification (GTDB taxonomy): domain Bacteria; phylum Gemmatimonadota; class Gemmatimonadetes; order Gemmatimonadales; family Gemmatimonadaceae; genus JAJKIV01. The sequence goes on along the minus strand of JAJKIV010000002.1, from coordinate 1,761 downwards.
AGGAAGACCGCGAGCGCGGCGATGTCGCGGGGGTCCACCAGTCCCTTGATGGACTGGTTTGCCATTGCGCTCGCCTTCACCTGTTCCACTGTCTGGCCGCTCGCCTGCGCGCGCGCTTCGAACACCCGCTCGATCCGCGGTCCGGCCACGGCGCCCGGCAGGATCGCGTTGGCGCGGATTCCGAACTCGCCGAGCTCGATGGCGAGGGTCTTGGTGAAGCCGATGAGCCCCCACTTGCTCGCGGAATACGCACTCCGGTTGGCATAGCCGAGGCGCCCCGCCACCGACGACATGTTGATGATGACGCCCGCATCCGATCGCTTGAGGTGCGGGATGGCGAGCCGAGTGACGTCGAAGGTGCCCGTTAGGTTGACCCTCATGACTGTGTCCCACGCTTCGGGATCGTACTGTTCAACCGGAGCGGTCGGGCCGGCGGTGCCGGCGTTGTTCACCAGCACGTCCAGCCCGGCGAGTGAGGCGACTCCGGCCACCATCATCCGCCTAACGTCTGCACGGTTCCCGATGTCGCACGTCGCTGTGCGCACGCCCGGTAGCTCCCGCTCGAGCTCCGCAAGCCCGCTGGTGTCCACGTCACACACGAACACCGCGGCGCCGCCCTCGTGGAATGCGCGGGCGATCTCACGGCCGATGCCGGATGCGCCGGCGGTGACCAAGACACGCTGGGGCACGGAGTCTCCTACTGGCGGGTCGGCGTCACAGCGTGCTGCAGACTTGGGACGTCCCGCGGCCCGAGATAGCGCTCTCCGTTGATGAAGACCGAAGGTGTGCGGTCGACGCCGTTCGCGACCCCACTCTCCACGTCTCGGTCAACGCGGTCCGCGGATTTGCCGGCGTCAATGGCGGCCCACAGTACTCCCGGATCGACGCCGGCCTCGGCTCCCCGGCGCTCGAGGCCCGCGCGATCGAGCTGGTCCTGATGAGCGAACAGCCCATCGTGCTTGGCCCAGAATGCGTCGGGACCGGCAAGCGCAGACACCGCTTCGGCGGCCTCCGCGGCCTGCTGCGCGTGAGGATGGATTTCGCGGAGCGGGAAATTGCGAAACACCGTACGGAAGGCGTTAGGCTCCCGGCTCCGCAGGCGGGTCAGCACCAACTCGAGTGCGCGCGTGTGCGGACACTCGTAGTCGCCGTAGACGACCACCGTGGCTGGTGCCGTGGCAGTGCCGCGAACGTGGTCGCTCTCGACTATGTCGAGCACGCTGAGCTGAACGAAAGATCCCGGGGCCTAACGACGCGCGCCGATCAGTCTCGCAGGAAATGGCAGGTGTACCCGCCGGGATTCTTGCGCAGATAGTCCTGGTGGTATGCCTCCGCACTGTACCACGTGGACGCCGGCTCGATCGACGTCGTTATCGGGCGCTTCCACTTGCCGGACGCCTGCACGCGCGCGATCACCCGCTCGGCGATCTGTTTCTGTTCGGGCGTCTGGGGGAAAATCGCCGATCGGTATTGCGTTCCGACGTCGTTGCCCTGGCGGTTGAGCGTGGTCGGGTCGTGCAGGCGGAAGAACCACTGCTCGAGCAAGTCCTCGTAACTGAGCACCGCCGGATCGAATGTTATGCGGACCGATTCGGCGTGCCCCGACCGGCTATCGTGCGTGTCGTGGTACGTGGGATTCTCGAGCCAGCCGCCCGTATAGCCCACGTCGGTATCTATCACACCGGCCACATCGCGCAGGATGTCCTCGACGCCCCAGAAGCACCCACCCGCGAGGACGGCGACTTCAGTGCGCCGCTCGGT
>JAJKIV010000001.1 GCA_021154285.1 Gemmatimonas sp. | reverse complement strand
CCGTACCCGAGGTTGAACCGGTAATCGAAGTCGGACGGATTCAATCCCTGGTTGTGCTGCATGATGGTCTCGAGCTTGTCGAGCCCCTTGGCGAGCTTCGCTTCGAGCGACTGTGCAGCCTCGTACTCGTCCCAGAGCGCCGTGATTTCATCGCGGACTTCCGGTGGGAGCGGGGTGAGGAGTTCGAGCAGGTCTCGACGTTCCTGCTCGGCCTTGCCTGCTGTGGCGCCTGCGGCGGCCCGGCGCGCCTGTTCCGGCGCCGACACGTCGCCGTGAACCGCTTCGCCAAGATCGTGGATGATGCAGATCTTCACGAGCTTCGCGAAGTCGATCGGCGGGAATGCGTGCCTCAGCACGAGTGCCATGAGGCAGAGGCGCCACGTATGTTCGGCGACGCTTTCCTGTTGGCCGGTGGACGTGAAGCCTGTTCGTGTGGTGCTCTTGAGGCGTTCCGCGGCTCGAAGAAATGCGAGCACACCGGGAAGCTCGGAAGGGTCCATCGGCAGCACTCAGAAGCCCGAGACCTTGGTGATCCGGCCCTGCGTCCCCACGGCCCAGCCCGCGCGGGGCGACGCGAAGCCGACGGACCAGTAGTTGAGCGAGTCGATCGGAGTCCACGTGGCTCCGTCGTCGTTCGACCAGACCGCACCCGCGGGCCCGACGACGACCACCGTCGGGCGCTTCGCATTCGGCACGTAGACGCCGCCCCAGGCGCCTGTCTTGAGAGGTACGCTGGTCCGGGCGACCCAGGACTTTCCGCCGTCGCTCGTCGTCGCGGTGAACGCGTCGCCTGGTCGGGCGGCGCTTCCGCCGCCGAGGGCCATGCCGTGTCTCGCGTCGCGGAAGGCGATGGACTGCGGGCCCGAGCCGGCGCGCGTGGTCAGTGGCAGCGTGTCGACCGACCACGTGGCGCCGTAGTCCGCCGTGTGAAGGACGCGGCCGTGGTCGGCGTTGCTGGCCACGATCCAGGCATGACCGCCCGGCTTCGTCACGAGGCACGTGCCGCTGGCCGCGAAGCTTCCCTCGTTAGGTTGCGCGCGCGGTAGACCCGCCGGCGGAAGGCGTGACCAGGTCGCGCCGCCGTCGGTCGTGCGCAGGATCGCGACGTCGCCGCCGATCGCGTCGCCGATGACGAGCCCCCGTCGGGCGTCCCAGAAGTCCATGCAATCGTAGAACCCGGCGGAGTCCGGATTCGTGAACTGGCGCTTCCAGGTCGCGCCGGCATCCGTCGTCTTGTAGATCCGGGACTGGCTGCCGTTGCCGATGCTCAGCAGATACGCCGTATTCGCGTCGACCGCGTGCACGTCGCGGAACTGGAGCGAATCCGCGCCGGGCACGCGTGCCGCGTGCCAGGTCGTGCCGCCATCGGTCGTTCGGAGATACGTGCCCTTCGCTCCGCTGACCCAGACGGTTTGATCGTTGACGGCGCTGACCGCGATCAGCAGCGCGTCGGTATTGCTGGTCTGCGGCGTGTGCGTGACCTGGCCCGCGGCAGACGCCGCGGTGGTCGCCAGGGCGAGCGTGCATCCAACTGCGTCAAAGAGGTTGGTCGAGTGTCGTCGCATTGGCGGTTCGAGACGTGGTGACGCCGGCGGTACCTAACGACTCGACCAGCCGGCACTGAGCAGAACGATGCCATCGGCCAGCCGCGTTTTCCACCACTGGGGTGCGTGGTTGCCGCCGGGAACTTCGGTGTAGGTGACGTCGTAACCCTTGGCCCTGAGCACGTCGCGAAATCGGCGGCTCGCATCCAGGAAGTTCGGACCGGCGCCACCTAACGTCGCGTGGTCCTCCAGCGCGCCGACATCGAGCACGTACCGGACAGGCTTCGGCGGAGCCGCCTTCACCTGCGCCGTCAGCCACTCGTACGGCGCGCCATTGGATCCGTCGGTGCCACGCCAGACGGCGCCGCTCTGCGACCACACGTTCCCGAAGAGTTGCGGATGCACAAAGGCCACATACGACGCCGCCAGCCCGCCAGCGCTCGATCCCGTGATGATCACACGCTTCGGGTCCGTCGTGACTCGCCACCCTTTTCGAACCCACGGCACGAGTTGCTTTACCAGAAAATCGGCCATGCGGGGAGCGTTCCCGAGGTCCGCGATGCGGACGGCGCCCTCGCCGTTGTCGATGAGCACTGCTACGAACGCGGGCGCCTTCCTGGTCGCGAGCAGCGTATCGAGGACCATCGGCAGCGGCATCGTGTCCCGGTACTCATCGCCATCGAACGCGATGATCAGCGGATACGGCGTCATCGCCTTGGCGTCGTAGCCGGCCGGCGTGTAGACCCAGACCTGGCGCGACCGGCGGTAGGTCGAATCGAACACCGTGTGCGCCTCGATCTTTCCGGCCGACGCGCTTTGCGCAACCAGCCTTGCGGCCGCGATGAACGTGAGGGCGAATAGCGTGCGCCCTATCATGCGCCCGTGGGCCGAATGGTTCGGACCGCGAATACGGGCGCGATGCGACCACCCTGCGACGCCTGGAATCGGACGGTGACCTTCGCCTTCCCGCGCGCCAGGTCCGTGGGTACAGCGTATCGAGCGTCGTAAAAGCCCACCGCCGACGCGTTAGGCTCGAACCGTCCAATCGACGTCCCGTCCACGAGGATCTCGAAGTTCCCCGACGCCGGCGGGAGCCCGAAATCGTTGAGATAGGTCACGACGACCGCAACCTCACCCGAGCCGTCGACCGGCATGTCGAACGAGAACCAGCCCGTGCCGGCGCGGCTCGCGCGCCCGGCCGCCTCCTGGATGGGGCGATTGGCCGGGTCGCTTTGATAGTTGAACTGGCGATCGCGCTCGGCGTTGCCCGGCTGCACGAAGCCTAACGTCGCCGTCTCGAGCCGACGGACCCGCTCGCGCTCGGTCGCGATTTCCGCGTCTCTGGCCGCGAGCTCCGGCGGCGTTATGAGGTCGACGTAGATGCTGTAGCGGCGCCCATGCGTCCGGTAGAACGGTGTGAGCGTGACGTCCGTTGCCGTGCCCGGTGCGCCGGGGATGTGGGCGACCGCGGTCGCACGGAAGTCGCCTTCGCGCGAGCCGGCAGGTTTGAGCCACTCGTCGAGCGGGCGACCCGCCGCGACCAGCACCGGAACCGGTGGCGGTGGTGGCGGGACGGTCGCGGCGCCGTCCGAGGTTTCCTCACGGCCTTCCACTCGAGTCCCATGGTCGCCCGCGAGCGCGAGCGGGCCCCACATGATGGCCGTGACCGTTTTGCGATCGGGCGTAGGCTCGAGTCGGAGAGACTTTCGAAACGTGATCTCCACCGTGTCTCCCGACTTCCACGTTCGCCGCAGGTCGACGTAGGTGCTCGGCTGAATTGTCGGCCGGTCGATCGGGACGTCCCGACCGCCGGCCGGCCCGGCTCGGAGCGCGGCGAGTCGCGGTTGATCGACGGCCTGGCCGTTCACGCGGATGCCAAAGTCGTCGCCGGCCCAGCTAGGGCGGCGAACAGCGAGCGTGAGCGCCTTCGGCGTGGGAAGCGTCAGGCGGATCGTCGCGTTGTCGCCCTCGGGGAAGCTCGTGTCCATCTCCAGCCGAACACTGCCTAACGTGAACTGCGCCGTGGACGGCACGAACAGGTTGACCCACAGCGTATCCGCCGACTCGTAGTAAAGGCCGTTGCCGTACAGGCCGTGATTCTCCATCCCGGTGCCCACGCAGCAGGTGAAGCTCCGCACCATGTCCTGATATTCCTGCTGAACGCCTCGACCCACCGGAACCATGTACGACGTGCGGCCGGAGTCCGGATCGATGGACGCCAGGGCGTGATTGAAGATCGCGCGCTCCTGGAAGTCGGCGTAAAACGCGTCGGGACGGAACGAGAACAGGCGACGCGTCAGCTTGAGCATGTTGTACGTGTTGCACGACTCGCACGCGCGACCATCAACACGCGCGCCCAGCTGGTCGGGCGGACCGAAGTACTCGGCCAATCCGTGGCCGCCGGTCGCGTAGCTGTGGTGCTGCGTGACACGATCCCAGAAGAACGACGCGGCGATGAGGTCGCCCGCGTCTCCCACGTATGCATAACGAGCCGCGGAGCCGATCAGCTTCGGGATCTGACAGTTCCCATGCTTCCCGTTCAGGTTGTCCTGATGGCGCTTGAGCGCGTCGGTGAGCTCGTGATGCTCGAACCGGTATGACAGGTCGAGCCAGCGACGGTCGCCGGTGTCGGCGTACAGGTCGGCAAACACCTCGTTCATCCCGCCGTGCTCGGTGTTGAGCATGGCGGCGATCTGCGCGTCGTCGAGCGGCGCGAGGACGCCTTCGGCCCACGTGGCGAATTTCGTCTCCACCCGCAGCGCGGTCTCGTTCCCGACGTGCCGATGTGCGTCGCGCAGTCCCGCGAAGGTTTTGTGAAGTGTGTACCACGGCGACCAGAGACCGTTCAGGTCGAAGGCGGTGGAGCGGATAGCCCCCTTCGATAGCGCCGCGAATGCCTCGCGGCCACCTTCGAGTGCGCTGAGGTAACCGTCCCCGTGCTTGTCCTGAACCGTTGCAAGCTCGCGCACGACGTAGTCCGCCCGCTGCCTGAACCGCGCATCGCCGGTTGCGAGGTACATGAGGCTCACGGCAGAGAGGTAGTGGCCGGCGATGTGGCCGGTGAGGTTCCGGCCTCCTCCATCCCACCCACTGTACGGCTCGGCCTTCTGCGGAAGCCCGGCGCGGACGCGGTAGTACGCGAGCATCCGATCGGGCTCGAGTTCCAGCAGGTATTTGGCCGTAAGGTTCTGGGCCCGTTTGAGTGGGCCGCCTAACACACGGACGCGCGTGGCCGGAACGGGGACAGCGCGGATGCGGCTGGAATCGGGCACGCCAGCGGCAGGCGCGCGGTCGACGGAGCCGAGCGCCTCGGCGGTCGAAGTGATCGGACCGAGCGTGGCAGCGGTGGCGGCCGCGGCGGTTTGTTGGAGGAAGTCGCGACGGGTGGAGGCCATTTGTCTGGTGGCGGGTTCGTACTGACATATGCCATCCTGACGCTCGGTCCACCAGCGCCGCGCTCGCGGCGTGCCAGGCCTGTTGCTGCCTCCCATCTGCCGTTCTCTCCCGTCTGCGGTCTTCGGTTCGAAGGTCTGGGCCTTGCTTGGCTTCTCGTCGGCAGTGACGCTGCGGCAATCCGCCCCAGCGAGCCAACAACGCCATCAACCAGGAGCCCCTCGATGTCGGAGCGCAGGAAAACGCACAACGGCCGCGACACGTCCGGAAACTTCAAGGTAAAGCAGGCTGACGTTGACGATCTCGAGACCGACCCAAACGGCACCGATATCATTCGCGATGACGTCCGCTTGGGTGGCGCGGTGGAGGACACCGGTGCGACGGCTGGACAGCTCGGCGAGCACGTCAGTGAGCTCGTAGACGAGAATCGGGATAATGTCGACCGCGTGGCCGGGCGCCGGCCGGCCCGCCGCAAGCGGTCACGTTAGGCGCCGGACGGTCCGGGGTGCCCACACCAGGAGTCTACGGCCTCACGCTGCCACGCTCGAGCGTCAGCCCGTAGACTCGCCGCCTTCGGGCCCGTAGAACATCACCCACACCGCGAGGTCATCGCTGAAGTTCTCGAACCGGTGCGGGACCCCTGCGGCGACGAACAGCAGGTCGCCCGGCTGAAACAACACCCGCGACGACCCGTCGAAGAACGTCCCCCGGCCCTGCGCCACGACGTAGATCTCGTCCCGCGTGTGCGGCGTCTGCGGGTCATGGCCGCGTGGCGCATAGAGCTCCACCGCGAGCGTGCCGTGCTTGAAGAGCTCGACGAAGCGCTCGCCGCGCGGGCCGGGGAGCCGCGATAAGCCCGCGTTGGGTCGCAGATGCGTCGTGGCGCCGGTCGAAGGATCGGGCATAGATACGCTCGGTGTCTTGGCGTTAGGCGGCGCGGCCGCGGATGACGGTCGTGAAGTTTGCGCTTACGGCCAGCCGCCCGGCGACTGACGCGACGCCGCGGAGCCGGGCCACGCCGCGTCGATACCACACCAGCTCGACCGCCAGCGTGAGCGTGTCTCCGACGCGCGGGAGCGACCGAAAGCGCACGCGGTCGGCGGCCGCGAAATAGCCCACGGCGCCTCGCGATTCGTTCACCAGGCCGATCAGCACGGCGGCGCTGGTTTGCGCCAGCGCCTCGACGACGAGCGTCCCCGGCATCTCCCACAACCCGGAGTCGGCCGCCTCACTCCACCAGTCTCCCGTCGTCACGCGCTTGAGGCCCTGAGCGCGCCTCCCGGACTCCACGACACGTAGCCGATCCACCAGCAGGAACGGATATCGATGCCCGAGCACATCGAGCACGTCCAATGGGTCGGCCCACCCGGACTCTTCGCGGGTCACCTCACGATCGCTCAACGCGACCGAACCGTTGCGGCCCATTTCTCGGCAGCGTCTGCGACCTCGGTCATGATCTGTGCATCGGTTTTCCCGGAGCTCTTGAGCACATGGAAGCTATGGTCCGCGCCGTCGAGCCACAGCATTTCCCACGGTGTCCTTACACGCTCGAGCACCCGCTTCATGAGCTCCGGCGTGCAAAACGGGTCGCGAGTGCCATTGACGCACAGGACCGGGACGCGGATTGAGGGCAGGTGTGCGTCCCGCAGCTGATCGGGCTTGCCTGGAGGGTGGAGTGGGTAGGCGAGCAGGAGGAGGCCCGAGCAGTCCAAGCCGTCGGCCGCGAGCATGGACGCAGCTCGCCCGCCCATGGACCTGCCGCCGATGATCAGCGTCTTCGGCTCGAGCTCCGCGCGCGCGCGCGCGACGACGGCGGTGGTCGTGTCCTTGAGCTTTGGCATCGGGTCCGGCCGGCTCGAACGCTTCTCCTTGTACAGGAAATTGAAGCGAACGGTCGAGAGTCCGCGTGCGCCGAGCGCTCGTGTCACCGCGATCATGCTTTTGTCGGCCATGTTGCCGCCCGCGCCGTGCGCGCAGACGAACACGGTCGACGTGTCGCCGTTAGGCGCCGGATCGTAGATCGCGCTGGTCGTCTCGTCGCCAACCTGTATGGTCCAGTTTTTCATAGTTTAGGCTTTCATCAGTTCCGCAAGCTTTCCCAATACCGCCCCGAGGTCCGGCGACTCCGTCAGGACCGGAACCATCGGGTCCGCTCCGATCTTCTCCATGCGGTCTATCGCCGTCCGGATCGTGAACGCGCGAGGATCGAGCGACATGTCCACCTCATCCCACACGAGCGGCATCGACACCGTGGCGCCGGGGAGCGGCCGCACGATGAACGGCGCGACGATCAGCTGACCGTGCCGGTTCTGCAGGTAGTCGAGGTAGACCTTGTCACCGCGCCTCGTAACGTGCCGAGTGATCGTGGCCACGTCGCCGAGCTCGCGAATCACGAGCCGGGCGAGCAGCTCGCCTAACGTACGGGAGTGAGCGTACGTGATCTGACGGCCCAGCGGGAGCATGATGTGCAGCCCGGTCTTTCCCGTCGTCTTGACGTAGTTGGGCAGCCCGGCCGCCTCGCAGATGCGATGGAGCGACTGCGCGCACCGGATCACATCGGAGAACGGCGCTTCCTTCGGGTCGAGATCGAGCACGCACCAGTCCGGCTGCTCGAGCGTTCCCACGCGACTCGCCCAGATGTGCAGCGGAATCGCGCCAAGGTTCGCGATGTAGACCAGCGAGTCCTCGTCGTCGCAGACGAAGTAACGAATATCGCGCTGCGTGTCGTTGCTCCAGATCGGGACGGTGCGAATCCAGTCGGGCGCGAACTCGGGAGCGTCCTTCTGGTAGAAGGATTTCCCATCGATCCCGTCCGGGAAGCGCGTCATGACAACCGGACGGTTGCGCAGGTATGGCAGAATCCATTGCGAGACCGATCGGTAGTAGTCGATCAGGTCGCCTTTCGTGTACTGCTCGGCCGGCCAGAAGATCTTGTTCGGGTTCGAGATGTTGATGGTCTTCTGTGGCGACTTTGGTGGGGCAGGCGCTTCCGGCGCCGATGGCTCCGCGACGGCCGTCGGCGCCGAACCGCCATCGTTAGGTGCCGCCGCTCGGGGTGCAGTCGTTCCCGGGCTGAGCCAGCCCTGACGCTCGCAGTCGTGGGGCCGCTTGTCGGTTCTCAGCCGGAGAAACGCAGGGTGTCGCAGCACGCCGTCAGGCGTCCACTCCCGAAACCGGACTTCCACAACGTGTACGGGCTCCGTCCACCTCGTGGTCTTCGTTTCCAGGATTGCCTGGCTCGGCATGGGCTCCGCACCGGGCTTGACCGCCGGCCCATGGCACGGCGGGTCGCGGCGCACGAGAGGATCCAGCATCGCGCGCAGCTCGCGCAGGAGTCCGTCGTTGAACCCTGTGCCGGCTCGGCCCGCGTAGACGAGGGCGCCGTCGACGTAGTCCGCAAGTTG